>CAYXJU010000215.1:0-3093 GCA_964464765.1 uncultured Candidatus Bathyarchaeia archaeon | reverse complement strand
ACGATGACGAGCGGCTCAGCATACACAGCCACAATACCGAAGCAGGCAGACGGTACAACTGTTCAGTTCAAGATATATGCCAAAGATAATGCCGGAAACTCCATAGAGTCAAATGTTACATCGTACACCGTTCATGCACCCGCTCCAGCTATACCAGGTTTTCCAATAGAGGCAACATTGGTAGGTATAGTAATTGCTGCAATCGCACTAACATTGCTCAAGAAAAAACAGTCGATAATAACGCGAAGGATCTAGAAAGACGTTTTTCTTTTTCATCAGAACTCTTGATTTCGAGTTTCAGACCATGTTCAAGAATTTTATCTTGATAGAAATCTCGATGAGTGAAGATGTCGCAAGTAATCTCCACTCCATCTCTTGGATCGCTTGATCTCTTCGCAAGGGCGATTTTTCATTGATCATGCATCGAAACGCCTCTAATCTTAATTGTGTGTGACGCTGATCGCCTCTTTCTGAATTGTATTAGTACAAACACTGCGATCACCATGCCTATGACTACCGCTTCAACGGGAAACCCGGGGATGGCGGAAGGCGGTGCATGAACGGTGTAGGATATCATATTTGATTCAGCATAGTTGTCAGCATTGTCCTTTGCAGACACTTTGAATTGTACGGCTGTGCCATCGGGTTGCTTCGGTATGACGGCTGTATAGTTTGAGGCGTTAGAATTCATAACTAGGCTGTTCCAAGATTTCCCTTCATCCGTAGAATACAACAGATTGACCGCTTTGACTCCTGAATAGAGGTCTGTGACGGTGACTGAAACGTTTACTTCGTCGTCAGGGGTTGGATCGTGCGGTGAATAAGACAGGTCGGCTATTGATGGAGGTGAGGAATCTTGCACCGTCTGTGTCCCAAGCACGTTCCCTTTTTCGTCAAGGGTGAAATAGTACGTGAGTCCATTTAAGGTCAAAGAGTTGATGTGTCCGTTCTGGTCTCTGTTAATTGAGACAGCCATTCTTTCAATGTGGCCTTGGGTGTCCATCGTGTAGAAAAAGGTCTGTCCAACTCCTAGAGAGTACACATCTGCGAAGAAGAGAAATTGGTTCAGAGGCTCTTTATATCCTTCGTTGAATCGAACCAACGCCAACTCTAGAGTGCGAGAGGTATTAGCAAACCACTGATTTGATATCGATGCGAAGAACTCTTGTGGAGCTGTGATAAAGAACCCGTCCGGGAGCATGTTTCTCAGATAATTCATATGATTGTTTCCCGCACGTCCTATCAGCTCGCTTTTCCTGTTGCTGAGGGCTGCATGCTTGGAAACGTAGAACGCATCGACGATGTGATTTACCTCATGAGCCACCACGAGGCAAAACACATCAGAGTATTGTGCTTGAACATCGTTTGGAAAACCGTTTTCCTGCATTGCTCCTATATCGATACCAAAAATGTTCACGGTCTGTAAGATGTCACCCCATCCCCATAGTGAGATCGCAGGTGTCGAAGGCGGAAGCGTACCAAGATTATCAATTACCGAAATTGCGCGAAGATTATGAAGTTCCTTCGGAATCGATTTGAGAAGATCGTAGATGAAATCTTTCTGTCTCTCGTTTAGTCCCGTGTTATCCAAGAGCAGCACAGAGAATTCGTTCCATATGTCCAAATACCGGCCTGTGAACCCTATCGTGGTCGCAATCTCGTTCTTCCGGTCACCAGTCAACGCATTCCCATAGAGCACAGAATTGACGAAGCTTCGATAGACCCGCTCGCGTATCCAAGCCATCACGCTCTGAGTATTCTTATCGTATGCGATGTTCTTCGAAAAGTATTGTGGATAGGAGCTGATTAGATTCTTGTAGAAGTCGTAGATTTCTTGGCGTTGCGGACTCGATTGAGTCAACTCCATAGTCGCTGTTGCGAGAAGTATATGTGCTTGAGTGTAGTCATTGCGCATAGAAGCATCGTTTTGCAGGAGGAAGGGGAGGTCGCTTGGATGATCAGCAGTAGTTGCTTCAATGTAGGAAAATGCCTGATAGATGGTCTGTAGCTCAACATTAGAATATAGGATGTGAAAGATGGGTTGACCATTGAAGTTCGCACATGCGTCAACAACAATGTTGTTTCTGAATAGTTTGTTATCACAAAGCCCTAACGCTTCATTGGCCAAGCTGTCGTGACCCAAAGCAACAACGCGGCCGCTTCCTAGCCAAGATGCCATGGCTGCAATTGAGGGAAAAAGCGTTGTGTCCTCATCTCCGGCCACAACAGGTACCGGGGTTGAGTTCAAGGCGAATAACGGGCACGGCACTCCTACTGCACAAATTGATGAGACTCCCGCCACTACGGAGGATAGGTCTGTTAAATTGCCTTGAACCGTGAGCCGGGGTGCTGAGGTTCTCACCAAAGAAGAACTGAGTAAGAGAATAAACAGAGTAATTGAGATTCTTGTGCTTGAATCAAAACGGGCCAAAGTTTTGATCCCATCTCTAGCTTTCAAATTCAACCTTGCATTTTGTTGGTATTATTGTCAGCTTTTTTCTTTTGAGCAATGTCAGTGTAGCTACTGCCATCACTATGCCTATGATCGATGCTTCTATTGGAAAACCAGGTATAGCTGGAGTCGGCGCATGAACGGTGTATGAAGCAATGTTTGACTCAACAATGTTTCCTGCATTGTCTTCAACCTTGATCTTATACTGCACGGTTGTGCCGTCTGTCTGCTTAGGTATAATGGCCGTGTAGGTCGATCCTGTGCTAAGGCTCATGGGCAAAATGGTCCAAGTGCTTCCACCATCCGTGGAGTAGTGCAGCGAGATCATCTTTACACCATAGCTAAGATCTGTAATTGTCGCTGAGACACTCACTTGGCTGTCAGGAGTCGGACCCTGAGGAGAAAGGACAATGCTGGCTATGGATGGAGGTCGCGCGCACGCGAACGCATAGACCTTCATGTCATCTGACCCTATATAAACGACGCCACTACAGACGGCGGGAGAAGATCCTATATAACCGCCTGTTGTGTAGTTCCATTTGAGTGCCCCTGTAGCGGCGTCAAGCGCATAAACTTTCTTGTCCACTGATCCTATGTAAACAACGCCATCACTAACAGCAGGAGAAGAGTATACAATGCCG
>CAYXJU010000214.1:0-3102 GCA_964464765.1 uncultured Candidatus Bathyarchaeia archaeon | reverse complement strand
CTCCAAAACCGCCGCCAAGTCCGGACACTGAAGAAGGGGACATAGAACTTGTTGATTTTGAGCCTGTGCAAGCTGTGTATGGGGTTCCTCTTGTCGTGAGGAAATCAACGGTTATTCGTGCAACGGTAATCAACACTTTTCGAATTCCTTGTCTTGTCGATGTAATCATTGATTATGGCGCGAGTGCTCCGCTAACCAGCCAAGAATTGGTGAATTATGGGCAAAAAGAATACCATTTTCCATCTTCAGGAGTATTTGCGATAGAAGATCCCGGAAAAGCAGAGATCACCCTAAGACTGCAACTGACTTCCGAAATGAGAAGACGATTCAAAGAAAATAGAGATGACAACAACCAGAAAAGCAAGACCTTTGAAACTGTAGTGATGAAAGGAATCATAGTGCTATTTGTCCCTGTCGGTGTCAGAAACGAAATAGCAGCTCCCTCGCCAAATGAGATGACTATTATCTCCGATAGTGCTATCAAGTATCTTCGTGGAGTCTTTCCTATTGACCCCGCTCAAGTTCAGTATTCCATAAGTGATGAAGTAATCGAAGTGACGAGAATGCCGTTTGATTTTGCTTTTGTTTGGGGGGAGCTCAATAGTCTTCAGAAGAAGTACGGTTATGAAACAGGATATGCAGTTGGAGTCGTTGACAGAGGCTTCTTTAAGCGTACAATATGGGGAGAAGTTGGCGGGAGGTCAAACCCTCTAGGCCCTCAAGCAGTTTCGATAGGTGTGGACCACTTTATTGCCCACGAGATCTCACATTCCCCGTTGGGTGGAGGTCATAGTGGCGAGAAGGCTTTCGGCTATTGGCCCGAAGGGCACATGCCCTACGACGGCGACCCTGGCCTTATGAACGATAAACTAGGAATCGGGGACACCCCATGGATCACAAAGACAGACTATAAGCGTCTACTAGAATACTTCAAGGCGGATTCTGACGGAGCCCCCGAATCCTCATTTGTCAGCACAATTTTTCAGGCACAGAAAATCTTTCGATTCATAAATATCGTTCCGGGTGTAGACCTTCTGACAGCCCAAACGTCTTGGGGCGGCAGCACCGTCAACCTTGCCATGAAAGACCCCAAGGGTAGAGTGTATGAAGCAGGACTAACGTCATCGACACAAAGTCTTCTGCAGATCGAAAAGCCGACTATTGGAAACTGGCAAATAGTGATCTCCGGAAAAGACATCCCCTCTCAAGGTGAACGGTTCATTCTCTCGGTTACCATGGAAAGGCCTAGCGGGTGGAGTGCACTCCTCCCATACCTCATTTCTGCCTTGGGGGTCATTGTTGTTGGATTCTACATAGGGCATAGAAGACGAGAACGCAGCAGAAAACCTCGGATTTTGGGGATTTCTACTCCAGAAAGTCTGACGAAAATTGATAACACATCAGGTCTGAAAGTCCTAGACGTTGCTTCAACTCCGAGGGTCATTGAAATTAAGGATGAGAAGTAATCATCAATGTGAGTTAGACATCTATGAAAAGTCATGTTTTCTTGGCACTGCTATTAATCCAACTATCTGTGTTTGCCAATTTCGATCTGGTAAAGGTAAATGCTTTGCATTCGTGGCAGGAAATTGAGATCAAATCAGCACACGCTAGCGAGCTATCACTTCTTAGTATTGAATTTAGAGACGTGAACAATAGATCGTTTACTTTGTCTGAATTGAGACAAAGGGTCATTCTACTTGATTTCTATGCCGACTGGTGTCCGCCTTGTGATCGCCAGATTGAGGAAGTTAAACAAATTCGTCATTTGTATACTGAGGATCAAGTCGCCATAGTGTATGTCATTGTTGAATCGCCAGATTTTACTGATAAGGAAATAAGAGGTTTTGCCGAAAGTCACGGTTACAATTGGATCTTCGCACGCTCCGTAATAGGTGGGCTAAATCATTATAAGAATTATGGTGTAAAAAACTTAATTCCACAAATCCACCTCATCGACGGCAAGGGTACCATTCGCTATGTACATGAAGGTTATGTAGGAGCAAATATTTTGGTGTCTGAGATCGGACAGATTATGTCAGAGAGTACGATGTTAACCTCACCATCTATTGCATCTAAGTCATCAATATGGGAATCTGTCACTGTTGTCTTGATAGTCTGCCTCGTTGCGACAATCTTGATCCTTGGCATATGGAGAGCAAAAAAACATAAAGAAGCCTCTTCAAAATTTCATGCAACGCGGACCGTATCTTCTGGCGAAGGAGTTGGAAGTCGTAAAATGGAGATTTACATTGACATTCCAAAATTAAGAAAAGTTGTCAGATTGGAGGTTCAAGCCGATCACAGCTTGGAATCAATTCTCGGTACTATTTGTGAGTGTCTTCATCTAGTCAAGAGAGACTGGGGTCTTGCGATTAACGGCAAAGCAGTAGAGAAATATTCCAAGACAATTCAGCAACTAGGTATCAAAGATGGAAACCGACTTCTGTTGTTGGAAAAACCTTCTGGAGCCTTGCCGACTATAACCAGTGAAGTTACGATCTCGAGAAGAAGATTCTCCAAGCGTGCCGCGGTTGCGACTGCCGCCTTCGGCGTAGTAGCTCTAGGAGCGTACTATGGAGCAAGACCTACCCCAAACACTATGCCCACAACCTCTCCTACGCTTATCCAAACATCCTCATCACCTCTCACTGCGACACGGACACCTACACCTCAGACCGATCTATGCAGCCTCAGAATCCTAAGAGAGTACCCAGATGCAGTTGTGATAGAAATTGACTATTCCTACGGGCCGGATAAGTTGCCTTCAAAGTATGCTGGACGGTTAGTACTCATAGGAGCTGAACTGCCCAATATCCCGGGAAATACGTACTATGCACACGGACCACACCAAGTCGGCCTTGAAACAGCAAAGAACGGAACAGCAAGAATTTCTCTGCAGTTGTGCCGAAAGTCGGGGACACAAGCTAACATGACCGTAAGAACAGAAAAAGTCTGGATACTAATGTACGTCGAAGGCTCGGAGAGCGATCGAACGTTTTTTGAAAAAATATTTGATTTCCCTAGGACTTGGTCAGAACTCAAGGAACAATCTAGAAGAATTGACAAACAATGAGTGTGAGCTACGGTGGTAGGTTGGAG
>CAYXJU010000213.1:0-3123 GCA_964464765.1 uncultured Candidatus Bathyarchaeia archaeon | reverse complement strand
GAAGAAATCTTTACCAACCGGTAACGTGGCGAATTCTTGAAATAGTCAGATAAAAGCAGCCTCGATTTGATGATTGAGGTGCGAAAGACTCTCGTTTTTCTAGGCTTCCTCGCCCTAATGGGTCCTCTTCTAATCACGCTCGCATATGCAAATTACATAGAAACGGGATCGAAAGGGATTGAATACCTAGTGGAAAGCGAATACTTGCGGACCCAGCCAATATGGGTGTCGATGGTGACGATTGTTGAGATGTGGATGTTTAGCTTTCTCGACTTCTCGGGTCTAAACCTCGTCTGGCTACCTCTTGGTCTGGTTCTAATATACTTTGGCGTTCGATACCATCGCAAGAAAGTCAACTAGATTGTGCAGACTGCATAGTTTCCCGCGGCCATATACCAATGGAATTCTATTCCTTTGTTTAGTGAAGGTTTCTTCACGAGAACTCTATTATATCATCAGTCTCCTCTTCTCTCTACAAGAGATGAGGACATGGAAAGAAATCGTGTTTTTTCCATTATTCTAATAGCCATCATTGTTGTGTCATCATTCATTCTTGTAGATTTCGGTGCATCGAAGAATGATTCGACGCTTGAGGGTTATCCGAGAGAATTTCTTCTGGGAACCCCTCAGGTCAAATCCAATCTCCTGATCTACGTTCAAGATGGGGCTATATCGAATGAGTTGAGAGAAGCTCTTGTCCGAGATCTTGATCAAGTCTTCTCAGATGTGGAATTGACAGGTAAAGTGTTGGACAGATACGATTCACAGATCTTGATTGTGGAGTACTCGAAAGTTGATCTCTTGTACACGCCGTTTTATTCCAAAGCTCACGTCGACTTGAATATGACGTTCTCATCAAACGGTGACGTATCTTGGAGACTCAAGACGGGGATAAGCCTGAACACGTCACTCAACACAGCATGGTACAAGGTAAGAATGGTGCTGGATGATCATGCTTATGGAGTCATGTCGCTGAAACACTACTATAACTATCTTGCCCAGAGATTCGCGGATGGTATGAAGAATAGGATTGAGAAGATACTTGACTACCTCCATATCAGTTTCAAGAGTCATTCCGTTGTGGCAGAACCGTTTATGATTAATGTTCTTGTGAGGGAGCATTGTTGGCTCAAGTGAATACTGAAAGTGAAACCTACTCTGTAATGTTCAAGGCGTTAAAGCATCCTATCCGAAGAAGAATATTGAATATGATTGGGGAGAAACCCGCCAGTTTCAGTGAGATTTTGAAGACTCTAGAGATCGACAGCGGCCATTTGACATATCACCTTGACAGTCTAGGTGAACTCGTTTCCAAAAACGGCCAGGGAGAGTATCAACTCTCCGTTTTCGGTCGAGCAGCTGTGAAACTATTTTCGGATGTTGAAGGAGTGCGAGAGACGTTTCCTTCTCGAAGGCCTGCAATCTTTCATATGCAGTATTGGACTAAACTGAAGGCGATCATTCTCGTCATAATCATAATATTGGGACTGGGGTCGGCTGTCTACCTTTCAAACGCTTTGTCTCAAAAGCCGATGGAGACTCCTCAGAGCTATAGAGCGTATACCGACTATGAGTTTGAATCGCCTAATTTCGTGGTCTTCGATAGATTCACTACGGTTGCAGAGATAGATGTCTTAGACCCGCGACAATCGAATACGCTTCAAGAGATAAGTTGGAGTCATAGTTTCGAGAAAGGGTACAATGGCACCGTATACTTTCACATCTTCATCTATGGAGAGGATCTAGGCACTCTCCACAGTATTCAACGTATTTTCGACGTGGGTGTCGGACCTAGCCTAGGTTGGGGTCATTTCGAAGTTGGAAACGTTCCCTACTGGGAAGATGTAGTCAGGTTAGATGGAGAAGGACCTTGTACTCTGGCTTTGCGTTTGACAGGACCGATTGTGGATGGACAACGAAACGCTGTTCGCACATACATTCAAGTCGATAAGATGATCGTGGTCGAGTCGGTTACGCTCTCGGTGAACGCGACGAAGATAAAGCTTGGAGAATCGATCTTGTTGAGTGGCCGTGTCTACCCTACGCCCTACATTGAAGGCAGACATGTTGAGGTTACGGTTGAATATGACAGGGGAGGGCAGGGAGGTTGGGAGATTCCGGGCAGAGGCAAGGGTATACTTGTCAATCCTGATGGGAACTTCAGCATTGTCTTTATGCCTAGAAAGAATGGACTGTACACTTTCAAAGCCTCATTCAGTAGTTGGAAGTTGACTCCCACTACCTCGGATCAATCCGTAGGCTCACCCTACCCATCTTTCACAATCTATAGCAACACGGTCGTCATAGAAATCGAGGGAGGAAGCATGGATTCAGACTACGGAGTTCCAGACTGACTCGATTCTGTGAAGTTTCCTTCACTAAAGGCTAGTAAAGGTTTCTTCACGAAAACCATCTTACACTATGAAATCGAGTTTCAATCGGTTAAGAATGAAACTCAAGCCAAGGACATGGAAGATAACAGTTCTTTCAGGACTCATCATCGTCCTGATGTGTTTCTTGGCTGCGCCAACTATCGTAATAAACAATCTGCCTGGTTCGTTTCCACCTGAATACAACCTGTACTTTCCCGGTTGCCTATGTCACAGCCTCCGAGACTATATGACAGCTGTTGAATCTTCTCTTGCATATCGGCTATTTCTCTGGCAGCATGGATATGCCTTTCTCAGTCACTTTCAGATGGTAAGTTACAATGACTCTACAGTTTCTCCAGTGATTCTTCTTATCTACGTCACGTCTGACGGTTTCAGTGCAACATTCACGACTCGGCCGTTCAGTCATGATCTAGTCGTGAGTATTGGCAAGGTTGAGCTAACCGCTCCAAAACAACTTTCAAGACGGGATATTCAAGGGCAAATTCAAAAGATTTCATTGATCGAATTTGAATCCATCTTTCAAATGCTTATGGAAAATTACCACAATTTGATTCATAGTGAAATGTCAGTTGAAACGCCTAGACCAGATGGCGTAAGTATTGGGCTGAGCGCGAATTATGAAAACGGAGAGATACGCATCCACACATCCACGTTTTCTCGAACATACGGGAGACTGTTTGCTGCGGACTTAGATCCTTCTGGCAAGATACTCAATTTCACTATATCATAC
>CAYXJU010000212.1:0-3126 GCA_964464765.1 uncultured Candidatus Bathyarchaeia archaeon | reverse complement strand
GCAGACATCTTCCTTCTACCCTTCATGCCTACATTCCTTCTTCAATTCTTTCATGTGATCTTGAAATCTGTAATCTTTTTTGTGATATCTGATTTAAACCTGGTGAACAATGCTTTAAGGATTAGCTTCTCAACAATAGTTGAACCGGAGTCGAGAAACCCACACATAATATCTGAGTAAGCTTCGAATCCAGCTTATCCGTCATGCTCCGGAGAGGGATATTCTTCTCTAGGTGTTCAAGAATGAGCCTAGCCGGCTTCCTCGCAATCGTAACGGCCAAGAACTGGCGTAAATGTTGAGTATTGAGTCAGAAAAAAACGGTGGTTGCGTGAGTGGCTTGAACAGCCGAGCAGCAATCGTGTTCCTGGTTTTTACTCTCTTGTTGTCTGCTTTCTTGCGGATGTTGGCAACATACATGCTTCTTTAAGAAGTTGCGATATTTCTCTAATCTCGATGGGCGGTTTTCTGGCTCTTCCCACTTTTCCAAGGTTGAGGTAGCAGTGTGGGCAGGATGTGACAACAGTCTCTGCTCCAATGTTCAGAGCTTCTACAAGCCTGTTGCGTGCAACTTTCTCTGCAAGTTCAGGATAAGAGGTCTGTCCAAGACCCAAGCCATTTCCGCAACACTTTGCATTCTTCCTATTCGATTCCATCTCGATGAGCTTGATTTTTCGTAGATGGCTCATCATAGCTCTGGGTTCATCTACTATGTTTGAGAATCTTGCTAGATAACAGGGATCGAAGTACGTGTAGGTTCCTTTGATTGATTTGAGAGGGCGCAGTTTTCCGTTGTCTAATATTTCAGTATAGATCTGGGTTACATGATTGACTTGGATATTTCTAATCTTCTTCAGAAAGTAGTAGCATTGAGGGCAACTTGTAACGACATTCCTGTCTTCGAGCATGGTCTGGAGTTTTTCGCTTATTTTGTTGTATAGTTCTGTGAATCCCGCTGCCCATGCTGGGGCGCCGCAGCAAATTCCTTTAAGGACTGTGACTTCCAGGCCTGCACTGCTCAGGCAGCTTATCGTTGTATTGGCTAGTTCTGGATGTTTTATTGATGAAACACAACCAGGAAAGTACACCAGCTCGCCATCCGCAGGATCGTGGCTTTCTATTTCTTTTCCGTAAATATTTCCGCTTAGGGTTATTTTGGATGCAATTGACCTCAGCGTACGTGGTGTCTTTCCGGCAGACGCTAAGATCGTCCTTGTCTCTTGCATGACTTCTTCAACTCTAATGCCTGCTGGACATGTACTGCTGCAGTGACCACACATAAGACACTCATAGATTCTATCCACTAGTGTATTTGAGGCCTCGAGTTCTCCTCGTACGAGGCTTCGGGCTAACCTCATCTTTCCACGAGCCGTCGAAGACTCGAGTCTCTGGACCTCGAGTAATGGTGAGCACCCGTGGCAGACCCCACATCTGTTGCAACTTGCCAGTGAATCCTCCAGTTTGTGGATCTGCTGGGTCATTAAGAATGCCTCATATCCATTTTCCAGGGTTCATTATGTTGTTTGGGTCGAGAACCTTTTTGATCTCCTTGGTCATTATGACCACTTTCTCAGCCCATTCGAGATTGAAGTAGGGATGTTTCTCAGCCCCTATTCCGTGTTCACCAGTCAGAGTTCCGCCGAGCTCAAGAGCAGACTTATAGATCTCTGCGATAGCCATTCTTGCTCGCTTCATTTCCTCAGGATTTTTTTCATCAACCATCACTGTGGGGTGGAGGTTCCCCTCAGCTGCGTGACCATATGAAACTATTTGGACAGAGAATTCCTGGGAAATGAAGTCCAGTTTAGAGAGATATTCTGGAAGTCTGGAGACCGGAACAACCGGATCACCTTGTATTGCTGTCGGACGAATCCTGCTTATCGCTCCGTATGTGGCTTTGCGGGCGTACCAGAGTTGATCTGCCTCTTCACGACTTCCAGATATCTTGACATCGAAGGCCCCTTCTGAGCGGAGGACCTCCGCCACTCTAGCTAGATTGTTCTGTACCTCTTTTTCGGAACCTACACATTCTATGAGGACCATCGCAGCTGCTTTTGGTAATGGAAGACCAGTGAAAGATCTGACTACGTCTATAGCATGTTTATCCATGAACTCTAGGGCGGAGATCGGCATTCCTTTCTTTACCACTTTAGAGATAGCTCTTCCAGCTTCGATGGTCGTATTGAATGGCGATAATACAACAGCATAGTTATCTGGTATTGAAGCGATTCTCAGTGTGGCCTTTGTGACTACGCCAAGTGTACCCTCTGAGCCTATGAAGAGCTCCTTGAGATTGTAGCCACTTGCGCACTTGAAGCATCTCGAACCTACCTCAACTATCTCGCCCTTAGGCAAGACTACTTCAAGGCTTAGGACTCTATCCATTGTCCTCCCATACTCCAACGAATGCATCCCAGATGCGTTCTCCCCTATCATGCCCCCAAGTGTTGCCGCTTCGCCGCTGCCGGGATCCACGGGGAAGCAGAAACCTTTCTTCCGGAGAAACTTGTTCAGATCCCTCAGAGCTAGACCTGCCTCACAAGTTACGGTCAGATTGTCTTCATCAAACTCCAATATTCTATTCATTTTTGCAAGGACCACGACGATACCGGCATCGGCCGGCACTGGTCCGCCACTCAGAGAAGTTCCTGCTCCTCTTGGGGTCACAGGTACGCGTTTCTTATTTGCTAATTGCATTATCTTGGAGACTTCGCCTGAAGTGTTTGGAAAGACAACCACATCGGGAAGGCTTGAATAACATGTAGCATCATAAGAGTAGCAGACGAGCTCTGCCCTATCCGTCAAGACATTCTCTTTCCCAACTAGCCTCTTAAGTTGGATTATGGTTTCTCGAATTTTCTTGACCGAGAATTCTCTGCTTTGGGGAGATCTGTTAGAGAAATTCTGTAGACTAACGTGTGTTTTCAGGAAGGTCACCGCCCAGAAAGGAAGTTAAGGAGTTCTCTTTCGTGGAGTGACCTAAGGTCCTCCAGTTGAACCTGACGAACCAGAAGTAGAACACGTTGAGCTAGAACGTAGCACAGGTTCGTCGGGCATGTAGACACTCACACTTGGAGCGATTGCTTAATCACATCGCATTATTAACGCTTTTGGTGTGCAAGTGGACAG
>CAYXJU010000211.1:0-3135 GCA_964464765.1 uncultured Candidatus Bathyarchaeia archaeon | reverse complement strand
CTCTACTGTTCCTTTCTCATACGTTTCGCGTCAGGAGGGCACGCTCATTGATGGCGAAGTCAGAGCCGGCTTCTTCCGTTTTGTTCGATCGATTATGATCCTAAGCTTTAATTGCATGCTAGAAGATCATTTGAGTCTTAGGTGTTTTGATGAAGAAGAGGGTGTTATTCATCTGCACTCATAACTCTGCCCGTTCTCAGATGGCTGAGGGCTTCCTGAACGCGCTCAAAGGAGACAGGTATGAAGCTTACAGTGCTGGAATAGAACCCGGTCGGATCAATCCTTACGCGGTGAAGGCGATGGCGGAAGTTGGAATCGATATCTCAACGCACCGTTCAAAGAGCATCGAAGAGTTTCGCGGAGAGAACTTCGACTACGTCGTCACTGTCTGCGACCATGCAAAGGAGGCATGTCCATTCTTTCCAGGAGAAAGAATTCTCCATAAGGGTTTCAAGGATCCATCTGAGTTCAAGGGCACCGAAGACGAAATATTGGAAAAAGTTAGAGATGTGAGAGACGAAATCAAAGACTGGATAGAAAAAACACTTCGCTAAGACCAATCGATCGACACGTCTTATTCTTAAGAAACTAGAATAGGCAGAATCCCGGAGCGCGCGCAGTTTGGATCTTGGATCCGCACTTTCGAAGACCTTGTCAGAGGCCTCACTTTTCTGTTCTTTTTTATTTCTTATCAATTGCGGACCTTCGGTTACGGCTTAAGGCGACATTTTTCTAAGGCTTCCGTTTCTTCGAAGGCTTGATTCTGCGTCTATCTTAAATCACTGTTTTTGATGCCTTTTTCGCTTTCTGCTACCGGTAAGATTTCGGTTTTTGGTGCTTTTTCGAATGGCTTGAGGTATTTCTTCAAGATTCTTGGTATGATGACGCGCCCATCTTCCTTCTGATAGTTCTCTAAGATAGCGCATATTGCTCTGGACGTTGGTATTGCTGTGCTGTTGAGTGTATGAGGGTATTTCATTTTTCCAGTTCTCTTGTCCCTGTAGAAGATTCTTGCTCTGAACGCTTGCCAGTCCAAGCAATTTGAAGCGGACACGGTTTCCCTGTATTTGCCCTGTGCTGGGAACCATACTTCAATGTCGTATTTCTTGGCGGCGTGATCCCCTAGTTCCCCAGCGCACATGTTCAACACTCTGAAGGGTAATCCAAGACCCTTCCACATTTCTTCCGCGTTGCCTATGAGTTCCTCATGGTGTTCAAGGCTGTTATCTTCGTGGGAAAAGATGAATTGCTCTATCTTATGGAACTGGTGTACTCTGAAGATGCCTTTAGTGTCTTTCCCATGGGAGCCTGCCTCTTTTCTGAAGCAAGGGCTCCACCCGACCAGCTTTATTGGCAACTCGTCCTCTTCAATTATTCGGCCACTGTAGAGGCCCAGAAGAGGATGCTCAGCGGTTCCGATGAGGTAAAGGTTCTTGTCCTCTATCTTGTAGATCATGTCTTCAAATGATTCGAAGTCCAAGGCTCCTATCAGCACACTTTTCCTCAACATGTATGGAGGTATCACCCAGGAGTAGCCTTTCTTCGTCATGAAATCTATGGCGTAGGCAGATAGTGAGAAGTCTAAGTAGCATATCTCGTCAAAGATGTAGAAGAAGCGAGACTCGGCTACGGCTCCTGCTTGTTTGGTGTCACCTTTTTTGAGGGTGGTTTCCAATAGGTCTGCATGGCTTGTTGGCTTCCACAAGTTTTCCTCGTAATCTACGTCGAACCCCTTTTCCTTTGTTTCTTGGAGGAAATCGTCAACGTGTCCAAACCATATCTTTGGGCGTCCCCAATATCTTATTGGCTTGTTATCTCTCTCTAATGAACCCTCAGGAACATCGTCAGCGATCACGTTTGGCAACTTCA
This sequence comes from uncultured Candidatus Bathyarchaeia archaeon, assembly GCA_964464765.1. GTDB lineage: Archaea > Thermoproteota > Bathyarchaeia > 40CM-2-53-6 > CAVXDP01 > CAVXDP01. The sequence goes on along the minus strand of CAYXJU010000211.1, from coordinate 1,266 downwards.
ACAGATGATCTCTATGCCTTTTCTTAGCGTTTGCCAATTCTGCGTCCAGATTCTTGATCTCTTCTTTTAACTTCCTCCCTCTCTCCCTCAACTGCTCAAACGATAGAGGTTTCTTCTTTATTTCTTCTGTTAACCTGTTTAACTCGGCTCTCTTCGCTTGTGTCCTCTGTAGCATTGATTTGCATGTTGACTCGACCTCAAAAAAATCTTCAATTAATTGAGGGGGCTTACCTCTCTTCCCTAGAATTAATCTGTATGCCTCCGGATCTGCTTTTAGAAGCTCTAACACTGTGAATTTGGGCATGTCTAGAATCCTTGCTACCACTTAATACTCCTGTCAATCAATAAAAAGTTAGTTTCGCTGAAATCTTCGCTGCACTGGAGACATCACCAAAATAAGTCCCCCGCAAGCCCTTTTTATCGTTGAACATTTATGAAAAATCATGCGTGCCGATATATGATTACTGTGTCGTGATGATGCGCTTCGCTCATTTCCAGCCTAGGGACTTGAGCATGAGCCCTCCAATTCTTTCTTTAAGTTTTTCTAGGTTCTGAGTAAACTCCTCCTCTTTTAGGGTAGTACACTTTGCGAGCTGTATTTCTCCTTGAAGTAGGCTTGTAGAGAAGGCTGAGCATGTTTGGAAACCGCATTTCCCACAGTTCGTTTTTGGAAGACAGTCGTAGATGTCCATCCAATCAAGTTTCGTACTCGCTTCAATTTCTTTGATGCTAGGTTTTCCGTGTTTTAGGTAGTCTCTGTAGGCTTCGTTTATTATGTCTGCTATTCTCTGTAAGATCTCTTTTGCTTCCTCCTTGTCTCGCGTGTTCGTTACTGCAATTCTTCCAGAGGGGAAAAAGGTAATAGTGCGGTTAAGAAGCTGCAAAGTCAAAATGTTATCTTTGATCAGGTAGTTCTTCCTTCCGGGTGGAAACTTTAGGGAGATAACTGGGATAACTTCACCCAGTTCTTTGTCGGCCTGAGCAGCGAACCGGATATACCCCCGAGTCGTGAAGCATGGTAGTGTTTCCTTCATTTCAAATTTCTTAACAAGAACAGTTCTCTTGCCAATGGCTTTACTACCCTCTTTCAGAATCTTGAATATGTCTACGTCTTCCAACATTTCATCACTTTGAAAGTTTCCTTACACATGTTTTAAATGAGGGGTTCACTTACATTACGGATCGTGTCTTCTAAATTATCTGTTGGATTATGTGTTCAGAAAGTGAAGATCGATCGATTTCAACCTACAACTAGTGCGGAGGGCC
>CAYXJU010000210.1:830-3144 GCA_964464765.1 uncultured Candidatus Bathyarchaeia archaeon | reverse complement strand
GCAACATGCATTCTATAGAGCCCCATTATTGTAGAGTCTCTCAAACTGGTCATGTAGTTGTCTAAGTCTTATTCTATCTTCGTTAGTCAGTTTGCCGGATTCTTCCAGAGAAACCTCAGTTAATCTAATTAGATAGGCAAAGGCTGGCATCCATAGATCTTTCATAATTCCTGGCGTAGGCTTGTAATAGTACGGATTGGATTCGACGCTAATGTCCATTTCCGCGCCATAAGCCGGCATTTTTTGAAAATGGATCCAACCCAAAGCGGCACTTGCAGTCACGAGAAGGAATCCTATCACAACTATGAATTCTGTAAAAGATGGAAACACGTCCTTCAGAAATGATACTCGTTCAACAAGCAGATAGTACGCCAATATTGCAGTGTTGATAAAGCCAAGAGCGAACGACAAATATGTCGCAAATCCAGTTCGCATGTAAAACCACATTCGAAAAAGAAGTGGAGCCTTCTTTGAATATCGCCTCTCATCCATTCTATTTCATCCCCATTTTCTAAACCGAGTACATGAATTGTAGCATACGCATACTTATGCTCATTGAGCACATTGATTTAGTTTTTCTCCCATGGTATTGTTGTGCTAATCAATCTTGATCTGGGCATGGTTATGTAGATTCGAGGTTCATGAACGGTGTTGTCCGAGACTATATCGTTGTGTGAGCGCTAGACCTTGCCTGCATGTGCACTGCTGCAAACGATTCCAATGCCACTGTAATCTAACCATCTTCCGAACAGCCTTTCAATTACAGGTGGCACCAACTCACGCGTACACGAATTTGACAATGACATACCAAACTTCATGATTGGCTTTAGGTCTGCTGAGTAGCACAGGTCCTCCAGCTCTTTGAAATCATATGCATCTTGATCCATTACCGATGGGTCCATCCTACTCGGCACAGTTATCATTACCTTCTTACCTAGTTCTCCATGAACCCTAACAGCCTCATGAAGTCTTACTCCTCTAAAGTGTTCTATAACGCCTTCGCTGTAGACTAGGTCGAACACTCTCTGCAATCTTCGGGGTGCCTCAAAAAGATCCATCAACTCTATTCTTGCATGGCCCTCAAGTCTCTCATTGTTGTGTCGAGCAATTTCAACAATTCGAGAATCGTTGTCTATGCCAAGGACTTCGTAATCCATAGCCGAGAGTAGGATCGCAAGTAGCGCGCTACCGCAGCCAATCTCCAAAACAGAGCTATGTTGAGGGACAAATTTCTTGATATATCCAACCGTACGCTGTCGAGAAGTATAGTAGTAGTACGTGAACAAAGGAAAATTATCAATTCCCTGTTCCTTAAAATACCGGAACCAGTCTCTGGACAACGCATCTCATCTACATTTTCCACAATGCCCTTTTTATTTCTTTCCAAGTTGTTATAGACTTCTGCCGCGACTATTGGCCCTACAATGATGCTTGCTAGAAGACTGTCAGATCTCAGGGCACGAGGCTCTTGTCACCTAGCATCTAGTCCTTTTCAGTTCGTCATGATGTATTCCGATTTCGGGAATCGCCAAGTCAATCTCTGAAGGCATGAACAGACAAGACATACACTGCAAGCATCGAGTTGAAGCAGCTCCCGTTCGCCTTGGTCAATTCTCTCTATGATGCATTGGAGTGCAAGAATGCTTTCAGCCATAGGTGAAATTGAAACATTCAAAATACATACATCATCAAGGCTTGGATGTGGTCCCACAACAAATTCATTGACTATTGAAACTATCAACAACCACACCAAGGAATAGGCTATCTCTATCCAGCCGAGATATGTTTCAGAAAGTTGTCGGGCGGATGCTAGGAGATAGAACAACCCGTGGACGTTTGCAAAAATCATATATGTGGCATCTCAATACTTACCTTCACTCCAAATATTCGTGACGCGGGTTTCCTTTGTGAGCGGCGCAAGGGCCTTTTCTTTTGGAAAGAACTGGTTGCGATTTCTTGACACTATCGATGATGATAAAATTAGAAGCGCGGAATTGTCACTCACTGAATTCTTGGGTTTGAAGAACCTCAAGGGAAGAAGCTTTCTCGATGTCGGATGTGGCAGTGGGCTTTTCTCTCTGGCTGCGTTCAATCTCGGTGCTGAAAGGATTGTTAGTTTTGATGTTGATCCTCTCGCCGTGGCGTGCTGTAAATTCCTGCGCAGACGAGTGGGATCCCCCAGCAAATGGAATGTTCTTCAAGGCTCGATCTTAGACCTTGATTTTGTCTCTACCCTCGGCACCTTTGATGTGGTTTACTCTTGGGGGGTTCTGCACCACACTGGCAGAATGTGGATATCTATCAAGCACTCTGC
>CAYXJU010000210.1:468-820 GCA_964464765.1 uncultured Candidatus Bathyarchaeia archaeon | reverse complement strand
AGAGCGCGGATACTACTACATAGCAATCTACAACAGGTACGATGGGATACTTGGTTCAACATTTTGGCTGAGAATCAAACGCGTTTACAACTGCTGGCCAGATGTGGGCAAACGCATCTTGGAAGGCATTTATACGACCCTCGTCTTCGCTAACGGTCTCTTACGATCTCCACTGCACCCGAACTTGAGAGCGAGAGGAATGTATTGGCGAACAGATATTGTTGACTGGCTTGGGGGTTACCCGTATGAATTCGCGAAGATTGACGAAATACTACGTTTTGTTAGGAGCAACTTTCCTGACTTCACATTGACAAATATCATGAGAGCGAACGAGCTAGAAAACAACTTGTAT
>CAYXJU010000210.1:0-458 GCA_964464765.1 uncultured Candidatus Bathyarchaeia archaeon | reverse complement strand
CTTCAGAAAAAGCTAACACAATGATGTTGACTCTCTTCAATTTCCAAGACTAGAAGGAATCTCGGTATTATGCGCGTGATTTACAGCTGAATCTCCAATCAGAATGATCCATTGCAACTTTGACTAGTAATCGCTCGACTTGTGGACCAATCTTTCTCCAGCTGAATTTCTCAGCCACCAATCTTCTTCCTTCTTGCCCCATTCTTCTGCGCAATCGATCATTACTGAGTAAGAGTTCTATGCGTTCTACCCAACCTGTCGTATTTCCGTTTTCAACCGTCCAACCTGTCTTCCCATCAATTATTAGTTCAGGTATGCCTCCAACCCTACTCCCCAAGACCGGTTTTTCCATTAACGAAGCCTCTAGAACAGTTGTTGGACAACAATCGAGTCCCGAGGCCAGTACGTAGATATCGCAAGCTGCAAGAAGGCGCCTGACACCTTTAGGCCAAGATATG
>CAYXJU010000209.1:0-3181 GCA_964464765.1 uncultured Candidatus Bathyarchaeia archaeon | reverse complement strand
AAAAGGGGTTCCCGCCGCTCTCTTCATGGCGCTGTCACGGATCGTAATAAGAGTTAACGCGCGGTGGCATCAACAACCAACTGATGTCATCAGAGACGCGAACAATATCATTACGAGCGATTCGAAATCTGGAATGTTTGTCACGCTTTTCTATGGCGTTATTGATTGGAGCAGTCGAATTCTCACGTATGTGAATGCCGGTCACAATCCTCCTCTACTGTTTAGGGCTCAGAATCACGAAATCAGCAAGCTTGGACGCACAGGCGTCGCCGTCGGAGCCACAGAGAATGCGGAGTATACATCTCAGGAACTTCCACTAGCTACAAACGATATCATTGTTCTTTATACCGACGGAGTAACCGAGGCGGAGAATCAACACCAAGAGATGTTTGGTGAAGAACGACTGAGAAGTATTGTGAAGGCGGACGCAGATCTTTCTGCAAATGATCTTATGCAGAAGATTCTCGATCATGTCAGATCATTCTGCGGAAATCAGCCACAGTCCGATGACATCACATTGATGGTGATCAAAGTTGTGTGACATGACTTTTGAAACCATTGAATTGAATGTGAAGGCATCCGTGGAGAGCCTTCAACATGTTACAGATAGCATTGAAACCTTTCTGAGACATAAAGGCTTCAAAGATGAAACTGTATTTGATGTACGACTCGCGGCAGATGAAGCCATCACAAACGTTATTCAACATGGCTATGAAGGAAGAGAAGGAATGATACACATCCGTTGTGAAGCCTCCACTAAGGAGATTGTGCTTGTAGTCGAAGACTCGGCAAAGCCATTCAATCTCTCTTCAGTTGAAGAACCACGGTTCTCAGATAGCTTAGAGAAACGACAGATAGGTGGTCTCGGAGTCTACCTGATTAAGAAGAAAATGGATCAAGTGACCCACGAGTTCAAGAATGGAAAAAACATCCTCACGATGAGGAAAAGAGTCTCTACTGGAGAGGCTTTTTGAAGTAGAACGCATGATGAGTGAACATTGACGCTTTGAATTATCAAGAAAATCGTTTTCTTTTCAGAGATCTCGCGGAGATCCTTGTGTACGAATCTCAAATCCCGCAAAGGTAACAGGGTTGCCTACTTGGCGTTAGTATACGCGTTACTGGGACTTGTGGAAAGTGAAACTTGGCAAATAGCAGAAATGTCTAATGCGATTGGTTTCGCAGCTTTGCATTCCTCTTTTCTCCCGTCTATGTATGCGTCTTAACGCTGCGCCTGCACAGACAATGAGCAAACCTGCCAAATGCGAAAGTACGTCTGGGAATGAGACAATAGACCCCATGGATCCGATCGATCAGCTGATGCACATAATTGATCCAAGAAGAATAATCAAGTGCCTTTGTTGATAGACTTCGTTTAGGTGAGGAACTGTTTCTAATCTAATTAACACGTTGTGAGTAGTTTAGAGCAAGATTCGCAACAGAAAGTCGCCATGAGAAAGAAGAGATGGAGGTTGCCGAAGATAGCCGCAAAGCAAGTTTATAGGATAATCTTGGAACAAAAAATGGTGATGCGCTATGTCTGAATCTATTGTAGGGAAAGGTGCAGTAGGGTTCTATCCTAAGGAGAAACCGGGAATGGGACAGGCGCTGAAAGGACAGTTACTCCTCACCAACCGAAGGCTCGTCTACATTAGATATCTTGGGGGAAAATACCTAACAGCCAAGGTTGAGGATTATAGTGACCGAATCGAGGAAGGACTGAGAAACGAGGGAAGTCTCGAGATTCCAATCAATGTGATAACTGAGGCAAAAGCAGACCGAGTGTGGGGTACGCCATATTTCAGACTACGCTATCACACACAAACCGGAGAACAAGTCTGCGCCTTTGTCTTTGTATCTTCAATGAATATGATGGGCGCCGGAAGTGCATGGGGACTCATGAAAACACCATACGATCAACTAGCCAAAGCCATAGAACAGTTGAAAGCAGAGTACGACAAATCCCCACCACTAGGAGATGTACAAAAAACCTGTCTAAACTGCGGCACCCCACTCGCTGCTGGAAACCTATATTGCATGAAGTGCGGCGCGAAAGTCTAAGTCCTATGGTCGAGTGCGAAACCGCGTAATTGCCTTACTTTCTACTTGTCCAATAGATGAGCCCCTGACCAGAATCGAACCCTTGCAATGCAGGCTTAGATTGTACATTGATCTTGGAAGTACTTCAGTACAGACATACCAGTAGGAGAATACTACAACACCAAAATGGTACTAGGAAGTACCAGACATCGTCCCACATCAGCAACACCACAAGAAATCCTACCACCATCAGCAAGAAGAGAACGGTTAGGGATCGGGTTTGTTGAAGCCATCATTGAAGGCTTTGTTGGAAAGGATTCTTTCTGCAATACGCTTCATTTCTATTGAGAATGGGTCATTAGGTGACGCGTAGCAATGCACTTGTTTGCTCTGTGCCACCATAAAATTGTACGAAAATGGCAAGACTCCTACTACCGGGCACTTGTACGTTTCCTCCAAATTCTTCTTGAATGATTCAGAGTCAATCTCTTGCGGCACCCTATTGGCGATTAGGAAAGTCTGAGAAACATCCATTTGCTTCGAAATCTCAAGAGTTATGGCGGTTCCAAGATAATCCTGTTCATCAGGCCTTAAGATCACCAGCAGCATATCACTTAGCGCCAAGGATAGAAGAGTCTCTTCTTCAATTCCTGGGTGAGTGTCGATGAGCACCAGATTGAGTTGAAGGTTCTTCATGAGTTCGCTGAATCCACGGCTGAGCCTTGAAACGTCAAACCCTTCCTTGAGCATTCGCACAATTTCCTCCGCGTTTAGTCTTGATGGTATCAGGTTGATAATTCCACACGGGAGATCGAGCCTAGCGCTCACATCTTGAGTCGCATCATTGATCGAACAATCTCCCTTCAGGTAGTCGTTCAGATACTTCTTCATCGAGGACTCCTTCAGACCGAATATTATGTGGATGCCTGGAGATTGAATATCCGTGTCTACGATGCCCACGCGAACGCCCTTGGTAGCGCAGCAGTAGGCTAAGTTTGCTGCTATGTTTGATTTTCCTGTGCCTCCCCTGAATGAGTGAATAGAGATAATAGGCCCCATTTCATGCGCCTCCTTCAGACGAAGACTTCATGGATTTGTCTATTTCTTGCATATGCTACGACTCTCTTGTAGAAATCAAGAG
>CAYXJU010000208.1:0-3215 GCA_964464765.1 uncultured Candidatus Bathyarchaeia archaeon | reverse complement strand
GAAGCAGGTCGGCTAGCTCCTTCTGGATGCAATGTTCAGCCATGGCGTTTCATAGTCGTTAGAGATAGAGAAAAGAAAAAGAAGCTTAGGAAAGCTTCATTCGATCAGAAGTTTGTTGAGGATGCTCCCATCGTTATAGTGTGTTGTGGCGATCTTCTTTCATGGAGAAAGACCCGAGAACATATCCAAGAGATAACGAGAAACGGAGGCGTTCAGTTCAGTGAAGAATGCGAGAGAGCGTTGATGGAGAGGTCAGCCAAAGCCGTTAATGCTGAATTGAATGAACGAATACCATCAACACTTCTGAACGTGTCAATTGCCATTGAACACATTGTTCTGGAGGCTGTTGAGTTAGGTTTAGGCTCATGTTGGGTCAGACTCTTCGACGAGAAAGAAGTGAAACAGATATTGAATCTGCCAAGCCATATTATCGCAGTGGCACTTCTTCCTGTCGGCGTTCCGGACGAAAACCCTGCACCTCGACCTCGACTACCCATGTCGTCAATCTATTATACACATTAGAGAGTCGCGTTATCTCCTGATACGCCCCATGGGGTGGTGGCCACACACAATTCTGTCTTGGCCGAAACTACGGTTAGGTTCTGAGCGGCCACACCAAGGGATACTTCCAAAGAATAATTCTCTTATAGAATGGGGAAAGAATTCCCAACGCCCTTTCTTTACTTACTTACCTGCTCCCTAACGCTCGCTATCAGTATTCGTTTAGGTGACATATTGTCCAGATAATCTGCGGTCTTCATTGTTTCTCTTTCGATTCAACGATTGACATTTCTCTTGCGATGAGTCTTGCATGTCTTAGTTCTGGGGTTTCTTCTAACATTGGTGCGATGAGGATTGCGTCTTTTTCTTCAACTCGGCTTCTGCTTAGTTGTAGAAACCTGATGAATGAGTCAAATCCATGATTGGCTATTAGATATTCAAATCCATCCAGTAATATTATGCCACGGGCAGCTTTGCTGAGGAAGTCGTTGATGATAACTGATAGGTCTTGGAGTGAGTTTACTGTGGCTTCGTCTTCCGCACTTTCACCGCTGAGCCAAATGATTGGAGTCTTCTTTAATCCCTGCTTTTCCCTAACTTTTGGCGGATATTCTCTTGTGATGCATAATCCTTCTAAGCCGCCCAAGACGTTGTCTCTGAACATTTCGAATGCGAACTCCACGTTCTTTGTCAGGTAGGCTCTTCCGAATTCAAGTTCATAATGCCGGTAGGGTCTAGTAGCCTCGCTGGTAGGTGTCACTACCAGATTCTGGATTTCGAATAGCGTTGATGCTAGATCTGCGTACATTCTCAGAATGGTTCTATCGCTTTCGTCTAATGTCAGAGCTTCTTGACTGCCGAGCATTAGGGCTCCCTCTACTTCTCTCCCGAAATGAACTGGAGCACAATGTACGCTAGTTGTTCCTAGAATACAGGATATGCCTTCTGTCTTGGATACGGCTTGGTCCAACCTAAGGACCTCGCATTCAGATAACCTGCAACCAGGATAACTTGGTTTCAAAGTGATCTTTTCTGTCGTACTCTTGAAGGCTCGAACGTCTGCAACATCTTCCTTACGATCGAAAACCAGAACCGCACCCGCATCCATTTCCAAATCCTTCAAAGCCGCGTCAAGAATTAAATCCATTCCAGTTGAGATGTCTGGAACCGTCCTAATTCGATCCCTAAGCTTGGATATAGTGTCTATTTGATTGGTCTTTTGCACCAGCCTCTCCATTATGCTTGCATTCAACACTTGAATCTCTTTAGTCCTCTCTTCAACTAGTTCCTCCAAGTGTTCAGTACGTTTCTTCAACTCTTCCTCCAGCCTCTTTCGTTCAGTCACGTCCTCAGTGAATCCATCAATTGAAACTATGGTTCCATTCTTGCCGAAGACTGGACTGGCTTTGTCCCTTAGCCATTTGACAGTACCGTCCCTAGTCATGATGCGATATTCAATATCCAACAGAGTCTTATTCTTACGGTGATCCTCTACCTTTTTCCAGACAAACTCCCTATCATCTGGATGTATGATCTTATTCCAAATATCTGGATTATTTTTGTATTCGTTTACTGAATAACCAGTCTGTTCATAAATTCTACCAGAAATGAATGTCGTTGACGAAACTGCATCTGGATCAGCCGAATAAATCCCGATGGGAAGATTCTCAGTGAGCAATCTGAACCGCTTCTCGTTCTCCCGCAGTTCATCTTCCATTTGTTTGCGTTCAGTGACGTCTGTGTCTGCACCTCGGTATCCAAGAAGTTCTCCTCGTTCGCTTACTATAGGTGTGCCACTTGTTTCTAGAATCACAACTTTACCGTTCTTGTGCAGATTCGGATTAACGAATGTTCTAAACATTTGTCTCTTGGCGAAAGAATCAAAAGCCGCTTTCGTTAGATCGTGTTTCACTTCAGGAGTGAAAAAATCGTAGAAATGTTTCTTTCCAACTATTTCTTCTGATTTATAGCCAAGTATCTTTTCTACAGCGGGACTCGAATAGGTGTATAAGCCTTTAGCATCAACTTCCCAAATCCATTCACCAGAGTTCTCAGCTACCTGTGCAAAGCGCTCCCCACTTTTTCGTAAATCTTGTTCCGCCATTATGCGGTCCGTGATATCTCTTCCGTAGATGTTGACGTAGCCAGCATTCTCAATCGGAATAAGAGTGAAGAGAAAGGTCTTGTCGCCGAGCTGAACATCAACATTTTTCGAAGACTGGCATGAATATGCTTCATTGGCCAAGTCCATCCAATACTTCGAAGCGTAGTCGCCTATCTTTTTCTTCCAACCTTTCAGTAATGGGTCGCTTGCTTCGTTGGCGTGAAGAATGACACCGTTCTTATCTAGCCTCAGTATTGGATTTGGGTCTTCATCTGTGTATCTTGCCAGGTTTTCAAGTTCCTTTTCTGCTTTCTTACGCTCTGTTATGTCAATTAAGGATACTATGCTCCTTTTGGTTCCTGGAATCAACGCGACGATCAACAACGCATCTAAGACTCTGCCTTGCTTGTCAATTAGCTTAGTTTCATAGGTTCTTGGAACCGCCTTCGGGTCGATTCTTCGGAGACGATGGTATTCTTTCATCTTTTCTAGATAGCCTTTAGCGACGAACTCAGTCCAGCTTCGCTTGCCTTCCAACTCCTTTTTTGAGTAACTGCTGATTCTCTCGAATTCTTTGTTCACTGTCAATATCGTAGTGTCTTCATCAATA
>CAYXJU010000207.1:0-3219 GCA_964464765.1 uncultured Candidatus Bathyarchaeia archaeon | reverse complement strand
TCTGCGGAGTCGGAGGATTGCTCATTGAATCCAGTCTAATAGGATGCCAGACTTTCGGTTGCGACATAGCGCTGAAGAAGATTCAAGGATCCTTGACCAACCTTAGGTATTTTGGTCTCGAACCGGGTGGAATGGTACTTGCAGACGCACGAGTCCTCCCATTTGGGAAGGTACAAGCTATCGTGACGGACCCACCCTATGGAACTGCGGCATCAACACATGGATCGACCACTAGAGAGCTCTTCAGACAATTTCTCAATGAAGCTCATGAAACAATCTCTGCCGGAGGTTGTATTTGCATAGGTGCACCTATGAAAGTAGAGATAGAATCTCTTGGAGAGGACGCTGGATTGGACCTCCTAGAAAACCATGAAATCTACGTTCATAGAAGCCTAACTAGAGAGATAGCCGTGTTTAGGAGAACATAGTGGAGGAACAATACCTGCTGGAAATCATCTTCCTCGGAACTGGTGCCAGTGTGCCAACAAAAGATAGAAGCCTTCAGAGCATCGTGGTTCGACGCGGATCCGAGATCTTAATGTTCGACTGCGGAGAGGGAACTCAGCGACAGATGTTTGCTGCAAGGTTGGGATTGAACAGAAAGATGAAAATCTTCGTCAGTCACATGCATGGCGATCACGTATTCGGGATACCAGGTTTGATTCAGTCTATGTCTCTTCTGGGTAGAACCGAGAAACTTCGCATTTTTGGTCCTAAAGGGATCAAGGATTTCATAGAATCGATAAACCGCACAGTCCCCTACAACTTGGCGTTTGAACTGGATGTAACCGAAATAGAGGATGGCCTTGTGACCAGCGAACAGGAATATGAAATCTTATCAGCTTGGGGAAAACATGTAATCCCTTGCTTATCGTATGTATTGGCCGAAAAACCTAGGCCCGGCAAATTCAATGTGAGAATAGCGAAGCGTCTGGGTGTACCCGAGGGGCCACTTTGGAAGAAACTTCAGATGGGAAAGAGCATTACCATCAACGGAAGGACTGTCAGTCCGAAACGCATAGTTGGACACTCCAGACCTGGAGCCAAGATTGTGTACGCTGTCGATACTCGACCCTGTCGTTCGATTGAAAAGTTGGCTAGAGGAGCGGACCTCCTCGTGGCGGAAAGCACTTTTGACGATTCAAAGAAAGACAAGGCTTCAGAATATGGACACTCGACCGCAAGTGAGACAGCGAGACTAGCTCGAAGAGCGAAAGTCAGAAAACTCGCACTGACTCATCTCAGTGCTGCATACAAGGATCCAAATGTCCTCTTAAGGCAAGCAAAGAGGATTTTTAAACCTACAATACTGGCACGTGACCTTCAGAGACTAGAAGTTGAACCCTCAAAGAAATAACTGTTGAGCGGCTCTAATGCTCTCAGGCACATCTCTTACAGACTCTACTATTACGTCTTTATCGAATCCTAAGTTAGTGAGCTGGGAAGTCACAACTTTCCAAGGAACTGTGCCTTCGCCTATCTTGTTGTGAGTGTCAGCTTCGCCATTGTTGTCATGAACGTGCAAGTGCATTATTCGATTGCCTTGTCTTTCAAATAACTTCTCGATTCCTTTTGTAGTATTCGCGTGTCCGATGTCCATCACCATGTCGGGCTCCACATCACCAGCAAGCAGATAGAATTGGTCGAAATCACCTGTTTGCTGCAGCAAAAAAATGATCGAGTTGGGCATGTTTTCAATCAATATTGTAATCCCAAGCTCTTCCGCAAAACCAGATAACTCCTTTACCGATAGAACGCACTTTTCCATGTCTCGCCGCGGATAAACGAAACTGAGTCCGGAATGCATACCGGGATGAAAAACCCAGCATCTGGCCTCTATCATTCGAGCATACCGCAAGGACCGCTTCAGCCGATCGGTCGCCATTATTCTAAAACCCTCATTTGCAGCAGCGATGTTGATGTCGGCAAAAGGAGCATGCACTGTATATTCGACGCCTAACGATCTCCTCAGATCGAGCAGATTTCCGACAGTCTTGTCGGTAAGGGTGAGAGTATCATCATCCACTATCTCCCACAGATCGATGCCATAGCTTCGAACTGCCTCCAATAGAGAGTTGAACGGTTTCCCTATTAGATGCAGCGATGAGACGCCTACTCGCATCACTCTTTCGCCCTGTTTTGCATACTCGGAGCCAGCCAATCTATCAACATGGTTGGATCAGAGCATTCGACTTTCACGGTAATTGGTCCGAGTGGTGACTCTCCTTCCACATCACAGAATGATACGTGATTCACAAACGCCACTTGCTTGTTCAAGTGAAACAAGAGACCGTTCGCTGTCATTGAAGCGTGGAGTAGAGATCTGGCTGCGTCACGGATTCGATCCTGTCTTATGAGGCTCTGCAATTTCACCAAAGACTCTTTTCTCATACTCTTCCCTCGAATCACTTGGATGCCAGGTCTGATTTCCAGTCCAGAAACTTGTTCTAGGGAGACCAAGTTGTTTATTGCGGCGAAGACTCTTTCCTGATCCTCGGTTGGATAAACCATAGCTTCAATTTCCACAGATATTTCATCCAACTCCCAACATCTCCACCAGCATGTCGCGTACTTGATGTCTGAAGGTTCCCTCATCAGACTCGTTCAGGATGCGCCCATCTCCAGAGTCAACGACTTTTGATATACCAAGGCCGAGCTCTCGTTTGTCTCTCTCTTCAAAGTCAGCAAAATCTCTTGGATCATCGCTTCTACTTCTTGATTTGAGTCGAGAATACCTAGTCTGCGGGGAAGATACTACTGCAAGGACAATGACTTTGAAGTGTTTTCGGAATTCATATACTTCATCCATGCTTCGAACGCCCTCCACCACAACAGTCTCATCACTATCTTTCATTAGACGGTCAACCAACATCCTTGCAACAATCGCGGATCCCTTCTCCTTTCTCAACTCAAGTGTTATCCTGCCTAGATTTGCTGGAGTCGGTGCCACTCCAAGACGTTGAGCCTCATTCCGAACTACATCTCCCATTGAGTAGACATGATAACCCATTTCCTGTGCAACATGCGAGACTATGGATTTCCCTGCCCCAGGCATTCCTGAAATCGCCACAACTCTGCGGGTCATCGATCTCTTTACCGCTTCAATGTGGATATTCTGAACAACTTTCAATAGCCTCAGCTATGAATAAATCGGTCAGTACAATTTGTTAGGTTGGAGAAATGCCTAGTGCCGAACGGGTTGATTAGAAGTTTCATAGC
>CAYXJU010000206.1:0-3238 GCA_964464765.1 uncultured Candidatus Bathyarchaeia archaeon | reverse complement strand
ACGTAGATGCGAACTCGAAATGATTTTGCAGCCGCTTCTAGGAGCAAAATTATAGAGAGTCCCGGCGGCCGCACCATTTTAGACTTCAAAACGCACGAAAAAAAGCAAAACGCCTTCAGAATTGTGATCATTCTGATGCACACAGCGTGCATTTTCTACACTTTCGAGAATCCCGGAACATATTGAAAGGTGCCATCGTGGAGATCTTGCTTCTTGAAGTCTGAATATAACAGTGGGTAATCCCTCACACAGATCTCCGCCACCAATCCAAAGACCTTGCGCATCTCAACTTCAGCACTTGGGTCTGTTCGCATCTCAATTACCCAGCGTATGGTCCTATGGTTGGCGGTCCACAAGATGTTGGTCGCCATCCCGTAGGGCAGGATTCGACGTAAAGAAGATGTTACGCGCTTCTTGTGTTCAAAACTCATCTCATCCCATGGGAAACTGCCTTCGAGTTTCCGGTATCCTTTCTTGATTTCTTCCACTATCGTCAGGAATTGCTCTGATACTGATCTGACATCAGGAGGAAGCCACAAGTCGATGTCGCGTGGACGCACGTAACGAAGGCTTTCCTGACTGATCGCGACCCCCGTCCGATGTCTGACTAGCTCATGTGTGAAAACCCGACTGACACCAACGAAAGCGAACGTGACTGAGCAATGCTCAAGGAGGCTACCATGCCTTGATTTCAGAATGTTCCGAAGGTAGGCCTCTGGTTCCTCCCTGATTCTGGTGACATTAGGGTTAAGTCCAGAGACGAAGCTCTTGTAGCAGATTCTCCCAGCTAACTCAATGAGAAATTCTGAATCGCTTCGTTCGAATCGTTTTGTCTTTTCCAGCCAATCAGGTGCAGAATAGCACTCCAATAATTCTCGAACAGCATCTTTGTTGAGCCGCGTCTCAGCAATCTTGATGACTCTCGGTTCACTCATGTGAATTCACGATCGAAGTATGACTCCAGTTACAAGAGAAAAACTATGCTAAAAAGTCTACAGTGCAAGATTTCCTAGTAAATTTCGACTTGATAGTAGTGAAGATGACACTCACGTTGACCGAGTGTAGAGCATAGGAAATCAGTCTGACCAAGATCTCTTCCTTTTTGTAGAAACCCAGCAGAACTCGGTACACTGATTCTTTAACTAGACCGAAGAATCTGAGACATAATACAATTGGAATTCTTTTCCAGTATTGGAACGTAGGGCGAGGCAAAGAAGTAATTCTAAGGATTGTTTGTCCGATGAGTGGGGCAATGGGGGGCAACGCCCCGTAGGGCCTATCAGAGACCAAAAAAGTGGGGTTGGATACCACGTAGAGAAGCATGGCAACTCGGGGAGATTCGAGTTCATTTCTGACTCTCTGGAGATCCAAACCTGAGTGAATTTTGCGGCCGCTTCCGCAGCAAAATTGTAGTGAACCCCGGCGGTGCAACACAGTCTTTTTGTCTCTTCTTCTACATTATGAACGATTCCCCAATTCTTGAGACTGGTTCTGGACCGCAAATGTATGGGAAATGTTTCAACCTTGGTCAGAATCCTATTTTCCGATACTGCTTCTGCTATGTCTTCGATCCTCTGTATTCTTTTCTAGGATTGGTAAACTTTTTGAAAGAGCTGAGCATAGTTCTCTGCATTCTGATAATCGATGAAGGCCACTGGGGGTTCTTATGAAGAGTAACTTGACGGATCCTAAGCTCAGAGTGTCTGGAATCGAAGTTGTTGATAAGGTTCCTTGGGGCACCCATTTCTGTCAGTTCTATGATACCAGAGAGGACCTGATCGACATTCTAGTACCCTACTTCACAGCTGGATTAGAGAACAATGAGTTCTGCATGTGGGTTACTTCAACGCCTCTGAACGTTATGGATGCTAAGGCATCTCTGGGTGAAGTTGTAAACGATCTAGATGAACGCATCTCCAAGGGCCAAATAGAGATACTTGACTACCGTGAATGGTACACAAAATCAGGAGAGTTCCACTCGGGTGAAGTGTTGAAGGGTTGGATTGAAAAAGAACGTGAAGCCTTGGAGAAAGGTTTTCAAGGACTCCGATTAACCGGAAACACGTTTTGGCTTGAGAAGAATGGTTGGAAGGCATTCACTGAATACGAGGCAGAAGTTAACAGTGTTATCAGTCAACATAAGATGATCGCGCTATGCTCTTATTCACTTGACAGATGTGGGGCGTCTGAGATTATTGACGTGATGAATAATCATGAATTCGCTATTGCAAGACGAGAAGGCAGATGGGAACGCATTGAACACTCGAAACGAGTGGACGAGGATCGTTTACGTCTGGCAGCCATAGTCGATTCTTCGAACGACGCGATCATTGGCAAGTCACCGGACGGCGTAATACAAAGCTGGAACATGGGCGCAGAAAGACTATACGGATACCAAGCCAGAGAGGTCATAGGCCGAAACATCTCAATCCTCACTCCTCCTGAACTTTCAAGCGAGATCACTGCAATCTCTAAAGCAATAAAGTCGGGAGAAGTGATTGGGAATCTTGAAACGTTGCGCATCAGAAAGGACGGCAAACGAATCAATGTATCTCTGACCGTATCGCCGATCAAGGATAAAAGTGGCAAAATCATAGGCGCCTCAACAATTGCAAGAGACATCACAGTACACAAGCAGATGGAAGAAAAAGTTAGACAGGGCGCATTGTATGCAAGGCGCCTAATTGAAGCAAGTCTAGACCCTTCGGTAACCATAGACAGGCATGGCAAGATTACAGATGTCAACGCTGCAACTGAAACCGTTACTGGATATTCACGTGAGAAACTTGTAGGCACTGATTTCTCCGATTATTTTATGGCCCCCGACAAAGCTCGAGCAGGGTATCAGCTTGTGTGGAAGAAAGGTTCAGTAAAGGATTATCCACTAACAATTAAACGTCGAGATGGCCACCAGACCCCTGTACTATACAATGCAACGCTTTACAGAGATGAAAGTGGACAGGTCGCAGGTATATTCGCAGCTGCACATGACATCACTGAACGCTTACAAATGGAGCGCCAGTTGAATGAGCGACTAAAGGAGTTTAGATGCATATACGAAATT
Organism: uncultured Candidatus Bathyarchaeia archaeon; assembly: GCA_964464765.1. Classification (GTDB taxonomy): domain Archaea; phylum Thermoproteota; class Bathyarchaeia; order 40CM-2-53-6; family CAVXDP01; genus CAVXDP01. Next base: position 174 of record CAYXJU010000206.1, on the reverse strand, counting down.
GAAAAAACCTTTGCAGAGCCAGGTATCGATCCTCAAGAAATTCCTAAACGCATAATTGCATTAATCCCATCCGCTTTCCAATTTCCGGAGATTGCATGTGCGAGAATAGTATATCGCAGTCGGAAATTTGAAACTTCAAACTTCAAAGAGACTCAATGGCGATTATCAGCCAAT
>CAYXJU010000205.1:0-3247 GCA_964464765.1 uncultured Candidatus Bathyarchaeia archaeon | reverse complement strand
GTGCAGAACACTGCTCACTAGTACAGGCCAGTTTCCTGTGATGATGCTGTCGAGAGTATAGAGTCCAGTGACCGTATGCAGAGGATAGGAAAGTATTACGAATTTGTCCACTCTGCCCGCAAGCGGCAGGTAAGGAAGGTTGTTTATTTTCAATTGATAGAAGAATGTGTACTGCAGAAGAAGTGCGAACCAGAAAATTGGAATTGAAATTCCGGTAAGTGAAAACAATCTCGTGACGTGATCTATTGCCTTGTCTTTTCTTGTGGCCGAAATTATGCCTATTGGTATTCCCATCAACAAGCTGATCAATATGGCGACAATGGTTAATTCGAACGTTGCGGGAAAATAGTCTTGTATCGAAACTACTACGGGTCGGTTGTGATCAGATCTCGAAATTCCCCAATCACCGTGCACTATATCGTTCACATAGTACCAATATTGCATATAGATTGGATCATTTAGATGATGCGCCCTGATTATCTGCTGAATCTGCTGCTCCTTTATGTGTCCAATCGCTCCTCCAGGCAGATAGGCTGCCACTGGGTCTCCAATCATGTGTGAGAGAACAAATGTCACCATCGAGATGCCAATTAGTACTGGGATCAGTAATAGAATTCGTCTTATGACGTAATCTCTTAATCTCATAGAGTATGCCTTGCGCTATCTGCGCGTCGCAATCTCCTTATGAGTTGCCTGAATATGAAAAAAATTGGGGGGTTATTGGAGCTTTCGAAGTTCTCTCGGAATCTCCAAACCCGAACTCGTCAGAGTCGTCAACCAAGCGTCTATTTGTATAGCTACTTGCGGGGTGTACTCTTCCTTCCATGCCGTCCAGTATGTTACCATTCCATTGGCAGAAATCGAAAGCATTGGATTGTAGTAGTTACCTTTGACCCAATCTCTCGATAGATGGATGTTCATGGGTTGCGCTAGAAACAGATAGAACGCTTGCCGGGCAAGTTCCATTTGTATCTCGTGGTATATTTCAACCCTCTTTTCCGGATTCAATTCGACAGCGGCTTCGTCACTCAACTGATCGATCGTCGAATTCTTGTAAGCTATTGCCTGAGCGAAGTATCCTTTCTCCGAATGCACGTAGGTCGTTATGAAGTTGTCAGGGTCCGCATAGTCGGGTACCCATCCAATGATTGCGAAGGGTAGTTCGTGATTTCTGAATTTTGCCAAGTAAGTGGGCCAATCAAGTTCCTGCACTTCTATCTTTAAGCCCACGTTCAGCGCCTCTATGCTATCTTTCAGGAGCAGGCATCCAAGTCTTCTGTTCTCGTTGCCAGCATTGTAGTATATAGTTATCGTCTGTCCATCTTTGAAAGCCCCTTCTTCCTTTGCTTCAAGCAACAGTTGTGTTGCTTTCTCTGGATCGTAGGTGTATTTTGGAATTGATGAGTCAGCACCAAGAATGCCTTTTGGTATCAGACCATTTGGCTGTTCAGCAAAGCCGTTGTAGACTTGATCTATGAAAGCTCCCCAATTGAAAGCATACTGGAATCCTTGTCTAACCTTGAGGTTGTCGAATGGTTTGATGTGGATGTTCAGGAATGCGCTGGTAATACTTGTTGAAGGGTCTGCTCTGAATACGTATCCATTCTTCAGCGTTGCTATCTGTCCATTGTTTAGCCATTGATCTTTGTTAATCACGTCGAATGCGTTGGCCGCGTTAACCTGAGCGCAGTCAGACTCACCGGAGTAGAAAGCCAGCAGCCTCGTTCCCCATTCGTTTACGTAGTTGATGATTACTCGTTTGACTTTCCCCTTTTCTCCCCAGTAGCCATCGAACCTTTCCATGACAAGTTTCTGTCCCGGCTGCCATTCGACGACCGTGTAGGGTCCAGTTCCACATGTGTGTGTATGTATGTACTCATTTCGGAATCCTGGCTGGAATCCACCGTTCGTCTCAACGAACGTTGGCGATATTATTCTTGGTATGTAGGCAAGGGCCGATAAGAATGGTGTAAAAGCATAGTCCAGGTTTATTTGAACGGTATACTCATCGATCACCTTGACGCCGCCGGCAGAAAGGTAGGCGTCGACTTCACTCTGGTTCGTTACACCGTAAGTGTTAGCGGTCATGTATTGCATTCCGCCCTTGATGACTTGTTGCAGGATCCATGCCGGGCCTTCAGGATCATTCAATAGAATCGTTGCATCAATAGAGAATTTCACTGCGTCTGCGTTGAAATCGGTTCCATCATGGAACTTCACACCTTTCTTCAGATAGAATGTGTATACCGTCCCATCAGTAGATATGTCCCATTTTTCAGCCAGCTGCCCAACTAAGTTTGTCGTCTCTCCGTCGTACCACACAAGGTGTTCGTAGATTCTCTCAGTCACCTCGCCACCTGAAGTTTTAGTTCCATAAGGGATCCAGCGTCTGGACATCCCCGAACTCATGTACTACGAGCGTATCTGGATTGGGCACGGGATTTCCAGCTGCAGTGGTTGTGCTGGGAGTGAGGGAATAATAGTACCCTCCTACTCCAATGCCGATTGCCGCGATTATGATAACTATCAAGAGCACGCCTGTCGTTTTTGTTATCGCAGATTTTGACATCAACTTTGATTCTCCTCCATAATTTTCCCTTAGAAAAATGGGCTTTGTGGTATTAAGCTTAACCTAGTCTAGGTTCCTTCAGACTCGTTCTGGAGACATACATATGAGGTTCTTCAACGATACCATGAGTGACAATCGGTCGGCTCAGTATGCGAGCTTCGCTTCCTTCGATCTTGACTCTATGGTGGAGAAACAATGCAATAAGACCACTTGTTATTCTCATGACATTTCTAGGCGTTCTTGATAGTGTGTTCACATTTGCTTGGATCGAGAGGTTCGGTCTGCAAGGTGAGGTAAATCCTCTTGCTAGATGGCTTTTTGCAAGTGAACTATCCATTGCATGGGTCGTGGCAAACGTCCTCGTGTCCTTTTGTTGTGGTGCTATTCTAGCTTCATTTTGTTTGATTCCAAGAAATGACAAGAAGAGGTTCGCGGCATCACTTTTTTCATGTCTCATTGCTGTTAGAACATTCGTTGATGGCATCTATCTTGTCAACTACTTTGGAATCGGTTTTCTTTGGCCGATCATATCTGTCGTAGGAATAGCCATCTTTGTCACTAGTTGGCAGATCTTTGCTTACGGTCACGTTGGGAAACTCTCTACCGTGCTTAGAATGCTTTCAAACTTCTGGAAAGACCTAACACTGACTTTTGCTAGTATACGAATCTCACTGGTTC
>CAYXJU010000204.1:0-3247 GCA_964464765.1 uncultured Candidatus Bathyarchaeia archaeon | reverse complement strand
CCTCGGATTTTATGCATCTACAGCTTGGCCTCGTTTCTTCGATTGTACCGGATAAACCATTCTTGTGGCGGGAAATTGGGCTTGAAATCGTCTCTAGGCAGTGTATCGATCCAAGAGAGATTGTCCGTTGGCTTCATTAGTCGTGAGGCCAATACTGTAGGTATAATAACTATGTGTCCTATCTGATCGCATTGTTCTTGCCATTTCAACGTATACTCGTTTTTCAAAATACCTTCAATATAGTTCTTTAGGTCTTCATATCCCTGAAATCTCCTTTTGTATGCATCAGCAACCTCGATCTCATCCATTGGCTCAGCTTGAAAGTTGCGTCTGACGTAGTATCTGTGCTCTCCATCTCTGGTTACCATGTGAGGTTTGAGATAGCTGTCCGGAATGTCTATGACTAAGAAGGCGTTTCCAGCGGATTCTTCATGAACTATCTTCTTTACAGATACCGCAAGTCGTGGATGGATGTTGCCCAGAATGACCTGCTCGGTTCTCTCTTTCTTGATTTCAGCTTCGGGAATGCCTTGAATGTTCTTCGGAGGTCCACCGTCTCTTTCCGCTTCAATACCGAAAATGATTGTCCCGCCTTTCGTATTTGCGAATGAAGATACATGTTTGACCAGCTTCAGATCTTCCAAGATCTGTAGTTTGTAGTCTAGTATATCGCTTTCATCAATTCCTTCAGTGTGCAATCGTTTGACATCAGAAAATGATTGAAGTCTCATGAGAATAGTCTAAAGCCTCAGCTTCTTCTCTATATCGGTAGCCTCTGTTAGCAGCCTATAGTACTTGACAATGTCATTCCAGTGAATAATCCTGATATGAGGCTTGATCTCGTGGAAGGTTCCACCAAGAAGGCTTCTGGCCTCATCCTCAAACTTCTCCGTTGTTACTAAGAAGGGTTCAGCTCTCCAATAATCCCATGCGTGCTTCAGCTTGGCTAGAGCCTCGTAGAAGTTCCCGCCTATGTGAACCTCCCACACATAGGAAGGCATTTTCTGTACTTCAGTATGCCATGCTACGTCGATTCTGAGACTATTGATTGGGAACTCGATCTCTGCTACTAACCTCTTCATCAGACCTATGTCCCTAATCATATCTCTTAGTTCATTATGGCTAGGCGGCGGACCACGAAGCTGCGGAATCTTCCTTCTTCTCAGAACTCTTGTCGGTGGCGGCATTCCGTGCCTAGTGGGCGGCTTGACTTGGTAAGTTATAGGGGGTTTAGTCAGCTCGTCAAAGATGAGTTGGTAATCGCATTCTGGAATTGGTCGCCCAAAATTTGCAAGTGAGCCCACGAGGTAGACTGACCATCCTTGTTTATTCTCGATAAAGGATAGCTGCCTCGACATCTTGCGAGCGTCGGCAGCCCCTACCTTCAGCGTACTCAAGCGAAATCGCCAAGGGTAGATCACTCTTCCCTCTGCTTTCTCAGAGGGCCAGAAGGGTTCCTTAGCCTCTTCCCAGCTACCGATGAAATCGAAGATGCCAACAAATACTGGGGGATTGGATCCGATTAGATAGAATATTGCTTTGTCATTAGCTTGGATCTTGTCTCGGTCTCCCTTACGACTAAAGGCGTACACGTTATGCTCTTGGACCAGTCCCCAAGCATCAGGACTAGTCGGGACAATCCAGAGATTGACCATTAGCTATCAATCCGCACGTTCAGCTTGCTTCCAATGAGGCTTCCCCTTTTCGTCATAATAGTCAGGCATTGAAGTACCATCAACATAATGAGCGCGCTCTACTCAATTGAAAAGAGTTCCTCTCGGTATCAAAGATCGCATGTCGATATCTTTTTTGCTTTCAATCCACTTTGCGATTCGGATTAACCCGTTCTCACCATAACTCAGGATATCGTCTCTTCTATGCACATTGAAAAGGAGATTGACTGAGTCAGAAATTCCTGCGGGTGAAATGATAATAGACATTAGGGGAGTTGCCACCTTGCTGTAACCTAGGAGCTGTGAAATATCACGCAAGTTGATCTTGTTAAGCTTGCACTCAATGAAAACAAGTCTAGCGGTCGTTCCCTCCTCAACTACGCCGGTTATATCAACTTGAATCTCGTAGGTTTGATAGTCTGGAAATATTTCATGTAATCCCTTTTCGAAAAGAAATCTAGAGAGTACTTTCTTAGACGTGTCTTCGACTGTAATCTTGAAACGGCCGAAATTCTGCTTAAGAAGATTCTTGAGCCATATCTTGACTATTGGGTACATTTCGTTTTCTCGTTGATACATACTCGCACTTCTGTTATCTCTTCCTTGCTTTCAATGTCGTTTGCATGACCTGCATGAACGGCTTGAAAATGTTCAAACATTTTGGTTGACATGGACATCCAAGATCTGCACAAATTTGCCAGTACGCGGAATAGTGTTTCCCTCTTATCGATCTCGGCAGTTTGCTGGATCTTTCTCCAGGATGTCTGTACTTAGACTCACTATGCCTTTTTGGAGGCGAACAGAATTTGGCATCAGCGAAATTCTTCTTATTGAATGATGCAAGTTCTTCAAGAATCTCTTGTTTGTGAGGCATATAGAATCCAACATTGGAAAAAGCTTCACAATATACTTTGATCTGATGCTCTCTTGCCCAGGAATCGACTCTGCCAGCTTTGTAATCTTTTCCCTGCGGATCTCGAAGGTTGGGGTGACCGTAGGTAATTGTCTGAACTGGGACTTTCAAATGATTCTGAAGCAAATGGCAGAGTTGCACTGGCAGACGCCAATTGGGATTGAGAACATCGAGGTATACCCTGTGTCGACCCACTTGGTCTAGGTTCGACGTTCTTGCTGTAGCCGCCACATCTGCATAGCCTCGAAGAAACTCCTTCTTGATCTGGTCATTTGCTTCATAGATCTGAATAGGGATTTCAAATTCGTAGTTTGTTCGTCGGTGTTGCATTATGAGGTTAATGTTTCTCCAGAACATGCTATTCTTGATACTCTCCATAGTTAGTATAACTGAATGTTCTGTATCACTTGATGAGACGCTAGCTTCAGTCAGTTCTGAAATTCTTGCTATTGAAGACTGAAGTCCAACGATCAGTTCATTCTTCTGAACGTAACTCTTCTTTATTCCCGTAACTTCCAAGTTCTTGAAAGGAAATTCGATCTTTATCCGCTTGACGCCACCGGATTGTGATATTTCGCCTCTGGCTAATAGTAGGCCGAGAAAGTAAGCAACATCTTCATCAAGATAATCAATTTTGGTTTTCTTCATGCAGTTCGATTTC
>CAYXJU010000203.1:0-3252 GCA_964464765.1 uncultured Candidatus Bathyarchaeia archaeon | reverse complement strand
CTGTACCGTCCGTTTGTGACTGCTTCCATGTCTACCCCCTTCCTGCTCTTATTCTCCCAGTGATTCCAGCTCTCGAGCCAGACTGGGGTGGTGCTCCTGCAGATGGCGGAGAGCAATCGAGAAACATTCATGGTATGAGGAACTGTGCCCTGCAGGTAGCTTGGCGTTGCATACGGTGCAGAAGATTATTACTCGGCCATCCTTCCGTCGACAGATTATCAAGTAATTGCAGAGCAGTCCAGAAAGGTTCCAGTCTCGGAGTGGGATGTCCTCGTAAATCCTGAATTCCTGATGGCGGCGCATGTATCTGTCAACCTGTCTTAGAGTCTTTGTGTTGGCAGTCAATTTTTCAGATTCGTTCGACACTTGCACACATCCTTTGCATACACCCTGTATGCACACATAAGGTATATAAGGCTTTTGCATACATAACTTGTGACGGATACAAGATGGTTCTACAGGGCGAAACCAAGATCTATCGTTCTAATGGTCGATGTTCAATCTATATCCCAGCGGGGCTTGTTAACGACTCGGCCTTTCCTTTTACACTTCAAGACAAGCTCAAGATTTGGATCGAGGGTAGACGTATAGTAGTAGAGAAGATTAAGTGAACATATTCGTAATGTACCTGCAAACATTTAATCAATGCGTCGTCTGGATCCCCCCAGGTGATCCAAGAGACCCCGCAGGCTTTAGCCTGCGGTAGTTCAGAACCAATATAAGTCTGGTCACCTAGTACATCCAGTTCTTTGCGGCGCATGCCTTGCTCCATGTCTGACAGAATATGGCCCGCTCGGCGCTTTGCCAAATCGAGTCACTTGTGATCTCGTTGATATGTTTCGGCAGTCGATGAATGATTCAACCCTGCATCTCCTATTTCAGCCAATCCTCGAATCACTCAAACAGATGCCTTTCAGTACGAAGGGAGATTACGAGAGATTTATCGACTTTGCCACGCCTAAAATAATCGAGATACTTGAAAAGAAGAAGAGAAGATAGATATACGCATCTTTGTCGTAGTAGACCGACTCAACCCTAGGGTCAAAATCATCTTTCTCTCTTGCTCAATTCCTGAAGTTGTAAGCTGTTGAGAGGGTGATTCAGGAAGTGGGGTTCTTGGTTATTGTGCCTGCTGGTTACTCATTATGGCTCTTTGCCTGTTTTTCAGCTTGTGTCGGCTTCTGATTGAGCTCCTTTGTTGGCCTCTATATAGGCAGTATGGGCGGCCCTACCTAGGCCTTCCTTAGGGCTGTGTAACCCTTACTTACCCCTAGGGGGTTTGGACATTCAAGATTGATGATGTCGTCTCGGACAACTAGATAACTGCATTGCATATGGGTTACGGAAGTACCTAAGGGAGAGAAATGATTCGAAGAACTATAGGCATTCAGTTCCTAGAGCACTTCAATGAGACACAAGATCTGTCTTCATTATCTTCCAGGCGCTATCTACTTTAAGTAGTTCCATGCTTTCAGTGAACAGCTCCTTGTACTGTCTTTTTTCAGAAGTAGCAGTATATTCGCATTGGACTGTTGCTGCGTTGCCGTCCACTTTTATTCCAGTGATCTTGATGTCTGAGGCGACTATGTCGAGATAAACAAGAAAGACTAGTGAAAGTTGATCTCCAATAGACTTGTGGCCTGTGTAAGTTCCATCTCTGCCGTGATTGTACAACTTCTGCCCATCATCAACGAAGAACGACAAATATCCTTCTGTCCAATGCTTGTTGAATGCGTCATAATATCGACTTACCATTTCTCTTATCCGAGCATCATCAGTGCCTACAGGGGTAGGCGTAGGGGTCAGGGTTGGTGTAGACGTTCTCGCAGGCGTCTCTGTTGGGGTTATCGTAGGAAGAGGTGGAACGAACACACGATTGCCGACAAGGTAACCTACTGAAACTAATATGACAATCACTAAACCAATCAAAACAACCTTCCTTGGACCACCACGATCTCTCCTAGTTTCAGCCCTCGGAGCACCCTCAATCGGTGCTGTGCCTTGTGATACCTTGCTCGGAACTGAAATCGCAGACAAAGATACAATCCCACACGTGGGACATATTCCCTGCCCCGTCTTACCCAGTTCCTTTATCTCCCTTCCACATCTTGAACACAGAGGCATAACTAGATCGATTACAACAACTCGGTCAAAGACCGATTTAACACTTATCGCCTCTGCAACGATCCAAGCAAGAAAATACGTTAGTTCATAAGCGGAAGGGATCCATAATCAACGTTGATTATAGATCCCTCCTGCATGCACAAGTTACGTTCTTTCTAATGACGCTATGTCTTGAACGCACGCCTGCTAAAAGCCTAGATACGTAAGAATTTATATAAAGACGGACTTACATCTACTCGCTAGGGAAAGACGTGACAGAACGCGTCAGGGCTGTCGTTGACAAGAGGCGACGACTCAATGATTTGGACGGAGGGACTTGGACACGTTATTCTATCAGTATCTGGGACGTCGTCAAAAGTCGTTACGAGTCCAAACTCAAACATCCTGCCATGTTTCCTTCGGAATTATGTGAACGACTCATCAAAATCTATACGAAAAGCGGCGAGGTCGTCCTTGATCCTTTTCTAGGAAGTGGCAGCACCATCATTGCTGCACGGGATTTGGGAAGAACTGGTGTCGGCTTAGAAATCACTCCAGAATTTGTCAAGCTAGCACGAAGTCGCCTTTCACAAGAAAAACTTGTCAAACCCGAGATTCCAGAACCCAAAGTATTTTGTGATGATGCAATCAACATAGGGAAGCATGTTGAAGAAGAGTCAGTAGATCTGTGTATTACTTCGCCTCCATATTGGGGCATTCATCTGAGGAAGAGGACAGCAGACTACAAAGAGTCTAGACCATACTCAGAGCTTGCTAGGGACTTGGGCAACATTCCAGACTACTCGACCTTCCTGGATGAACTGTCAAGGATCTTCGCCGAAGTCTACAAGACGCTAAAGCATGGAAAACGCTGCATTGTAATTGTCATGGATATACGCATCTTAAGCAAGTTCATACCCTTTCATATGGACATCATCAAAATGATGGAAAAAATTGGATATGCCTTAGAGGACATCATCATCTGGGATCGAAGGGCAGAGTACAATAATCTTCGACCTCTGGGCTATCCCTATGCATTCATAGTCAATAAGATACACGAATACATTCTGATATTTCGCAAGAATAAGGTGGGGGAAATCGAACTGCATGAAGAAAACCAAAATTGATTATCTTGATGAAGATGTTGCT
>CAYXJU010000202.1:0-3263 GCA_964464765.1 uncultured Candidatus Bathyarchaeia archaeon | reverse complement strand
CATATTGACTGGCAACTTTGTTCCATTGAACCGCTCGGCCATATCTTAACGCATTGATCTCGAGTCTCCGACGGCGGATAGGATTTCGCAGGATCTCCTCGATGCAAGCGGCGAGAGAAAGTGGATCTGCAAATTCACACAGTAGTCCTCTCTTGTCAGACAGTATCTCTCTCGCGAAAATCGTGGGGGTTGAAATAACGGCTTTTCCAAATGCAAGCGCGGTTGTAATCGTTCCGCTCGAGACTTGATCCTCACTGGTGTACGGAGCCAGGTAGATGTCCACGCATTGAAGGTATCGTGAAAGTTCTTCGTCATTCAGGTATTTATCGATGAATCGTACATTGTCAGAGAGTGCCAACTTGTCAACAAGCGTGACTAGTTTCTTCCTATATGTTTCGTCATGGTGCTTTCGAATTTCAGGATGAGTTTGACCCAATATTAGGAATAGAAGGTCTTGTCTATCTCTGACTAGATAAGAAAGGGCCTTAACTGCATACTCCAACCCTTTGGACGGGCTGATTAAGCCAAAACTCGCCAGAACGGTACGTTTCTGAAGGCCAAGATGATGCTTGGAGTGTCTACTGGATCGACGATCAGGAGCAGACACGCCGTGAGGGACAACTTTGATTTTCTTGGCGTCAACGCCGTAATTTTCCTCCAAGAAATTTGCAGCAGATTGGATGGTAACTATCACCGCATAGCTGAGATCTGCAACTTCCTTTAAGATCCATCGAGCTTTCTCGGAAGGGTTTCGTGAAACGGTGTGAAGTGTCGACACGATAGGGGCATCAATATTCCTACAAAGGTCGAGCACATATTCTCCGCAATCTCCCCCAAATATGCCATACTCATGCTGAAGGCTAACGACATCCACCTCTAGTCCGTTAATCAGATTGCTGGCGTTTATGTAGCTCTCGCGCCGGAATTGGTCTACTGCAAAACTGACATTATCACAACGAGGCATGAGAGTGCTTTCATTGTTATTGATGGCTACTATCTAGCTCTTAGAGACATGCCCCCCATCATCAGGGCACCCGCCAAATCCCGCGTGAAGGTTGCGATGCCGCACACCCTTGGTGGATACGTACTGATGTAAGCTACATTTAGCACAATCTTGTCGTGCTTGTAGTTGTAGACCAAATACAGATCCCTTCGAGTGAACCGTCGCCTCTCGCAATTAAGTGTGGGCTAGTCACAAAGGTTACTGACCCCCATCATCTGCCAGAGCCCGAACGAAGTCCAACAATGATCCGCATAACCATGATTTGTGTATGCGCACCGAGAGCGCATTCTTCAAATATGCTCGCTGCGCTCGCATAAAACCAAGAACGGTTTATTCAACAACTGGCTCTGGTTATCCGTCCGTATTCAAGACCATTTCTTTCCTACCATTCTCAACAACTTCTCAATCTTCTTGTCATCAATATCTTTCAATGAGTGAATCTTGATATGCCTCATCGTTCTGCCGCTGCCTTCAAGGAGTCTCTTTTCTTTCTCTGATAGTCCTTTCAAGCAGAATCCTAGATTGACATGGTCCTTAAGCGCAGCGACATAGAGCTTCCCTTCATACCACGGCACACCCATCTTCATCTCTTCCTTGATATCAGGAAAAGTTCTTAGAACAATCTTCCGTAGTCTCCTAACGATTTCCTTCTGCGGAAACCTCTGTTTTTCTACATACTGTTTAACTTGTTCATCCATCTTTCTGGTCTCCGTTGATGTGTCGAAATCTTCTATTGCACGCCTACAAAACCGTGGTGGTGGAATCGGACACACCGGCATACACACAATTCTACTAGTTCATAGTCAGCAACAGAGATATGGCGCCAAGTACTTACGCTCAGAGTCTAATCTGAGTCATTGAGTCTGACGGATGATATCGTAATGGAGATCCGAGAAGAACGGCAGGATGACTTGAGTGCAGTTCGCCAAGTGAACGATAAGGTATTCGGCCGGCTGCAAGAAGCGGACATAGTCGACAAGCTTCGTCTGTCCTGCAGTAATCTATTGTCGCAAGTAGCGGTCACTAAGGACCGTGTGGTAGGTCACATATTGTTCAGTCCAGCCACCATCGAGAGCGATGATCATGTGATGCGTGGTATGGGACTGGCACCTTTGGCAGTACTGCCAGAATATCGGAGGCAGGGTATCGGTTCGAAGCTGGTTCAGGAAGGTCTCAGAATCCTTCGGAGCGCATCATGTCCGTTCGTCATAGTCGTTGGTCATCCAGATTACTATCATCGTTTCGGATTTGAGACTGCTTCCAAGTACAGCGTTAGAAGCCAGTGGAAAGATGTTCCGGATGAGGCGTTTATGGTTCTCATTGTGGACCCATCGATGATTCATCGTATGTCAGGAGTCGCTAGGTATCGAAGCGAGTTTGACGAAGCAGTATAGTCAAACAAAATGCTCCAGACGATGTGGGGGATTTTTACTCCGATCTTCGGACCACGCAGAATTGCGTGTATCTCTTAGTGCAGGCAGAAGAGACATGCAAGTTTATCAGCTGATGTGATGATACTCTGGCTTCAATCTGATGATTCAATTGGAAACTAGGACGGTAGTTGTCTCAGGTATTGTTGCAGGAATTGTTGTTCTGGTACTTTCGATGATGATCAGTGCTGCAACACAGGCACTGTTTGGTTACAATGTCTTGACTCTCGCGGGCATGCGCTCAGTCAACGACCCTGTGAGCATACTGTTCTTCGCGCATCCGTTCGTTGTCGCACTAGCAGTAGCAATACTCTATGATTTCGCTAAGAAGAGTTTCACAGGAAGTACTATGCGAAAAGGAATTGCGTTGGGGTTGCTTGGATGGATCGTTTACGGCATTCCATCAGCATTTATAGTATTTAGCAGCATGGACTATCCGATAGGATTCACTGTAAATTCCGTGATTGGATCACTGATTTACATGCTCGGCGCGGGGATTGCCATCACAAGGCTGTCCAAGTAGTATCGGCGGGTCAAGTTACGGTTTAATTTTATGTTGCGAGCTTTAGCGAGTTGGTAGTAATAGAAAGGGAGGGGTCGGGGCATTCCTCTCCCAGTGTTTAGGCCTTATTTTGTGTGTGGGCATTAGACATACACGCACAAGGCTATCGACGAAGCCAAAACGAACGACGACGATGGTTACGCTCCGTTATCAGCACAAAGAGAACACTTTAATTCTTAGTGTGCGCCAACGTGACGCCAGTATACAGTGGATTCTACTTCTAAGCAAGATCCGGTGTATAACTAGCTAGAAAGGGAAGTGAAGAATC
>CAYXJU010000201.1:0-3268 GCA_964464765.1 uncultured Candidatus Bathyarchaeia archaeon | reverse complement strand
TTATAAGAGTTCTCGTATTAGCAGCTGTCTACTTCTTGATTTATGTCGTCTTATCTGCGCGCGCACAATTATAGGGTATACGTCAGATTTGCCCGAAAGGACCTACCATGTATTGACTAGTCTCTCATAACATCAATTATTGTTTCTGCAGATTCATCAATTGCCTCAAATATAGGACCCAAAGACTCCTTTCAGAGATTCAAATATTCTTTCTCCAAAACCTAGAGAGCTACATAGCGCGCGCATCTCTAAGACTAAGCAGTGTTTTCTTCAATGATAGACTACATTCTTCATCTAGTGGATAGGGGAAAAATTTTTTCCAGAAGGACAACGGCGAGGCGGTATGTACGCTATCAAAAGCCTTCGAGAATGTAAGCGCCATATCTGCAAACATTATAAGATCCTAGATTCTAAGTGTATCAGGCCGACGTATTTTGCTCAAATTTCATGGAGATGCCATCTGCCTCAGTGGTTTGACTGGTACAAAGCTGAAGTCTGACGTTATAGGTGAATACTATCATTTCTGGTGGGGCATCACATCGGGCGGACCGAGTAAAGACCACGCTTACCCAACAGCTATAGTCGAGCTCAACGCTGCAACAGGGGAAGTGTGCATAGAAGACACCAATGAGATAGTTCTCGGTTCTGCTGGCCACGCCCTCGAACTCAAGGTCAACTTCCCATACACAAACAATCTCAAACTTGTTCTGATTGAAGAGAATGCCGAATGTTACAGTCATTTGAAGAATGTCATCAGGAAGAGGTGGCCTAGTGTTTCTATAGACAAGGCAGAACGGCTTGACGAGCTAAACACTTCAAACTTATATCTGCTAAACATGAGCCTCGATGAGGCTCTGAAAGCAATCGAGAACCTCAGTCTGGGGAATGCCATCTACTTTTTCGATCCACTTCTAAGTGTGAAGTGGGAAGCTATAGAGAAAGTTGCCAGTAAAAGGATGATCAATTTCCACCAAACTGGGACTGAGTTTCTTATCTTCCTATTTACATCTGATTGGTTTCTGGGAAGGGAAGACTTCGCGCCTCTACCTATTACTCCTGATGGGGATAGTTGGACTGATGAGGAGGCAGAGACAGTCTCAGAAGCAGACGCCCTTTTCGGCGGTAATAAGAAATGGCGAAGACATATATTGAATAAGAAACCAATGGAGGAAAAAGAGCTAACCTTCGTGAGCCTCTACAAGAACATGCTGTACAAATGGTTCAGATACGTTCTCCCTCTGCCCTTCAATCCCAAATCAGACCAATTATTCCACCTCATCCTCTGTTCCAACTACGAGGATGGAGTCAGGGCCACCAAGAATCACTATTCATCTTTAACGGACAACCCTGTATACTCGCCTAGCAACAAGGATGCGTTCCACCGCTTCAAGAGACTGCATCCAGACCTCTTTGTGAATCTGAGTGGAAGAAGAAGGCCTATGGAGTGGAGGATACTCTGGAGCGTCATCATGAATCATGAAGATGGAAGATGTGACAGATTGTGCAGAGACTTTAGAGATATAGAACATGATACCTCGAAAACACAGCTCGGTTTGAAGTGGCTCATGGAAAGAGGATATCTGGAATCGGATAAGACTATGAACGCATGGAACTCAGACGTCAGATCATATAGGCTGAAATGGAAGGTTGTGAGCAAGAGATTGGGGATTGAAATGCCTCCACAATTAGTACCGCTCTCACCTGAACAAGTTCTGAAAAACAGGCGAGTCGAGATGAGAAATGCAGGGTAAATGTGTAGCTGTACCCAAAAGGAAAAAGATTAGTTCTGGAACAAAAGAGTGGGCGGATTATAACGTTAATTGCATAAAAGGTTGCTACAACAACTGTAGATACTGCTATGCCAAAATGATGGCAAAGAGATTCGGAAGAAGCACCGAAAAGACCTGGGAAAACATGATCATTCGAAAGGAAGCTGTAACAAGAAACTACAGGAGACTTTCTGGGAGAGTGATGTTCCCGAGTTCGCATGACATATTCGATTTTCCTAGAATTAGGAATGCTTGTTTCACCGTCTTGAATAAACTACTAGAGAGCGGAAACAACGTTCTAGTGACAACCAAGCCAAGATTTACTATCATACAACAGATTGATGAGTTGTTTTCTGGGTACAAGGATATACTACAATTTAGATTTACCATAACTTCGAATAGTAATCGATTGCTGGAGTTTTGGGAACCAAATGCATCACCTTTCCATGAGAGATTGAAGTCTCTCAAGTATGCTTTTAACAGGGGGTACAGGACAAGTCTCTCGATAGAACCTTTTCTCGACTATGACCCGTGTAAATTAGTTGAAACAGTTGCACCTTTTTCGACAGAGTCCATATGGATAGGGCAGATGAACTACATTCCTCGCCAGGACATCTCCAAACATGAAATCCCTTTCTATAACGAGATTCGAAGAAACTACGAGATCGAACATTTGAAGGAGGTCTATGATGACCTCAAGAATTTACCTAAAATCAGGTTCAAGGACAGCATCAGAAATAGACTAGAAGTCAGTAGTCTGAAAAACAACTCAACTTGCTCAAGACATTGATTGGCTGAGATCGGATTGATTGCTGTAGATACTGCCATTGTGTCTGCACTCATCTCAGCAGTAGTTGCCTTTCTAGTTATCGCTTTGAAGGAACTCGTGCTTGAACCTAGAAGGAAAAGAAGAGAAGATGAACAGCTCAGGAGAGAGCTAATCTCGGTATGGCTTTCCGATATGGAGAGCAACGTTAGCACATTAAAGGATAGTCACCGTCGTCTGGATAGGTTGGTCTATGATGACAGGCCTTTAGATCGCATAGCATCATACCGTCCAGATTTGGCCAAGACAATGACTGAAGTCCGTTGTCGAATCAAAGACCTAAATGAACTGCTTGAGTTGTACGATGCCGTTGGCTCCCCAACTTCATTATCTTCTTATGCCAGACCCTCGCAAAGCTGAGCCTTATCCTCCTAAACTAGGTGAATCGGGAGATATTGAGACCTCGCTCCGAATCAAGGACTGGCAAAAGAATTGGCTTGATCTAATCGAAAAGAGAAGAAGCGAACTCTTACCACAACTAGAAAATCTGATCGACCTGCTGAAACAAGCCAACGAAACGGACTGCTAGCTCAAGCAGAGTACAGCGCGCGCGTCCACCATTGCTCCTCCTGAAACCCCCTATCTTCCTGAGGGTATTCGAACCTTATTAGGGTCGAGTCCCGGCGGGCCCGCCAAAGGTTGCCACCAGAGGCTCTTAGGCTGTTGTACGGTC
>CAYXJU010000200.1:0-3277 GCA_964464765.1 uncultured Candidatus Bathyarchaeia archaeon | reverse complement strand
GCGTATTGAGCTCCGCAGTTCTCAACGGAGGGTTGACAGAAACCAAGACGATCATGAATCATCATGTTCCGAAAGACTACCATACACTCGCTCCAGAACACCGCCTACACGACATTGCTCAAAAGAAAGATCTGGGCCCAAATGCAATCGGACTGATGACGGCAGCTGATGTACGAAATGTCGCGATTGCTAATGGCAGTCAATCCGGTTCGAGGTTTTCTGTGATTGTGACAGCCGGCGTTTCGAATTCAATGACAGCTGGAGACGATCCCAAACGTTTTCTTGAAAGCGTCGGGACAATAAACATGATCATCATCTTAGACTCCAACCCAACTGATGCATGCCTTGTTGAGGTAGTGAGGATCGCCACCGAAGCAAAAGCGCTTGCCCTCAGAGAACTCAACATTCTCAGCCACGCCTCAAATCGAGTGGCAACTGGAACATCAACAGACACGGTGACCGTGGCGTCAACTTCTCACGGAAAACCTATCAGATACGCTGGAACTGCGACCGCTCTTGGAAGTTCAATCAGTAGGAATGTCACATGGGCGGTTAAAGAGGCAATTAGAAAGCAAGATGGAATCAAGCCAGACAGGCCACTTGAAGAGAGACTGCAAGAGAGGAGAATTACAGTCGACAGACTGATGAGACTCGTTTCGAGAAGACTATTCGTCAGATTCCAGCCCGAATCAAGAAGACGTATCGCACTCCGATCAAAGACCTTGACGCGCAAAGTGCTCCAGAGCGTAGAAATTGCGTCTATGATACTCGCGGCTCTCGACAGTTGTGAAAATAATTCTGGAAACACGAATTCCAAGTTTTTCGCAAAGGGAGCGGGCGCAACCATAGCATATCTGATCGGAGGAAATGACGGCAAATCAGAATTTCAAAGAACTCACTTCAACTCTGACCGAACACCTTCCGAATTTGTAATAGAAGGAGTAGTGTCTGGCGTGATTGGAGCAACTCGGAGAAAACTCGTGTAGACCTGGTTGGTGAAAGACTGAGCAAACTCACAGCTCTGAAGAGCATGATCGCGTTTCTCACAATCTTTCCAGTCGGGAAAGTATCAGACGACCTCAGCGAGTTTGGCAGCGTCTGGTTTCTGTCACCGCTTGTGGGCGCTTTCATCGGAATCCTAGCGGGTATGGTCGCATGGATGCTGTTGAGAGTCATGCCTAGTTTGGTTGTCGGCCCGCTCACGATTGGACTTATTGTCCTAATCACAGGCGCTCATCATCTAGACGGATTGTTGGACTTCGGTGACGCACTGATGGCTCACGGCACACCAGAAAGAAAGTTCGAGGTTATGCATGACAAAGCTCTGGGCGCAGGTGGCTTCGCCTTAGGCATCTTTGTTCCGATTCTAACAATCGCATCACTAGTAGCTATCAACGTGAACATGGTGATCCAAGCCATTATAGTTTCCGAACTTACTGCAAAACTCTCAATGGTTTCAATGACGCGATTTGGCAGATCAGCTCATGAAGGCACAGGCTCGATTGTCGTGAATTCAATGCATGAGAAGAACGGAAATGCAAAGCTTCTCGTCGCATTCATCATATCACTAGCAATTGCAGGTTTTGTCCTCGGCATGGCCGGCGTCGCGGCCACTTTGACTTCAATTGCTTCTGCACTTGTAATCACGGGGATCTCGAATAACCAATTCAAAGGTATTTCAGGGGACGTATTGGGAGCGACCAATGAAATCTCAAGAATGATTTCACTATTGGTAATTTTGGCGGCGATCTGATGGCAATCACTGCGTTGGTAATGGCAGGCGGAAAGGGATCCCGAATGATTGCCGACACAGAGAAGCCACTTCTAGAGATCTTGGGAAAACCAATGGTGCTGCACGTGGTGGAAGCTCTTCAAGGCTCAGAATATGTCAAAGACATTGTTGTCGCAACGAGTCACCATACTCCAATAACTACTCAGATTCTGAAGTCACTGGGAGTCAGAACTTTTGAAACCCCGGGGAGAGGGTACGTTGAAGATACACAAGCGACTGTGAGATCACTTCAACTAGGAAAAACACTGGTGATCTCAGCTGATCTTCCACTAATAACGAGTGAATTCATCAATGAAGTTATTCAGAGATACGAATCTTCGGGAAAACCGGCGTTAACGGTCACGGTTTCAGAATCATGTATGGAAGGAACCCAGCCCGAGAACAACGAAGGGTTTCAGCGCAAGAATACAGGATTTGTCCATGTCGGCGTTAATGTTCTTGATGGAAACAGAATCGGTGAAGCAGAACTGGATGAGGAAGTATTGGCTGTGGAAAAATCTGAAGTTACTATGAATGTGAACACGCCAGAAGATCTTGAACAAGTTAGATCTGTGATGAACGAGACTCTACGTAATCCGAGGGAATGAGGATTGGATGGAATAACTCCGTTCCATGAAGAGAAGAAAGCTCAAGGCTTTCTGGATCAAATTGAAGGAAAGCGTCCTCTATTCGTTTGTGTCATAGCGACCACAGAAACCGCGAAAATACCTGGTCTCTCTGCAGCAGGCGCCAATCCAGCGATAACAGACTATACGCCGCCAGCCGACGTAGAACTCTTACTTCTAGGGAAGTGCAGATGCATTCCGGGTGTTCCCGTAACTCCTGATGGCATTCCTACACCAGCGTTGATCAGTATGTCGGCACTACGGGTTGCAAACATACCGATACTTGTGGCAAATGCAGGTTCTAGAATTAGACCAATGGTTCCTTTCGTGGACCTAGGCGGGGCTCCTGGAAACGACATCCGAACTGGAAGTGCAGTTGAGAGGGTTGAGGAACTATTCGAGAACGCGTTGATTCTTGGGAGAGAATTGGCGGAGGCAAGCGACTATTTGGTCGTTGGAGAGAGTATCCCAGGTGGAACAACAACTGCTCTTGGAGTCCTTCTGGCTATGGGGTTCAACGCGAGAGAAAAGGTGAGCAGTAGCATGCCGAACAATCCCCATTCACTGAAAATCGAAACAGTCGAAGCCGGATTCAAGAACGCACAGATAAAGCCTGGCGACTTCAAGCTACGTCCGTTGAAGGCTATTGAACATGTGGGAGATCCCATGATGGCGGCCGCTGCAGGCATAATCATTGGAGCATCCAAGAAAAAACCGGTACTTATGGCTGGAGGAACACAGATGACTCCTGTGTTGGCTAGTGTAGCTGCCATGGACCACGACGTACTCGGGAATGTGGCGATTGGTACAACCAAATGGATATCTCAAGATACGACCTCAGACATCAAGGGAATCGTATCGCAGATCGCTGATGTGCCAA
>CAYXJU010000199.1:0-3294 GCA_964464765.1 uncultured Candidatus Bathyarchaeia archaeon | reverse complement strand
GTCTGAACTATTGGACTCGTTTGATTATCAAGACAAGGATGCATGGATACTGTTGAGTCATGTTTCCTAGAGTTGTTCTTAAATACAGTCTCCCAGTATTCTGTCTTGGTGCTTGTCTTGAGCTTGTGCGACGAGATCATGGCCGTTGATAACAGAATCAGATTTGTAGCTCATTTGGACGAGAAGGGCGCATTGGTGGAAATGAAAATGAGACCGGGTGTCAACTCTCTGACAGCGGAGAACACTGATGAGAGGTTATTTGGTTTCATAGAGCCATGTATCATGGGAATCTGTAATGATCTGGAGAAAGATTTTGGAAAGATCAAGACAGTCAGATTGAAATTCAACAAGGTCTCTGTGATTTTTCTAAGAATTCCTAATGCGTTTGTGGGAATATCTATGGAACCAGGGTCTACAACACCAGTTGTAGAGAAGATTGCAGCGAAGTATGGGACTAATCTGACTTAGAAATTGTTATTCGCAGATTCTTGAACTGAGATGCGAAGTCACTTTGGGCATAGATTGGCACTGGGTGAGAGTGTTGCCGCATTCGGAGTTATTACTTGAATGCCATGATCAAAAAAACGGGGATTGAATACTGGTTAGAGATGGATGGTAAGCCTAGCAACTAGAATTCATGCCTAAGCTCAGTTCAAATTCGGCATTTGCCCGAGGAGTGCACGCGCAATCACCAGAACCAAAGATCGGAATTCAAGTCACATGAGCTTCATTGGCGCTATCTTAGCAACCAACGTATGAAACTTGAAGCTTTGGTCTCGAAACGGTATTCGATGCGATACTCCTTCTCACTGCCCACCAATTGGTTCATGAGCACTTTGCTTACGTCATTGAGAACGGTCAAATCATCGGTTTCGACGCTTATTTGGTACCTGCCGCGAATTCCCATGTGCTTTGGGGTCTCCAAATATTCTTTCATAATCTCTTCTCGACCCTCATACCAAGAGATCACGTGGAGTGCAGACAACTCTCAGAGGTGGTGTGCTTGACATATTTTGGCAATTGAGTCATCATCAGGAATATAAGCGTACCTGAAATGGCACATTGATGTGCACACAAACAAAGACTACTCATGACCCCCGAGTGCCCTTCTATTGACAACTTGCTGGGCGTGTATACCCTTCAAGTTCAGACGATTGAAAACTACGGGGCCAAGGGCAATCCGCGTGCCCCATTAACTGAGCTCTCATTCAATTCCGTGTCACGTGATTTGTAGTGAAGCATCTGCTACTTGTTTTGGGTCATGACTGTCACAGATCCAGTCAGAAAAGAACAAAGCAAAATCGAGACGACGTCTAATAAGAAATGTATGATTGTCCTGGTGTTGCTGCTCGAATTCATACAATCGCACAGGCTATGAGACTATTCTAGCCTGAATGAACAACTGGTAACAGAAGACGATCTATCGCTAACGGTTTCCTCCACCAAAAGTCTCGCGAGAAACTATTTCTTCCAGCTTCTTTCGAGGTCTTATCACATGAAGAATCTTGGCGAGTGGATTCACCCTCTCACGAGGATGTCCGAGAGCGATTAGCGCGATAACCTCAAATTCTTCAGGAAGCATCAGTATCTCACGGATCTCCTCATTGTTGAAGCTTCCAATCCAACACGTTCCAAGCTCCAAAGCAGTGGCCGCCAGAACCAAATGCTCAAGGGCGATAGAGGTATCCACAACATACCATTTGGGAGAAGCTTTCTTGTTACCGCAACCAACGATTACCACCGGTGATTCAGCAAGGAACTTACCATACTTGCACCCTTTGGCAATCTTAACTCGCCGTTCTTCATCTCTTACAACAATGAAATGCCAGGGTTGCACATTTGCGGCGGAAGGTGCCAACCTAGCGGATTCCAATATCTTGACAAGAATGTCTTCAGGCACGAGTGTTGTTGCAAAAGATCTTACTGATTTTCTTTGTGCAATTGCATCAAAAATATCCACATGACTCACCCGTCAAGCAATTGCATGGTAGCATTACCGTTCTACTTTGGATTGAATTAAGTTTAGGGGCTTTTACTTATTCTATGGCATCATGGATCGCATTGTGTTTGTATCAAGGAAGACACATGTGATTATTGAAACATTAGCAGAATGGGAGAATTCCACAAGTGTACATTTGTTCCTAGGGCAGTCTTAAGTACTATGAGGCTGCCTTTCTGTTTGGAGAGCCTTGCCGCTCGAACCATCTCTTCTGGTAGAGCTTGCGCTCATCGTGATTCTGGCTCTAGGTTTTGGCTTGCTAGCTTGGAGGTTCCACATTCCGACCGAATTGGGTCAAATTATCGCTGGAATGATTATTGGTCCCTTCGGATTCAAGTTGGTTTCCGACACCACGGCTATTGAAGGGATAGCAGAGATCGGTATCGTATTGCTTCTATTCATTGTTGGTCTTGAGCTGAACCCATTTGAGTTGAAGAAGATGGGTGTGGCAGTTTTCGTTTTCTCTTTGGTTGAGATAACGGTTTCCTTTGGCGCAGGATTGTTAGCAGGCTTCGCGCTG
The DNA here is from genome assembly GCA_964464765.1 of uncultured Candidatus Bathyarchaeia archaeon. Classification (GTDB taxonomy): domain Archaea; phylum Thermoproteota; class Bathyarchaeia; order 40CM-2-53-6; family CAVXDP01; genus CAVXDP01. The sequence goes on along the minus strand of CAYXJU010000199.1, from coordinate 775 downwards.
GGATGGTCCGCCAGTGAATCTGTTATTCTTGGGGGTGTTATTAGCGTTAGCAGCACTGCTATCATCGTAAGCATGCTGTATCGACGCAGAGCTTTAACACAATCGTTAGGACGTATGATGTGCGGCGCATTGATTGTGGAAGACATGTTCGCCATCTTGATTTTGTCTCTGATGCCAAGTCTCGCTCAAGGCAATTTGTTTTCAATGGGGGATCTGGTGTTGCCGGCTGTTAAGCTCGCGTTCTTGGTGGTTTTTGTGTTTGCTTTTGCGACATACTTGGCACCTCGGCTCATTGACAGAGTCAGCCATCTGGAGTTCGATATCGATGAATCAGGTTTCCTTCTCTCGCTAAGCCTCGGATTCGCCATGGCTGCTCTTGCATACGGGTTGGGATTGTCTGCGGGCATAGGCGCATTTCTACTGGGCCTTTTTATTGTCGGAAAACGAGCGAAATTTGTCTACGAAAGGGTTCATCCACTCAAAGTCTTATTCATAATCATCTTTTTTGTCACGATGGGTATGCTGGTGGATCCTTCACAATTTCTTAGTCCTCTCATCGTCCTTCCCACGGTCGGATTGGCGGTAACTGGAAAATACGTTGGTTCGTATCTGGGGGCTGTTCTGTCAGGTCATCGTGAACTTGCAGGTGATATTGCAGTTGAGATGAATCCGCGGGGAGAGTTCAGTTTCATATTGGCGCGCGGAGCGTCATCGGCTGGTGCTGTGAGGGGGCTTGTCTATCCGATTGCCGGCACGCTAGTTCTTGCTACTACAT
>CAYXJU010000198.1:0-3342 GCA_964464765.1 uncultured Candidatus Bathyarchaeia archaeon | reverse complement strand
GTCACGGCTGAGGCCGCGAAGCAGACCGGTCTAAAAGCCGGGACACCATGCGTGGCTGGTGGGGGTGACCAGCAATGCGCATCAGTAGGCACCGCGGTTGTAAAGCCCGGGAGGATGCAATCGACAACGGGAACAGGCACATTCATAGAAGGGTTCCTTGAGAAATGGAAAGAGGACCCGAAGAACAGAGGATGGACAGGTCCAATGGCAACTCCGTTCAAGGAATGGATGTTTGAAGCAAACCACGGATCAACAGGATCGGTTCTACGCTGGTTCAGGGACGAGTTCTGTAAGGAAGAGGTTGCCTTGGCTGAGAAGAAAGGCGTCAACGCGTACAAGCTGATCGATGATATGGCTGAAAAGGTCAAACCAGGATCAGAAGGCCTCGTCTTCCTACCCCATATTTCGCCTGGAGCCGGGGCTGCTGATTATGGAAACAAGAATGCAAGCGGTGTGTTTTTTGGCGTGACCTTCAGGACGACGAAGGCTCACATGGCAAGGGCGGTACTGGAAGCCAATGCTTACGAGATAAGAAAATGCGTGAACGTTGTCGAGGAGGTCAGTGGCATAAAGGTCAAGGAGATCACGGTAACTGGAGGAGGAGCCGCGTCCAAGCTCTGGAACCAGATCATAGCAGACGTCACAGGCGCAACTATCAGAGTTCCAGAAGTCTTTGAGTCAACATGCCTCGGAGCAGCTGTGCTGGCAGCTTATGGCGCTGGAATATACAAGGACTTCTACAAGGCTGTGGACACGATGACAAGGCTCGTAGGCAGAGTGGAGCCAAACATGGCCAACCACGATCTCTACAACAAGTGGATGCCCATATACGAGGATGTCTACAAGAGCCTCCTAGGAACATACGACAAAGCCACACAGATCCAATAAACCTCCTTCCCTTTTTTATTTTATCTAAAGTGCTAGATTTATGGGAATATTCGTATCGATCGCGCGCGATCAACCAAGCAAATGCTTCGTAGGCTGACAGATTTAAGAGTCTTAGAATTGAGCACGAAGAAGCCATTTATTTCACGTTCTTGCCTTCAGAAAAAGTAGTTAATCAGAAAAATGGGGGCTCAAACCCCGCCGACTGCGCCAATTATGTCAGCTATTATTGGGCTGAGGTCCTTGATCTGTGGATAGACCTTCAAGTAGACTTCGTTGAAGATTCTGTCGTACACTTTGACGTTTTGGGGCTTGGGCTCAAACTTTGATGTGACGTGAACCATGTTTTCTACTGCTTCTTGAACTGATCTGTATAGGCCGGTCCCGACAGCCGCATCGATCGCTGCTCCAAGCGTCCCAGTATCGCTTGTTTGCACCGTGGAGACGGGTGCGTTCAGTACATCTGCAATGATCTGGCAAGCGACATTGCTTTTTGAGCCACCAGCGCACGCCCTTACATCACTAAACTTGACGCCTAGCGCATTCTCTATAAACTCTTTACCAAGGCGAGCTTCATAGGCAACCCCCTCCAGCGTTGCACGATAGAAGTGGGATTTCCTGTGCCAAAGCTTCCAGCCAAGTACAGAACCCCTTGCACCTGGGTCACCAGATTTCCCCCACCAGTATGGCTGCACTATTAGTCCCAGCGATCCAGCCGGAGCCTTTGCTGCAAGATCTTCGTCCATGACTTTTTCAGGCCAGACACCCCGCTCTTTCGCAAACTCCTTCTCTTTGTCGCAGAACTCGTCTCTGAACCACTTTACCATCCAGAACCCGGCGCCAATGCCAGTTTCCGGGTTCCAAGCCCCTGGTACGGGACTCGGCCGGGAAACTGATACGCCAGGCTTCCACGCTTTATCGTATTCGTAGACCGTCGTCCCGAATGTTGCGGCGGTTCCCAGGCTTGCTCCCAGCATGTCCGATTTTATGCACCCTGCTCCTAGGACTTCACATTGCTTGTCTCCTGCGCCAGCTACTACGGGAAGCCCTTCGGGCAGCCCTGTTTCCTCAGCCGCCTTCTTGGTGACGTGGCCTAGAACCGTGGTTGGAGGATATAGATCGCACAGCTTCTCTCTATCCACTCCAAAAGCATCTATCAGATAGTCAGACCAACGATGCTTGCTTTGATCGACCATCAAAAATCCTGCTCCCACCGAGGCTGAAGTGTCCTTCCACTCGCCCGTAAGCCGATGCACAAACCACGGCTGGACGCCCACGAACTTATACGTCTTCTTATAGATGTCGGGTCTTTTGTACTTGAACCAAAGCTCCTTCGAGTTTTCGGGACCATACCAGGCAAATGGAATTGTGGTCATGTGAAGAAACTTTTCAGGATCAACGTTCTTTCTTGATTCTTTGGCTTCTTCAACCCTTCTTGTGTCCATCCAAACTATCGCAGGGTAGAGTGCATTGCCGTCTTTGTCTAAGGGCAACATCGTAGCACGCTGGTGACTGATCCCGAAGGCCGCTATCTTGTCTTTCGGCACCTTAGATTTCGCAAGTGATTCTTTGCATGCTTTACAGAACTTACTCCACCAGTCTTCAGGGTCTTGCTCATACCATGCAGGCTGCGGGTGAGATTCCCCATGAGGTGCATCTCCGCTTCCCATCACTCGACCATTCTTATCGAACACGTAAACCTTGACCATCGTTGTCCCAGTGTCAACACCCATAACGTATTCATTTTCCAAATTTTTTCTCCTCTTTTTTAATTGTTTGCAGTTCTATCATGTTTTTGCATAAAAGTCTTTGCTTTGTAGGACCTGAAGAAGGCTATCCTAACATGATAAGCCCTCGTATGCTGTTTCGTTCCTTTTATGGAACGAGCATAAGAGAAGACGCTGTTTCTTACGTAAACGAATGCAAACGACTTGGAGAAGAACGACTAAAAAATAAAAAGAAGGGGAGGTTTAAAGTGCCTTTGCGACGATTTCCGCGATGTCGTAGAGTTTCAGTCCCTTTTCAAGTATTGGTGCTACGAACTGTTGTTTGCATTCGGGGCATGCCACTATCAGGGTTTTGGCTTTCGCCCTAATGACCTCGTCGACCACTTTTTCTGAAGCTTTGATGGATGCGATAGGATTTGTGGTTTTTAACCCGCCGCCGGCGCCGCAGCAGAGAGCTTTCTCCCTGTTGAAGTGCATCTCGTTGAATTTCAGTTGAGGTACCTTCTTCAAGACCTCTCTAGGCGCATCGTAGACCTCCATGTATCTTCCTAGGAGGCAGGGATCCATGTATGTGGCAGTCAACGGTACCTTGTTTTTGAGGGAGAGTCGCCCGTCTTTTATGAGTTTCTTGATGTACTCTGAGTGGTGTACAACTTCGACGTTTAGCGGTACACCCCACTCTGCATAGATGTTTTTGAGCATGTAGTAGCAGGCTGGACAGGATCTGTCT
>CAYXJU010000197.1:0-3347 GCA_964464765.1 uncultured Candidatus Bathyarchaeia archaeon | reverse complement strand
TGGCTCTGGAAAGTGTGGAGGAGCCGTGTTATCTTGTAGCATTTCTTCTTCTGCTATGTGCAGCTGAAATTTTACTGCATCACAACCTACTTCTTTAGCTTTATCTATCATTTCTTTTGCTAGATTTATGTCGCCATTATGATTCTTTCCTAGCTCCGCAACGATAAGAATTGGCTCCCCTTCGCCAACTAATCTATTATCAATTTTGATTTTGATTATTCATCACCGCTTAAGTCATAATTCATCAGATACAGGTATTTGAAGACATATAGGTAGCATGACTTTTCTTATAAAGTCAGTGATGTGATGAATTTCCCAAAAAGTTGATCTTGACTCAAGGTGACCAAATTATGGATTCTGTGCGACTATATTTGGCCAATCTGTACAGCAAGTACGGTGATGAAGTTCGAGAATTAGCTAGCTGTCTGCGTAGACAGTATCACACTATGCAACGGGCAGGTTATGAAACGACCTTCGGAGATGTAGAAGGGGAATTGACCTATATGCTGATACGTGAAACACAACCTGAAATCGTGTTTGAGATCTCGCCTGGCGCTGGCTGGTCTACGAACTATATCCTCGCCGCTCTGACAGCCAACGGCAAGGGAATCCTTCATTCATTTGAGATTCTGCCTGCGATTCAAGGCGAGCCTACAGAACAAGTGATTCGGGCGAACCAGTGCGCTCAGTGGGATCAACGACGCCTCATCATCCATATCGGTGATGCACGGCAAACCGTACCTCATGTTGATGGGACGATTAACTTTCTTCTGCTTGACAGTTGTCACGAAGACTGGTTTGCCAAGTGGTACATAGAGACAGTTTTCCCGCGAGTCGATGGAATAGTAATCATCCACGACATCGCTTTTGCGGATGGAATAGAACATACATCAGAAGCCAAATATGTGTGGAAATGGGCTATGCATATGCACATCCCGTTGACCTTGATCGGATCGATTGAGACTACTCTTGAGCGCGCTGGAGTGAGAGCCGATTACCCGGAGCGTCGTGGTCTACGCAGTAATTCCGCTATATTACAGTTACCTCTATCTCAGCGCGAAGGTATGCCTACGCTTGTTGAGTCCCCAGAAAGTTGGATCAAACAAGCCAGAGGGGCGCTTGCAAGGGGCGACTACCTAACTGCTGACCGACTTCTTGCTCGTGCCATTACGAGTTTATTGCGCCAGCCCACTCGTGTGAACCGACATCGTCTATTCTTTCTGGCCGGAGAAATCTATGCCGATCTTGGTGAAATCGGTGAGTCACAGCGTTGCTTCCAGAGGGCACTGGGCATAGTCATTCAAGCGGATGCGCAACATCGTGCCAAAGGTCTTGCGGAACTTCTTGAAATGTTTGTGGTCCATCACCAATGGTATCTGGCAATACAAACAGCAATACCAGTGCTTCTGGAGCCTAGGGCTTGGCTGCGACTGGTACAGAAAGTGTGTAGCCAGTTGCGAACCATATTCAAAAAGGTTCTAAATGGAAAGGTGGGTCGTTCTTCAGTATTGGATGAGCGAACGGTCCTTTGAGTCAGGCATCGTAGCCTGAAAGGTGCCAAGTATATTAAACGTGTTGGGAATCATGAATGCTAAAGACTCGATTGATATCAATAGTCTTCTGGATCTGGAGTTCATCGAATTTCTGTTGACTCGTCGTGGACTCAAGAAATACTCTCACGATACAGAGCCGTTGCGAGATTCAAGATGAGCAATCCTATTTATATCTGACTGAAGAATACTCCAGCATAAAAGGTGATACGTTCTCTGCCTAGGACCGTTCCTAGAACCCTACGTGATGCGCTTGGCATAGTCCGCAGTCGTTATCGTCGTTTGAAACAACGGATAGATCTTCTCATCGATTACTACACTTTCAACCGGAAATTCAGCTTTATGGCCGGGGTTTCCCAGCAGACAGATCCTGCTAAGAAGGTACTTGTGGCTAGTCTGAGCAGTTGGATAGCCCAGGTGAAAATGGAGTCCATGCTGGCTAAGGCTCTTCAGTTGCGTGGTTACACTCCAGTCATTCTAACATACAAATCGTACAGGCGTACACTCAAATACTTCCAAGTTTTTGGGTATGACCAGTTCGTCTTCTTTGACGAGTTCATAGAAGCCCCCGCAGAACCCTCTATTGAAGAGGCACAGGCGATCCTCAATGAAGCACCATCGTTCCACCGTCTTTTTGACTTCCAATACCATGGCGTATATGTGGGCCGTCATGTGCTATCCACCCTCACGCGTAGACTTAAGAAAACTAGCGTCGATTTCTCGGACCCTCAAGTTAAAGAGTTGCTAAGACTTTTACTCCCTCAAGCCATGCGTTCAGTTCTTGCGGCGAATTTACTTCTGGACAGAATTCGGCCAGAAATCGTGCTTTTTCTAGATAAGGGATACACTCCATATAGTGAGATTTTCGATGTGGCAGTGAATCGTGGCATTAACACCATACAATATGTGCACTCTCACAGAACAGATGCTCTCGTCTTAAAGCGGTACACGAAAGAAGACAGATTCATTCATCCATTTTCACTCTCGCCTGAGAGTTGGGAATCGATCCGACGGATGCCTTGGACCGATCTGCAAGAGTCACAACTAATACAAGAGATAAAAGGGCGGTATGAAGAAGGGACTTGGTTCAACCGCAAGTACCTCCAGAACAAGAGAATAAAGAGTGCGTCAGAGGTTCGGGAACAGCTGGGCTTAGATTCGGCGAAGAAGACAGCCGTCATTTTCTCACATGTCCTTTGGGACGCGACTTTCTTCTTCGGTGAAAACCTGTTTGACGACTACGAACAGTGGCTGGTAGAAACAGTTAAGGCAGCATGCATCAATAAGGCTGTCAACTGGGTTGTTAAAATCCATCCAGATTATGTATGGAAAATGAAAAGAATGAGGGAGCGCGGGAAGCCACGCGATCTGACCGTTCTGAATGAGGAGATTGGCGAACTACCGGAACATGTCAAAATTCTAGAGTCGGACACCGATATTAGCACTTTCTCGCTTTTTGCTGTAACTGATTATTGCCTGACCGTCCGAGGTACTATTGGCATTGAAATGGCTTGTTTTGGCATCCCGGTCTTCACAGCAGGTACTGGACGATATTCAGATCTCGGCTTTACCATCGATTCATACAGCCGAGAAGAATATCTGGACAAGCTTCGCCGTATACAGAACTTCCCAAGGTTGAGTCCAGAGCAGACCGAGTTGGCCAAAAAGCATGCCTACGCACTATTGAAGTTACGCCCTCTAAAGTTCGATACTTTCGAGATGGTACAAATGCCGTTAAGTAAGCTAGGACATCCACTAGATCATAACGTTGCTATTAGTTGCAAATCATTCCACGAT
>CAYXJU010000196.1:0-3378 GCA_964464765.1 uncultured Candidatus Bathyarchaeia archaeon | reverse complement strand
ACATCTATCTTAGTTTTATATCTGATTCTTGAAACAACCAGTTTTGGCATAATCTCTTGATATTCCTTGTACGATGGAACCCAATCAAGATGTTCCCTCAACCTATTCGAAATCTTAAGGTCCAGGAAAGCGATCCTATACGCTCCATGCTTGACTGCAAGATCCATGATCTCGTTGTATCTCGTCAGATTCCTTTTGTGTAGGCAACAGTTTATTCCATACTGGACATTAGCCTCATGTAGATACTCAATACCTCTAACAGTATCATCGAAAGATCCTTTGATTCCTCTAAAAGCATCATGCTGCTCAGCCTCTGAATCGTCCAGTGACACTGTTGGAATAACGTTTGTCTCTTTCAGAAGGGTCACAATCTCTTTCCTGAGCAAGGTTCCATTTGTCAGAATTACTCGACGAAACCTTCTTCTTCCAAGTGTCTTGAGAATTTCATGAATCTCTGGGTGTAGTAGCGGTTCACCACCATTGATCCTAACCTCTAGGGCTCCGACCTTCTCAAGCTGATCAAAAATTGATTCAAGCTCCTTCAAGGACAATTCATGTGTCATCTGGCCGTCTTTGCTTGAGAAGCAATGTACACATCTCAGATTGCACCGACTCGTCACAAAAACATCCACTGAAGTAGGAGATGACAAGAAAGGAAGAGAGAAGTCACTATATGCTTCGCGCTTGACCCCAACTCTCTCCGGCGGCTTTGCCGTGAGGTCGTTGACAGTTGCTTTGACATATTCTAGTTTCACCATACGACTCAAGAACTTCCGGCAATTCCCTCTTGTCATATGACTATGTTGAACTATTGTGCTCATGTCATTTGATTTTCCGTAGATGGATTCAAGCGCCTTACATTCTTCTTTAGAAAGAAACTCAGTCTCACAGGTTCGATAGTTGAATACGGCGTAGGTATCGTAGAATTGTGGCTCAGACCTGAGTATGACTTCTGGTCTCAATAAGAATTTCTCAGACAACTTTGGAATCATCCTCGGGTTATCAAAGACACATGTCGAGTACACTTCGATTTATGTCTGACAGCAAGAGTTCATCTGAGAATTCGAAGAACGTAAATCCACCCCTTTCTAGTGGAAGATAGCCTAAGACACTGCCACTCGAGTCGGCGCCGATATCGTTCATTGTTGATGCGACAGCTTGTTCAACATTCATCTTCTGGAGCAGCATCAGACGCAGCAGTGTGAGTGTGGCTTTATCTGTGTGTTCCAAGTCAACCAACCCATTCCAGCCTATTATCATTGTTACACCTCGGTCCATGAAGGCTTGAGGAAGATCTGGGCTATAGAGGCCGAAGCACCCCATCAAAATGACTATCGCATCATCGTAATCCACAATCGATTTTTCTCTGATGAACTTGGGTGTGACAGCGAAAACTGTCTCGGTACGGTTAAAAGCTTGAGCTGATCCAACAAGATCATTCAACTGTTCCTGCTGATACTTGAACTGAGTGTAGGATTCTGTTGTGAATAGACCAACGGGGTGCCCTTTCACTTCCTCATTAACGCCAGCATGCACCCTGAACACGATAAGCTTGTAACCACGGCCAGCAAGTGATGCATAAAGATTCACGGTGACATCTTCCGGATCGAAGATATCTACGCTGAAGTCTGCCTGCTCAAGGACGTTCTCAGCCTTCTGCATAAAACCAGAGTCGGGCGAATAAGCACTCAGTTGATCCACTATAGCCACCTTAGACAGAGGTTTATGACCAGTAGAAGACGGAGTCAGAATCGAAGTATTGGTGGTGGATTGAAAGCTTCTAGGTTCGAATGGAACCGCTATGTATATGATGAGAATCATGAAGAGCGCAAGCGTAAGGAAGCCCACTATCTCTCCTGGCTTAGCCTTGCGTTTGCGGTTTCTCGCTCTCTTTTGATTCTTCAATTATACCATCCGAGAACAAACAGAATGAGTTTTGTCAGTCTCACCGAGATAGGTCTTGTGTTATTGGCAACTTGTACTATGCAAATCATCTTAGGGCTTCTGTCATGATATTTCCTAAGATTCTATGTTCCTCATATCTACCATTAGCGGACAGTACCTTTGGCCTGCCACGCATGCACCAAAGCAAACACCACGACCAGATAGGCAACGGTCCTCACGACGATAAGAAGATCTTGTAGCAGGGATGCTAGGCCAATGAGTGTAACAAAATGAGAGAGACCGAACAGAGCGAACGCCAAACTAATAGAAACCGCTGTTCTGAACTTCTTTCTTCTGTAAACGATGTATCCCAACGTAGCGATCATGACGCAAAGAATCAGGTTCAATACCACTATCGGGTCCATGATAGAAGCCTGCCTCAGGCGAGACCATTCTGTGTCGGGATGACAGAAAAGACTTTCCCACGAGTTGGACGAGTCGTCTGCTGTAATTTGAATTGCTATAAGATCCCGTGCAATATCATAAATAATTTCAGAAGTGGGATATGCGAGATGAAAACTGAGACGCCAAGGTCCTTGTATACCTACGTTCTTGTAATGCTAATCGCATTGGTGATAAACACCATTTTGGCACGTTTTGCTGTAGTTACATGGCCAATTGGTCCCGGAGTTGCCTCAGTATATTTTGCTGTTGCATTCATGATAGTTTTTGCGCTGTGGTTTGGAGGATGGGGAGTCATCGCAGCTTACGTTGGATGCTACATTGGTGCTGGAGTGTTGGCAGGTATGTCTCACGTAGTCGCCCTCTATTGGTCTCTAGCGGACGTTTGGCAGGTCTTCATACCACTAGTCGCCTTTAGAACATTCAAGGCCAACATCGATCTTCGAACAAGAAAGGACATCTCGATTTTCCTCGTATTTGGCGTAATACTAAACAACTTCATTGGCGCTGGATGGGGAGCGGTAACACTTGCTATTGGAAAAGTGATTCCTTGGAGCAATGCCATTTTCATCTTCGCAAGTTGGTTCGCAACAAATTTGATGGTGACTGCAATTATTACCACGCCAATGCTCAAGTATTTGACACTGCACGTCAGAAGAGCAAGACTCAGTGTATCCGGGTACTGGCACTAGCATACAAATTGAACACTTCCGAATTGACTTCATCCAAGGATTGAATGAGGTAAGTCTTTTTGCCAGTAGGTAGATCGAGAAAACCACTTCTCATTGCCATTTCGCTGATACTGATATTCTCCGCCACGTTCGTTCTAGTAACAAGCCCTTCACGTCAAGAGCTCAAAAGAATTTACCATTCAGATAGACTTTCCGAACTGTTCATTCTCGGTGAAGTGGAACCAGTCCTAAATGGACTTCTAGCAGATGAAGACTATTTTGATCAAGAAACCTCAGAGGTGAGTCTGGCATTCGGTGCTGGAGCACTAGAATCGATAAACAGAACAGGAGAACTTATGAT
>CAYXJU010000195.1:0-3385 GCA_964464765.1 uncultured Candidatus Bathyarchaeia archaeon | reverse complement strand
CAGCCGACATGAAGAAGTATGGCGCCGAAGTCATCTACCTCGCAACCTGTTATCTAGCTGGATACCCAATCTGCCCCTATATCGAGGATCATAAGAAGTACATCGAGAATGTGGTCGGGTTGACTGTGAAGGTTGGCACTCACCCTATGCCAGCAAACTATATCAAAGCTCATGAGAAGGCAGGGGACTGGAAACGTGATGGATCTGAGAGATGGCTAAAGGAAATAACCAGCAACCCTGAAGACGCTGATAAGTACGATTCCACGAACCCTAACTTCCTGAAAAACAAATGAGACGAGTAAAGAAGACACGTAGCGGTCTTGACAAATTCCTCACTTATCAATAGAGATGAAGTCAAGAGAACTTGGGGAAAGCAGATCTAGTCTCCCTGAAAGTGGATGCCATCAGTATGAAACTGCGTATTGCTGCACGCCCGACAGGAAAGTCATCTCTGAATTTGAAGGCCCTGACAAAAACACTGTCAGAAAGGCATTGAAAGAAATAAGCATCCCGTTCACAGCGGTCTTAGAAGCAACGAAAGCATAATTCCCTAACGACAAGATTTTCTATTTTTTGGTTCTCTTCTTCTTTGGCGTTCCACAGCGGCCGCACGTCATAGGGCAACACTCCTGTTAGTGATTTGGACGCTAGGCTTTCGGTAACTTATTTGCGAACTCTTTCACCTGGTAATCATATTCCACGCTTTCAAGACTAACTTGGACAGATCCATCGTTGGATACAGTAACCCTTACATGGCCAAGAGGACCATGAAGATACAACGATAGCGTTTCTAATTTGAGAGCAACCCTGTCCTCTTCGTCTTCTGTGAACTCATTTGTCATCATACATTCCGCAGCGAGATTTAGAGATAGTCTTGTAGTTGTCCCCTAATTCCGAAGGTGACAGAAATCTGTTTTGGATGGAGCTTAATTTGAACCAATTAACTTAACCTTACTGTAACAAGGTTAAATCCTGGCGTGAAAAGTCAGTTGGATAGGGCCCTATTCGTGAATTATTCTCTTGGCAGAAAGCAGAATATCTTGCAACTTAACGGTTTTTCTTCCAGCATGTGTTGAACCAGATCTTTATCTTCTTTGGTTTCAGGAATTCTTCGAACACTTTGAGAGCTTTCTCAGGCCGACTCTTCGGTCCGCAAGTTGCACAGTCGAATTCAACCGCTGAATAGTCCTTTGCAGAATGGATCGTAAGATGGCTTGTGGTGATGAGGGCGTTAACGCTTACTCCACCACCCATTATGTCTTCGTTAACTTTGTACACAAGTGGGTTCTTAGGAACATCTACGAGAGTCATGTCTGCTTTCTCAATGGCGAGAAGGGAAACCTTGTGGAATTGGTCTTTGTCGAGGAGGTTCGCTTCACAGCTGAGAAACGTGGCGACTATGTGCTTATACGGATATGGCCTCTCAACCAATCGTGAATCTTCTTTTTCCTCCGATCAAGTAATTGAGAGCACGCAACATTCTTTTAAGTTTATTTCTCGAAAAAACTCGACGTCATGAAACGCGCTGTGAGACCATTTCGAAGTCTTCAAAACAAAATGAAGACTCAATTTTTCTGGAATTTTGTTTCTTTCTGAAAAACGATCGTTGACCTGCGGTTTGAGCTGCCGTCTTCTATTCCTTTCCTTCCTTCTCGCACATTTTTGTATTGCAACAGCGACTTTCAGACTCTGAGTTTGAGATGCCAATCGCGTTTCAAATTCTCTAACATTCCTAGTCCGTCAGCTGAATTTCTCAGACCAGTCTGCGCCCGTGTATGGAGCCAATGGTGGTCATGACAATGACATCCACATCCCATCTACGTCACCGGCTTATTCTCTGATGTTTCGGCTTCTAGATTTTTCAGTCTTTCTTTGACCTGCTTAAGTTCCTCTTCCAAAGCTTCTTTCTGCCACTTCAGGAACTCCATCTCTTCATTGGGGTTAGCCTGTGTTGGAAATCTCGCTCCGAATAGCGACCTGCATGCACCACGACCATATCGCTTTGAATCCAAATGTGGAAACTGATGAAGTCAGAAAGTTGGCCTACGCGGTAGTTTCGATGGAGGGATCTGAGGGGTTCACAGTGAAGCTGAAGAGTACTTCAAGCTGACCAACCGTAGATTGTCTGCGTAGAGTTTAACGGTCACCCTAGCCAATTCTCAGCTTGTCCCTTTCTTGATCGCGAAAAGTACCCTTTCTGGAGTTGCTGGCAGCTCTCTAATCCGTACCCCAGTAGCGTTGTAGATAGCATTCGCTATGGCTGCTGCCATTGGAATCAATGGCGCTTCGCCCATCCCTTTTGCGCCAAAAGGTCCGTACCTATATCTGTGTTCAACTAGAGTCGATTCAATTTCGGGGATATCCATTGATGTGGGTATGAGGTAGTCTTGGAGCGTTGAATTCAGGATTAGACCGCCGTCGTACGTGACTTCCTCCATTAGGGCGTAGCCCATTCCTTGGAGCGCAGCACCTTCAATCTGTCCCGCGAGCAGAAGTGGGTTTATGGCTTTCCCAGTATCGTAGACAGGTGTCGCCTTCAAGACTTGAATCTGCCCTGTCTCGATGTCCACCTCGATCTCGACCACATGCGCGGCGAAAGTGTAGTTCGAGTAGGCTTCGCCCTGTCCATTCTCATGGTCAAAGACCATCTTCGGCGCTCTGAAGTTGCCGAAGTAGGATACGTTCACGCCTCTGTCATAGCACTGGCGCGCAAGCTCTTCAAAGCTCACGGTTCTGGATGAGTCATCATTGGAGTAGACTCTGGCGTCGCGGATCTCAACTTTGCTTTCGTCGCATCCGAGAATTTCAGCTGCAACCATGTTCAAGTTCTCCCGAACCTTGGACGCGGTCACCATCGCTGCTGCTCCACCCCTGAGGAGCCCCCTCGAGGCATGGGTCGGACCGCTGTCTGGAACAGCGCTTGTATCCGGATTATCGACATGTATCATGTCCGGAGGAACGCCTAGTATCTCGCTGACAACTTGAACGATGCCCGTGTGGGTCCCTTGGCCGATTTCACCTATTCCTGTTCGGATTCGGACACTGCCGTCTCTATTGATTATCAGACTAGCCGCGCAGTAGTCTGGAGCACCTCTACTCGTACTATTTCCATGCCACATCAGACCCACGCCAATTCCCCTCCGTTTCACACTAGTCTGATTCCGATATTCAGTACGCTTCTCTTTCCAATTCGATAATTCCGCGGCTTTCACCAAACATTCTTCAATGCCGACCGAGTGATCGAGAAGTTGACTTGTAGCCGTAAGTGAACCAGGTCTTAACACATTCTCCAGTCTGAACTGAACTGGGTCCATGTTAAGTCGTTCGGCTAACTCATCCATTTGCGATTCGGCTGCAAACTGTATCTGCGGGTTGCCGAAACCCC
>CAYXJU010000194.1:0-3392 GCA_964464765.1 uncultured Candidatus Bathyarchaeia archaeon | reverse complement strand
TTTCAGATTTTCCAAGTTGCCCCAGAATCGACTTGACGACTTGAAGGTTTGACATCTCGTTTCCGGCTGAGATGTTGTAGATTTCGCCACTCTTCCCCTTCTCCATAACTTGATTCAATGCCATACAATGGTCTTGGACATAGATCCAATCTCGGACTTGTTCTCCTTTACCGTACACCGGCACTGGAAGATTGAGGTGAGCTCTGACGATTGTTTTGGGGATAAGTTTCTCAGGATGTTGATAAGGGCCAAAGTTGTTGGTGCATCGAGTTATCATTGCATGAAGCCCATAGGTTCTGTGATAAGCTACAACATACATGTCAGCAGCCGCCTTGCTTGACGCGTAGGGGCTGGAAGGCTTCAATGGCGCGTCCTCTCTGAATGAACCCTCAACTATGTCGCCGTATCCTTCATCAGTTGACACTTGAATAATCTTGGCCGAAGGGTTGCTTTTTCTAACTGCTTCCAAGATCGTGTAGGTTCCAATTGTATTGCTCTTTACGAAGGGCTCAGGATTCGATATACTCCTATCAACATGAGTCTCAGCAGCAATGTTCACTACCCCGTCAACATCCTTGACGAGTCTCGTCAAGGGTCGTAGGTTGGTGATGTCTCCTCTCACGAATCGGTATCTGGAGTCCTTTCTAACATCTTTCAAATTTGCCGGATTAGAACCAACAGATAGATTATCCACATTCGTAATCCTAATGTCCGAATAGGAATTGAGCATGTGTCTGATGAAGTTGCTTCCTATGAACCCTAATCCTCCGGTCACGAGAAGCTTCACAGGGTTCACCCATGTTTAAGCCAGGGCGCAAGTTTCCAGTCGTAAGGTATCTTGTTCGTGTCCGGAGGCAACCTCTCCTCATCAGGTTTTTCATGATCGTATAGGGCGGTTGGAAAGTTTACTAGAAGCACGGGTTTTACTCCCAGAGCTTTGAAGCCATGCCAACATTCACCTGGAATCTTAATCAGCGTCGGATTGTCTTCGCCAATGACGAACTCGTTGACAACCCCCTTGGTAGGTGATCCTTCCCTGTCATCGTAGACAACTATTTTTCCAGTTCCTTGAAGGATGCACATGTAGTCCTTTTGCTTAGTTCTAGGGTGACGGTGCCAACCTCTTACGACCCCTGGATACGTTGTTGAGAAGTATGTCATAGCGAACTCCTTGTAGATGCCCCAATCCTTTCTCAGAAGCTCGCACAAATATCCTCGCTCATCCACGTTCTTCTTCAACTGTTTCAGTTCAATGCCATCTATGAGCCTATTCATGTCAGATTCCCTTCTCTGAGTCCAGAGTTTCAGTTCATCATCCTACTCTTTAATATGGTTTGACCGTATTTCAGTCTTGAGAGAGCTCTTATTGAAGGGAATTCTTGTCAATCATTGTGCAATGTGGTTCAGGAAGAGATTCGACATGCAGAAGCCAATCAAAGGTATCGAATTGAAGTAGTTGAAGAAGAACGCTGATGAACGAGGATACTTGAACAATCAGTCGAGTATCATGCCCCTTAAATTTGGCAAATAGAGACTATTTCGTTGTGGCTAGGAGTTGAGGACGTGAGCCAGGTAACGGTCAGATACCCGGTCTTGAGTAAAAAGGAGGTTATAGAGAAGCTCAGGCAGGCGTACGTCCGTCTCGAAAAGAAACTGTCTATGTCAAAGATGATTTTGTACGGTTCCTACGCTCTAGATCGCTACACAACTGGAAGCGACATTGACGTTCTCGTGGTTTACAGAGGAAGAGCAAGAGAAGATGCTTACAAGCTTGTAGTGACGGAGGTAGCTCTTCCGAGGCTGGAACCGAGGATCTACACCGAAGAAGGGTTCACTGCTTTGAAAATGAGAAGTCCAAGGTTTGCTCAAATTCTTGAAAAGGAAGGCGTCGTAATATCTGAGGCAGAGAGGAGAGAGCTGTAATGGTTGAGAGAAGCAAGGATTGGCTTAATCAGGCCGCTCGGGATCTAAGGCAGGCAGAAGCTTCCCTAAAGGGTGAATTGTATGAATGGGCATGCTTTGCTGCTCAGCAGGGTGCGGAGAAAGCTGTTAAAGCTTTGATTCAGAGTTTAGGCGGGGAAGCTTGGGGTCACTCTGTGACAGCGTTGATAGACGCGCTTCCAGATCATGTTAAGCCTCTTGATCTCCGTGACAAAGCTTTGGAACTGGATCAGGCTTACATTCCAAGTCGATATCCCAACGCTCACCCAGTTGGATATCCGGGAAACTTGTATACGCGGAAGATGGCTGAAAGGCTGATCGGATACTCCAAAGAGATCATTGGATATTGTGAGAACGCAGTTACAAATGTAAAACGGGAATAGAGACGAACCTCAGCCAAACCATCATCAGACTTGGGTTGGAAATGAAGATGGTATTGATGAAGATCACGCACACTGCGCAAAGAATTTCCAGAACTCCATAAGTTGCCAAGTCTGTGGACTCCTCGTACTTCGTCTCGACCGCAGGCCATGTTTCCGCGAAGACAACATAGGAGTACATTCAGAGGCAGAGCAAGAAATGAAATGTGGCAACCTCTTCCAGCTTGTCCCAACAGCAGACCAATACCACACATTGCGTGAACTAGGAGTTAACTGTGTGAAGCTTTGGAATGAAGTCAACTACCTCCACCGCCAACAATACAGTGACTAGAAGTTGGACTGGAGCCCACAAGCCTACAAGAAGTATGTCCCGCTCGTTGGCTCCGCTACGGCGCAGCAGATCGTTCGCAAGAACAATGAAGCATGGCGTGCGTTTCTTGCGTTGAAGCGCATGGAGAAGATGGTAAGCTTCCATCCACGATCAAGCGGGTGAAGCCACCAGCTACTGGAAACGGGATGGACGATACGTGCTCAGGATACTGTTTCGCTGCGACAGCTACCACATACGAGAAGGCCGCGTGGGGCTGTCGCGTCATCTCTCCATACCCTTCAAGGGCAAACCAAAATGGACTGGCAAACAAGGCCGCCTAGAGGTTGCGTGGGATACATTGTCGAAGAAGTGACGTGTCTTTCAACCTGTGAATGTGAAATCAATCATCACCCCGTTAGGGTTCAAGACATGCTACATCGACTTGGGCGTACGGAACCTCGCAACCGTCTGGCTCTCAGAATGGCGTCAACCAGTCGCATACCAGTCTGGCCGCTTGCTGGCAGATTGGTGGTACTGGACCAACCGCATTGCTCGACACCAGCAACGACTCCTCACCGTGAATGGACATAAGAAGTCAAAGCAGCTCTCCAAGCTCTACAGAATTAGAAGAAAACGTTTCAGACATGCAGTATCCGCATTTGCTCGACAATTCATCAAGGACATCTACAGTCAAGGCGCGTCAACAGTCGTTATCGGTGAACTCACAGGAAACAGAAACAACAGCAATCATGGACGGCAGG
>CAYXJU010000193.1:0-3402 GCA_964464765.1 uncultured Candidatus Bathyarchaeia archaeon | reverse complement strand
TTGTATAGATGTTGCTTATCATCGCAAAACCGAAAGCAACTTCAAGCCTTCCAGAAAGTAGGTAAATGGAGGCAAAATCCAATATGAGAAGCAGAACTCTATAGGTCAAGGCCTTAGTTAGTGACCTTGGCCAGTTTTCTTTGAAGCCATGCCTTTCATTGTTCATTTCCCTCCCTCGATTCTTGTTGGGTCTTCTTAAACGACCACGAATAACTCAAGAATCTCAGTTTTCCCAAATGGAAACAATTCTATTACGGAGGCGCAAGAGGAGAAATATAAAACGAGAAAGAGAGAAGCATGCAATTGACATCTCTATGCCTCTGCGGGTCAGCCGGAATCTTTCTTCTTTTCCAACGTCTCCTTGAGACTGTCTATTTCGTGAAGAAGGCTTTTTTCAGCTTCATCTTTAATAATGGCTTCCTTATTTAGCGCAATTGTCTTGCGCCTTCTTCTCTGCAGCATTAAGACTCCCAACACAATAGCTGCCCCAGGAATCAGAAATGCGGGCGACCACACGTATTCCGTTAGGACTTGAAGCCAATCCTTTTCCTGTGAACTTGGCGGGGGGCTGAACCCCGTGAAAGTCATGTTCCTAGCGAACACGTGAGGCTGAACAACTGAACACGAGATTTCGCCTATGGTAGACTTTGCCTTAACATTTGGATGGCACTCCTCCACATCCAAAATGTAACTGACTGTGGGCTCATTCTTATATTCAAAGACCAACTGAATCGGCCTTCCAGCCCAGTCAACGAGCACGTTTGAACTCTCCGAGGCGCTCACCTTAACCCTAGGCCACAAATATAAAGTGCCGTTTCTAGCGTCGTATTCTAAGCCTAGTTGCGCTAGGTCTCCATAGAATATCTGCCAGTTCCCGCCCACGAGCACAAAAGCATATTTCGGCTTCAAAATCGTTTGATTACCTTTCGCTTTGAGAGCTAGTCCGTTTACAGCAAAGCTGGTGTTTCCTAAGTTGGTGACATCAATGTTCTTAATAGCCCACTCAGGGCCAGCGCGCCATGCCACCTTCTCAATACGAGATGTGGCCTCGTAGTTGTACGTTGTTGCAAGTACTTCCACATCGTAAGGTTTCTTCTGGTTTTGGATAACAAGCAGTTGGTCTTCCAGATCAGCTTTCTTAGCTTTCAGGGCACCAAGCTGTCCCTCCAACCCTCCTCCCATTTCCTTCCTCAAGAAGGGGAATCGGTTGAACATATCCATTAAGCCTTTGAGCGACTGGATCTGATCCCCCAGACTCTTTATGGTGTCATTAAGTTGGGTAATCATCGTTTCGGGTAGAGGCTTCAGTTGGATGGTGATAGGTTCGACCGGCGCCGAGCCCCAACTACTGACTTTACTTACCTTCGCAGAAAAACTTAGAGTAACGGAGTCGTTTAGCTGCATGATCCACGTAAAAAGCGTTGTACCACCTGAAGTTGAAGTCGCGTTAGCCTCTGGACTCGACGTTGAGTCGGAGAAATAGTCGTCCGACAGAGAAGCAGTGACTGTGCACATGACAGGAGAGGTGATGGTTTTTCTACCCGTGTAGAGTCGTTGTCCAACGTTTTTTACTGTGAACTGAAGGGTTAATGTGTCCGATTCATTTGCACTCACAATATATGTTTTCCCAACCTGCTTTGGACATGTCAGTTTTCCGTCAACATAGATGGATTCGTTGAAGACTATTGGGATACTCCGCCGAGACTCTGCCGTGTACTGGTATTCGACGCTGCCACCAGCCTCTATTCTCACAGTATCCCATGCGATAATGGTTGTATTTCCAAAGACTTCTGTTTTTGGGTTTGGAGTGCCGTAAAGCATCTTCAATGTGCTGATGTTTATACACTCGACTCGGTCTCTGAAGCTGACGATGGTAGGCGATGAACCGTTGTTACTAGCTTCAAACCACACCTTCACCATATCTGAAAGAAGAGTTCCTTGCGGAGAGAAACTTATCTCCACCACTTCTTTCTTGTTCAATACAAGCGAACTGCCCTTGATGTCGGCTGTACTAGTTCCTGAGACTGGCGTACTAGGCATCAACCAAGGCGAAATCACCATAAAAATGAGGAAAATCGTCACTAGATTAGGTATTGATCTTCTTTCCCTCAATTCTTATGACACCTCTTGAGAGCCTCGAATGGCTTGTTTTAAACTCTCTAGTTTGCTTGCATATCCCGCCCTCAACTGATTATACAGTTCTATCTCCATGCTGTCTCGCGACTCTTCAAGGCGGATCAGTGAGTTCCTCAACCATCCTAGTTCGGCCAGCATAAGTTGCCGGCGTTCCTCAATCAAAGCTTGTTTGGAGGGTGTCTCAACTGATTTTGGAGGCTCTAATATAATTCGCCCGTCTAACATGTACACGATGCGTTGAGAAGCTTGACTTACCGTTGGGTCATGTGTAACTAAGATGAAGGTTTGTCCTAAGGTCTTGTTCAAGTGCTGGATGAAACGAAGAATCTTTGATCCTGTCTCCCTGTCAACATTTCCCGTTGGCTCGTCCGCTATGACAATGGATGGGTCGTTAGCGAGGGCACGTGCAATAGCTACGCGTTGTTGTTCTCCTCCGCTCATCTGACTCGGGCGATGATTCATCCTTTCGCCAAGCCCAACCAACCTGAGCAAATCGCTTGCCCTTTCTCTTGTTTCTCCAGATGAAAGTTTCCCTTCAAAAATAATCGGAAGCTCAACATTCTCTAGAGCGGTCAATATCGGAACCAGATTGAAGAATTGAAATACGAAACCTACACTTTCACGTCTGAAACGGGCCAACTCCCCTTCGCCCATTCCTGTTATGTCGATTCCGTCAACAATTACTCGTCCACTTGTAGGATTGTCGAGACCACCAATCATGTTCAGGAGCGTGGATTTGCCAGACCCGGATGGTCCCATGATCGACAGTAGCTCTCCCTTCTCAACGTTCAAGTCTACTCCCCGCAAGGCCTCCACCTTAACCCCCTCACCTAATTCATAGACTTTCACTACGTTGTGGAGTTCAACAGCTCTACTCATATCTCAAAGCCTCCACGGGTCGGATGTTGGTTGCTTTCCAAGACGGATATAGGCCCGCTATGACTGATATAGCCAAACTTAGGATCATTGCAGCTGCAATGATTGTCGGGGAAATAACTAGCGGAATGGTAAATGGTAGACCTATGGTTGACGCGAAGAGTTTGATGACATAGACCATCAAGAGGCCCAGTACGTTGCCTGCGCAGCCGCCAATTAGACCGATAATGGCTGCTTCTGACAGAAAGATTAATAAAATGTGGCTTCGTTCGCCTCCCACCGCTTTCATCATTCCTATTTCTCTAGTTCGCTCGTAGACCGACATTGTTATGGTGTTCATTACTCCAATAGCGCCTACCGCTAAGCTTATTGCCCCCAAAGCCAGCAGAA
>CAYXJU010000192.1:0-3405 GCA_964464765.1 uncultured Candidatus Bathyarchaeia archaeon | reverse complement strand
GGAAACCTAGAATCATCAATTCTTGCCTTCTAGACCAAGAATGGCTACCCCCCTATGGGGTAGGGGGGTCTCCACAATCGATATCACAAAACTCGCATCAAGTAACAGTTTTTCTCAGAAACAATACTCAAGATACTAGAGTTTTGATAGAGATAGGTAGACAAACATGGAGAAGGGTAGCGTCGGAATAGATGCTCCAAACCACGAAGCGTAAAGTATTACTGCATAGTAGAATACTACTCCAAGCATCCAAGCGAGAATTCCACGCAAATTCAATCCTCCGAAATACCAGTACGCCCCGCGTCCGTAGAATTCTTGAACCTGATAATTTCTTTTCACCAAATAGTGGTCTGCAGCAACCACGCCGAAAAGTGGAACAAAGACCGATACGATCCACAAAAGGAACTGGCTGTAGGCCTCTATGGGCAGAATCAATGCCAGAAGGGCGCTCGATCCCCCAATGATTATTGAATATAGCCATCTGGGAGGTTTGGACGCAACATTCTGAATGGAAACTGAAGCTGAGTACATGTCTGCAAAACAACTGGTGGTATCGCTAGCCAATACCAAGGCCAAAGCTACCACGCCAAAAACCACGGTCGTAATTGCTGTTACCACACTGGTAGTGTCAGCAAATAAGATCAAAGCAACTCCTAGGGAGTAGAACAAGACATTCGAAAATGAGCAACCCAGACAAGTGCCCAGCAAACCTTCTCTGGTTGATTTCGAAAATCGATTGTAATCAGAAGCTAGAGGCATCCACGAGATAGGAATCGCCACAGCTAAGTCAACTGCGACAGGAAAAGGAATAGAGCCGACAGCCTCGGCGGTTAGTATTCTATACAGTCCCCCATTAGCTAGTGTGTTGTACAGTAGCCATATACTGGTTCCGTAGGCAGTCCAGACAGCAAATTTCTCAATCCATTTCTTGATGACCACTAAAGGTCCCAAGACAGCCATTAGTGTGCAGATTGTTGCAAGAAAGAACACCCAGAATGTCAGGTTTGACTTCCCGAGAAGATTTAACGCGATACTATTGGCGGCGTTCGCCATCAAGACAATCTCAAAAACTGCCCATCCTACCAGTTGCGTGGCATTTAGTATGCTTGGGATATATGATCCCCTTATTCCGAGAACGGGTCTAGTTGCGACCATAGTCGGCACGCCATATTTTGCACCAATGAACCCTGTCAACGCTAGAGGAATGCTACCAATGACGGTTCCTAAGATAATTGCAAGAAATGCTTGGTCAAACCCTAGTGCGGGAACCAGTTGAGAACCTGCAAGTACAAACAGCCCGGCGTTTAGACTTACCAAAGAACAAAATAATCGAGGAAGCCTAGGTACCTTTGGCTCTTGGGGACCGGTGTGACGTCCCAGTCTGGAGGAGCATTGATACGCAAGTCGAGACCCTATCCCAGTTCTAGAGTTCTCTGCACATTTGGAAATTCTGACGCATCCTTATGCGGAAGGTAGGTTGCACGTATATATTCGTCCTTGAATTTGCTATCGCTCGCAAGTTCAACGTAAGAGACTTCCCCTGCAATTTTCTCGCATATTTGTCTGTTCTTCTTTGACAGTAACATTTGTCGAGCTCCAGCTCCAGCGGAGTTTCCGACCTGAACAAATCTGTTGATTGATATGTCCGGAAGCATTCCGATCATTTGAGCACTGCTCAGGTTTATATAGGATCCAAATGCCCCTGCAACAAACACTCGATCAAGCTTTGTTATTTCCTTGTTTAGTCTCTTGAGCAGAGTTCGTATACCAGCGTATATTGCTGCTTTGGCCAATTGGATTTCTCGCACATCAGTCTGCTTTATGGTTATTTCGATGCCATTGGATATGTGACTGCTAGGCACAAGCACGAATTCTTTTCCATTCTTCTTTTCTTTGATTCTGTCTGTAACGCTGCTATCGTGGAAATATCCTCGTTCATCGATGATTCGTGCGCGGAGTAGTTCTGCTACACAATCTATGATTCCTGACCCACAGATTCCTATCGGGGATGTATTTCCTATGGTCGAGTATTTTACATCGTAGTTTTCCTTATCTATGTGGACTTTGTCTATCGCACCCTCCAGAGCGTCGACACCGTGTGCGATGCTATATCCTTCAAATGCTGGACCAGATGCACATGAACAAGAATATATGGATCGATTATTTCCAAGACTGATCTCTGTGTTTGTGCCGATATCTACTAGCAAGTTCAGGCCATCTAGATTGTAGAGGCTTGTTGACAGAATACCAGCCAAGCAGTCCGCTCCCACAAATCCTGCTATGTTGGGCGGTAAGTACACGTTAGCATTCTTGGCAATACTCAATCCCAGACTCTCTGATGAGACGCTTAGGGATTCTCCGACCGTTGGAGAATATGGTGCTCTCCCAACCAGCACAGGATGGATTCCAAGAAACGTGTGGTGCATCACGGTGTTGCCCACAACAACAGCATCATAGATTCTATCACTGGAGACTCCTGCTTTGGCCCGTAGTAGCTCGATCAATCTGTTTATTCCCTGAACTAACGAATCCTGCAGAACCCTCCAGTTCTCATCGCTTTTTGCTTCAAACGTCAGCCTTGAGATTACGTCATCCCCATAGACTCGCTGAGGATTGGCTATAGCGTCAGCAGCCAATGTTTCACTTGTCGTAAGGTTCACTATGTAGCAGGCTACCTTGGTAGTACCCACGTCTATGGCAACGCCGTATGGATTGTCAATGGAGCTTCTAACATCAATTATCTCGTCTTCCCAGACTACTACGTCGACGCTATCCACGAACCGAATATTTGATAGTGTTTTCAGAACGTTCGGGTGATACCTTAGTTTCGAAAGCTTGTGTTGTTCATACAGACACCTGATGAGAAGGATGTCGTCCGAGACCGGTTCTTCAAGGCTTGGTTTCTTTAGCTCCACATGATATTTCTTAACTGCAGGTTCTTTCTCAAACTCCCTTGTGATACCGTGTACCTGAAATTGATGCCTTAGAGGGTGTTCTTGGGACACTTTGACTTTTACGTCTCCTCTCAGATATGTTTGACAGGCCAGTCTGTAGCCACTTTCTATGTCATTCTTTGAGAGATGATACCGCTCCGTTTCTGTGACTTCAGTCACAGCTGGCAATTCTGATACCTTTACCCTACATTGACCACACGTGCCTCTCCCACCACATGACGACTGAAGCTGAAGCTTGGCTTCCAAAGCAGCCTCCAAAACGCTGGATCCGGCAGCAACATCTAACGTAACTCTCTTAGGCAGGAAGGTCACTCGAATTTTGTCTTTCATGATTCAGATCCACAGTCTGTCGATAAAACATGAGTTCAAGGATAGCTTATTGACCACTGGCGACCATGCAACTGATCTTTTCAAGATGTCCCGTTCTTTCTTGGTAGCGATGGCTCAGGAA
>CAYXJU010000191.1:0-3425 GCA_964464765.1 uncultured Candidatus Bathyarchaeia archaeon | reverse complement strand
GTACGACCGAGACTCCTAGCGCACTGAAAACGAGGGCGAAGATGGTTACTAGAGCCGACAGATCAACCAAGACAGATCACACCAAGGCGTCAACATACATGATTTAAGTTTTCCGTGTGTTCTGCGATAATTGGACATGTGGCGTGTCTCTGAGCTGGCCAACAACTCCATCAACGATACCTTTCTGAATTGTCTCCCTGTTTTCAGGAGTCACCTCGAACAATGCTCCGGAACCATTGAGATTGAACATGGAAAGTATTCTGTCTTTTTCACGATAATGAACCGTGACGAGAATTGTCTTCTCACTATTAACGGCGTCGCGAATCGCCCGTACGAATTCCAAACTCGTCAGCTCCATCGGACCAATCTCGTCAATCGCAATCACATCTATGCTTCTTTCTCGTATCGATGTCTTGATCGATTCGACGCCTATTTCGACCAAGTCTCTTGTGTTGACCCGATACTTGCCAACTTTCGGCCCATTTTCTTGATCAACGTGAGCAAGCCATCCCTTCCTATTTGAGTTCAGATCAACTATCTGAAATCCGACACGATCTCCTCTCACTCGCACCTCACTGCTAACAAATCCTCCAAGACCTATCCCCAGACCCCTCAGGGAGTCGGTCACATGAAGGAAGACCGTGGTCTTACCAACGCCAGGTCGACCCGTCACAACGACCACACGGACCAAAGTCGCTCATCTCAGAGTTTACTGTTCCACGCGATTCTTCAAACCTTTCGCAACTTCGAAGCTTATAATATCCTGAAGCCCTATTCGAACCCATTTGGGGGAGAACCTAATCTCTGAACATGTAGCTCTTGACCTTGTCGAAGCGAAAGAAGGTCAGATTAGTTTCCTTGTTCCGAGAGAGAACCTGTTGAAATCCATCCGAAACAAGCATTGGAAACCGGTCTTCTACAATCCGATAATGGAGTTTAATCGGGATCTTTCAGTGGTTGCGATTGAGTGCCATAGAAAGAATGTATCACGTGACATAAGGGTTCTTGATGCGATGACCGGTTGTGGAGTTAGAGGGATCAGATACGCAGTTGAGGTGCAAAATGTCGCTCATGTTTTGCTTAACGATGTTCAGAGAACAGCATCAGAACTGGCGATAGAGAACGTCAAGAGGAACAATGTAGGGGATCGCGTGGAGATTTCACGTATGGATGCAAATTCAGTCCTGACTCTCAACAGTGCTCCCGATAGTCGGTTTGATGTGATTGATCTGGATCCTTTTGGTTCTCCCGCGCCTTTCATGGACTCAGCTGTCCGAGCAAGCGCCAATAAAGCGTTGCTGACGCTTACTGCTACTGATTTGCCACCTCTCTGCGGAATCCGTCCAGGAGCCGCCCTTAGGAAGTACGGTGGACGACCGCTAAGAACTGAATACTGCCAAGAAGTTGGAGCGCGCCTGCTGATCGCATCATTAGCGGCTATAGCGGCGAGACATGACATGGGAATTGATGTTAAGCTTGCGCATAGTACAGATCACTACATTCGAATCTATGCTATGGTGCGACATGGAAGCAAGATTGCCAGCCAAGCCCTTGACAGACTAGGTTACATAGCCCACTGCTTCTGTTGCTCAAACCGTGAATGGTCTAGTAGACTTTTCAATATTGGAACTGACTGCAAGATATGTGGTCAACGCTATGCTTTTGCTGGCCCTGTTTGGCTTGGAAACTTGTACGACAAGAAGTTCTGTGACAATATGTTGCAGATTGTTGCGACTAAGAAGTTGGGAAAGAAAAGCCGCGTCATAAGATTACTCAAGATGGTCCTTAATGATGTAGACTACATTCCAACTTATCATAGAATTGACAGATTGTGCGATCGATATCAGATTCCGACGCCTAAGCCCGAATGCGTGGTGGAGGAGCTTCGAACGTTGGGATACGTGGCCTCTCTAACACATTTTCATGGGTATGGCATCAGAACGGAGGCTGGACCGAAGATTCTCATGCAGATTCTGAGAGAGCTATCCCAGAAAACCCATTCCCAGCAGATAGATCTCTGAGCTACTCGACCTGCTTGCTGACGGTTTTATCAGAGTGACGCTCCTAAAAGCTTCCTGAACATCATGCCTGAACTTGTCGAGTTCGGGGCCGTGAAAAAGTTTGACGAAGAAGTTTCCGTTCTTGTGCAGTAGTTGTCTGGCAACCTCAAATGATCTCCTTGCAAGGAATATTTGCCGAGCATGATCAAAGTCCCAAACTCCTGAGATGTTAGGAGCCACATCTGACAGTACAACATTGACCTTCTCTCCGACAAGATCGAAAATTGCTTCCACAGCGGTCTCTTCAGTCATGTCCAGTACTTTTGTCGACACATTCTTGTATCGCAGAGGTTCCATGGGCTCCAAGTCAAATCCGTAAACAAAACCTGTTCCACCGACTGTCTGCCTGGCTGCCTGAAGCCATCCCCCTGGGGCGGCACCGATGTCAATGACGCGATCTCCGGGTTTGATGAACCTGTATCTTCTAATGGTTTCAAGTAGCTTGAAACTGGCTCTGCTTCGGTAGCCTTGTTCTTTCGCGAGCTTGTAGAACTTGTCCCTCTGGCGTGCTTGCCTCCAGAGCTGAGATGACTTACGCTTGCCCATTCTATTGACCGTTGGATTTCAGATCTGTTGAGCAAATTCCACTCAATTTATCAACATGGCAAAGTGTGGTTAATTGGTTCTTGTTTGATCAAGCCTTTGCTATGCCCTCAGTCATTGTCTCAAGCCATTTCGTCAGTTTCTCGCATTTGCTGGGGTGCTGAACAGCAGATTGACCGCATCTTCCTTCTATGTCGCAGAATGCGCATGGAATATCCATTATCGAACCTATCTTTGAAAACTTGTGTCTTGTCAGAACTCTGTAGGTCCATCTTCCATCGTGAAGTTCCTTTCTTCTCTCGATTAACCCTTTCTTCTCAAGTCTCAGGATGGTTCGAGAACCCTCGCGGCTATCAGCCTTCACTTTCTTCCAGAGTTCCGACTGCAGGATACCTTCATCTTGGAGGTTCCTTATTATCTCAAGTATGTCCTGTTCTGTAGGGCCTTTCTTCTTTGGCATTAAACATCAGCAAATGCTTATTTCTTTACTCGACCTTTCTACTTTAATGCATAGAAGCAAGGTCGATGTGTCTCTTGAGTGTGGACTTGTGGCTAGATAAGTTTGGTGTTTGTCGTCACGCATATCGGAGTTGTTGGGAGACCTGGATGAAGTGGCTTAGGGTGAATGGTTGGCCTGATGCCACATCGGATGGACTTGTAGACTTTCAAGAGAAAGCGCAGGGTCGAGATCGGTATAAGATTCTGGATTTGGCGCAGCGTCACGTTAGGGAGATGGGTGGAACTCGACTTGGTATGAGATCACGGTACACGGTGATTCGCAGTTATTTCTTGCATAACCGTGCTGAACTGCCTCATGATGGT
>CAYXJU010000190.1:0-3426 GCA_964464765.1 uncultured Candidatus Bathyarchaeia archaeon | reverse complement strand
ACCAACTTGTCCTTCCCTGACCAGGAACCACAGGATCCTCTGCCATCCGGACAGAGTATAGTCGGGTTGTCCAGTGTAGGATGCGTTGCCGATCTCTTCGACCCCTCTGACTCGAACGTACACATCGTCAGATATTTCTTCTCCATAGTATATTGATGGCTCGGTTTTGACTCCAAAGGCTTGCTGGACAGTCACATACTCGCCTGTGTGGCTGTCAATCAATATGATCTTGGCAGCGTGAGTATAGATCAAGTGATGGCTAATCCAATCATCTGTTGGGTAGTTGATGGTGGTGGGCGCAGCCCAGTATTCATGGCCGTTAAGATAGATGATGTGAGATTCGCTTAGCCTCATCCAGTTAACGCCTATCTGATTCTTCATCTTCGTGTACGAAGCGTCGTGATCCCACTGCCTCACAAGCGAAACAATCCTGCTCGTGTTTCCCGGAGGAAGGCTCGAGAGTCGGCTGTTCTGAACTCCCTCCAAACCAGCTGTCCATCGTGTAA
Organism: uncultured Candidatus Bathyarchaeia archaeon; assembly: GCA_964464765.1. GTDB lineage: Archaea > Thermoproteota > Bathyarchaeia > 40CM-2-53-6 > CAVXDP01 > CAVXDP01. The sequence continues at coordinate 2,920 of CAYXJU010000190.1, read as the reverse complement.
CTTGAATCTCTTTCATGGTCATAGGTTTCCATTCATAATCGGTCCAATTGTTGTTCCAATTCAACGAATAACCTACAACGAACCCCAAGTTTACAACAAGCGTGACAAATAGCAAGATCCCCATAAGATAGATTGTCCAACGCTTTCGACGCGTCATACCTATCGTTCGGCTAATCACTCCAAACTGAAATGAAGCGGCGATCACAAGGAAACTGATGAAGATAATCACAGCGATCAGATAGTTGTTGGGCGTAGCAACGTTCATCGCCCAGTAGGGAGCGCCAACAATTACCCCCAGAACGATAAGCGCCAAGACTAGAAACAAATCTCTCATCCAAGCGTTCGTTTTAACACGAGCAAAATCTCGAAGCAACATCAAAATGATCCGAATAGCCGCCACGAATAGAACCGCGGCCACAATATCGTAGATCAAACGGTACTGAACTTCCATCGTTGGTATCAAGTTGGTAAGTTCCGTTCCAGAGACTGGAACCAATGGCAGCAGAAAGACCCTGGAGACCTGCCCCCACTGTCCAATTCCATTCTGCAGCATAGTTACGACAATTGACAGGTTGCCGAATCCTGGGATCCCATTGGCTGCAGCGATCATCGAGAACGCGATAGCCCATTTTACTATTTGCCAAATAAACCACAGAAGCTTTCCTGGTCCGAGTGATATGACCTCTTGTTCTCCTCTAACGCGCGCGAATGCCGATCCAAGCGCCATCATGGATTCGAAAAGGTGGCTTCTCCCGGGAACAGGATTCACGAATAGAAGAGCCAGAAGCCCACCCACAATGAATGTGTTGTTGTGATAGAATTTCACTTGGAACCAGTCAAGAGCCGCCTTGGAAGCATACATTGACTGAAGTACCGTCCAGTCTAGGTATACATAGAGGCCATACACGATGATGCCTACCATAACGAGGGCGACAACTATCCAACCAAACAACCCTACGAGGACCGGGGGTCTGCCCGGCGTTCTTGGAGGTTCTCCGTAGCTCATAACTAATCTTCAGCGCAAATAGTTGAACACAAGTATATCAACTTGAACCTTGTCAGTTGCCCATAAGCACAACTGCACATCGATGGAGAAGATCATGAACATGATGACTGTTAGGAACGCCCGAGCTCAGCTTCCGATCACAAAAAAATACGTGTATTTCAATCACGCAGCGACCGGCCCCGTGCCCAAGTCAGTGGTCAAAGCCGTAAGATCGTTCACGGCAGAGAAGCTGTACGGTGACTTATTCTGGGAGTCTTGGGAAGAAACCGCTGAGAAGACTAGACAGGCGGTTGCAGAACTTCTCAATGCAACAGCAGAAGAGATCGCTCTTGTTCCGAATACGTCTGAAGGGCTTGGAATAATAGGAAACGGATTGAACTACACTCCCGGAGAAAACATTGTGACGTCTAATCTGGAATTCACTTCAAATCTCTTTGTCTGGCAGGCATTGTGCAAAAGATACAAGTTGGAGTTTCGAGCAGTTCCCGCCAAGAGAGAATCTCTTGAACTAAGCGACTTTCAAGAATTGATAGATGAAAAGACTAGACTAGTTGCTGTATCTCATGTCCAATTTTCCAACGGCTTCAGAATGGACTTGAAGGAGCTATCTAGAATCGCGCATGAAAACGGTGCCTACGTGGTTACTGATGCAGTTCAATCAGTTGGACAGATGCGCGTAGACGTTAGACAGCTCGATGTGGATTTTCTTGCATGCAGCGGATACAAATGGCTTCTCTCCCCAATCGCCACGGGTTTCCTATATGTCAAGAAAAACCTCATTGAGAGTATTCATCCATCAATAGTTGGTTACCGATCCGACCAATCACCAGAGGATTTTGCCTTTAGAGGGTTCAAGCCTGCAAAAAGTGCCCGGCGATTCGAACATGGACAACTCAATTTTCCCGGATTCGCTGGCATGTTGGAGGCGATAAAATTTCTTAGAAGATATGGAATTCAACGGGTGGAAGCTAGAATACGCAGGCTAACCGATCAGATCGCTGATGAAGTTTCCAAGATTCCACACGTTAGGTTTGTATCTATGCTTGAAGAAAATTATCGATCGGGAATAGTTAAACTCTCATGTCGAGATCCAGATCTGGTTGAGAAAAGGCTTCGAAAAAGGAGAATAATCATATCGGTTAGAGCAGGAGGACTCCGAATCTCCCCACATTTCTACAACACGGAATATGAAATTGAAGCTCTCCTGAACGACCTTCGCAGACTCTAGCCCATATCGGCCCGCCGCGAATTGATAATCGATAACAGAGATAATTCACAACTCCAACAGTTCTGGAAGATCTTTGACGCTAGGAACTACAGTGGATCCCAGCTGTCTTACTTGTTCCGGCCCCCACGATCCCGTCAGAACTCCCACAAAAGCGATCCGAGCATTTCTTGCACAAAGTGAGTCGGTTGGATGATCACCTACCATTACGACGTCGTGCAACTCCACTTTCATTCTGTCCAAGAGCCAGTAGACTTGCCTTGGGTCAGGCTTTGGATTTTCACAGTCGTCTCTCGCGGCGACTGCATCAACGAAAACAGATAACCCCGTCGTTCTAAGCACTTCATCTGCGTATTTCCGGCAGCTCCTAGTCAGTATACCTACCTTCATGCTGGCGGCTTTCAACTTTCTCAAAGTCTCCACAGCTCCGTCTATTAGCGTCACATTCGAAACATATCTCATCTCAGTTTCGGTCATTATTCTCTCAAGTGCACAAACGATTCTTGGAGTAGCCTGCGATAGACCATGCCTCTCGAACAGTTCAGTGGCATAGCGAATTATCTCGTAGGTTTGCCTATTCACATCCAACTCCACAGATGAAGGCAGATTCTGCCTAAGGTAGTTCACCATCTTGGTCTTCATTTCCGAGAAGTTGATCTCGGATCTTATGAGAGTATGATCGAGATCGA
>CAYXJU010000189.1:0-3441 GCA_964464765.1 uncultured Candidatus Bathyarchaeia archaeon | reverse complement strand
ATACTTTGCGTCCTCCAGCTAGTTTGGCTCTCAACTCAGTAAGAGGGATCAGTGCATCAACATTCTCCGGACGACTGATACCGAGGTCAACATACAAACCATAGCCCACATATCCTGAGTCGATGATTTTGCCACGAAGATTTTTTCCGATAACTAGACGGTCTATTGAGCCAACCGCAAGACCGAATTCTTCTTCCAAGTAGCTGGCGAAGACTTCTTCATCGGTCCCGGTGAAAGTGACTTCGACTTGTCCTCTTGGCTCGCGTTCAATTGAGTGTATCTTCACATCCAATTCACCACAGGACTGTTTAAGATGATGAGAAAGTCGCTCTAGTCCTCGGTTTGCATGGGAACCATAGCATTTCTCTATGATGGTAACAGTTCTCATTTAGCAGCCTTCAATTAGAGATCGAATCTCTTTGTCGAGATCCTTTATACGCTGGATCGCAGGGTGATATGGACCGAGTTCTTCTGAGAGGCGGAAGATTTCGGAGTCTATCGTTGTTTGGCGACTGCCAGCCGCCAGTTTATCCGCATATGCGACGATCTTCTCCTCAAGACTCTGTGGAATATAATCTCTGTTTGGAAGACCCAGAGATACAGCTTCATCTGATGGAATTCCAGCGCCAATATGCCTCTCGATTATAAGGATTAACTCTTCAGGTAGCTTCATCTCTCGTGCAAGCTGAGCCCCGACGACACCATGTTGAACGGAGTTAGTCTTCGAACGACCCAGATCGTGAAGAATGGCACCAACGACCACAAGATCAAGATTTAGATCTATTCCATTCGCTTTGTACCGCTTTGCAATATTCTTCGCGATTTTTGAGACTAATTTGCAGTGCACAATTACTTCATCACTGCACCCCACGTCACGCATGAGTCTCGATGCTTCGGTTGATGACGGAAGTTCTGACAAGGAGAATGCGAACCTAGTGAGTTGAGTTGAGTTCCTGATGAATCAAATCTATCTTCTTCTTCAAACTATCCACGATCTTAGAGTTGTCAACATGCTGAAGAGGCTTACCGCATTTTCTGCATCGGAAGAACGTCTCCATCGCATCCTCGAAGGTCGCTCGTTCACAGCCCTCAGTCAAACAAGAATAGAAATCATGGCTTGACTCATGATCCAGTCTAGACTTGAGTTTTGCAAGGGTCTTTCTTTTTTGGTTCTGTATGAATCCTTCCGCCTGATCAGATTGGAGCTTCCAGTAGAAGATGAACCATCCTGTCTTCTCGTCTCGTAGACGTTCACAGGTAACCAGAGAGTAGTCGTATAGGCGATACAAAATCTTCCGGACTTCATTCAGCCGTATATCGGTCTTACTTGAGAGTTCCTCATCGGTTAGTCTGTCCACTCTCTTGAGGGCTGAGACAATCTTTACTGCATCTTCCCCGCTGATCATCTCAACGACTTTTGAGAGAACGTCATCACTAACGAATAGAGACAAGACGCATCAACCGGTGAGTTTCCTGAAATAGTGTCAAGCGAATCTAATTAACCTTCTTAGGTTAAAGAAGAATATGTAGTTAGGGTACCGTCTTCTTTCCAGCCCTTTGCGGAAGGATACAGATCTTATGATCTTTGAACTGTTTGGAAAGTTCCTTTCCCTCGAAGTATCGGTCAAGAAATACGCCGAGTGCACTAACCTCGGAAATAGGTTGGTTCGATACTGAAACGTTATATGTAGCCAGCTTGTAGACTTCGCTAGGAACCTTCTCAGCCCCAACAACAATCAGTTTGTCTTTCTCTGAATTCCTTATCTGCCGTAACACTTTGAGTAAAGGCAGACCATACATTGTTAAGTGGATGACTTCACCTCCTCTTTCAAGCCACTGAGTGATTGTTGTCTTCCATAAAGAAGAGAAACCTATCGAGAACTCTCCTCCCCATTGCTCAACTACTCGATTGACTGAGTGGGTTATCTTTGTGTCCTTGACGCCGCAGATCAGTATGCCATCGGCACCTAAACCACGTGCAGTGAGCGCGACGTGAGTGGTTATTCTCTTATCTCTGGCTGCCCTGTGACCCATCCTCAATATAATGATCTTAACCACATTAGACACCTATCCCAAATCGCCGCATTGTTTTTCATGAGGAGAGACGGGGTTAAGAGAGTTTACTTGATGATGCTTAGCTGTGGTCACTGATCCGTATCTGACCGTTGAGTCTGATAACTTGTCCTTGGATCTTGCCAACGAATCTGGGCGGTGACTCAAGATGGATTGTCATGGCTTTCCCGTTTGTATCGGCATTCAACACTTTAGTTCGTTGATATAGCCAAGAGAGAAGAGAAGAAGTTTCACTATCAATGGGTAATACCAATTGAAGAGCGATGGAGGAAGATAAACGATGGATTATTGCCTCTTCGAGACTACCCAAGTTCTCTCTCTTTGATGCTGATATTATGACAAAGTCAGATACAAGTGGCTTTATGGCAGCAATCTTTTCACCATATTCATCTGGTGTAGTCAGATCCTTCTTGTTAAGTACTACAAGAGCCGGTATGTGATTCGCCCCTATCTCTTCGAGAGTCCTCATGCAACAATCAAGCTTGCTGCAGATCTCCTGTGCCGGTTCGCTAATATCGACAACCAATAGTATGAGGTCTGAGAAGATCGTCTCAGCCAGTGTGCTCAGAAAGGACTTAACTAAGGTAAGGGGGAGTCTGTCGATGAATCCTACCGTATCCGTTAACAGACATGGCCGACCTGCAAGCTTGACACCCCGGGTAGTTGTGGATAGAGTTGTGAAGAGTTTACCGTCTATAAGCACGTCTTGGTTTGTTAATGCCTTGAAGAGAGTACTCTTACCAGCGTTCGTGTACCCTGCTAAGGATATTAAGGAATAACCAAGGTTAAGCCGCCTCTCGCGGTGAATATTACGCTTCTTTGATATCTTGGCGAGCTTACGCTGGATATCATGAATCTGCTTCCTGATCATGCGGTAATATACCTCAACCTGATATTCACCCAAACCGTGAAACCCAGGCTGCTCCTCACTCCTCGCAAGACGCACTGCCCCACGCGCCCGAGGCAGCATATAATTGAGATTTGCCAGCTCTATTTGGAGCTTGGATTCTGTTGTCGAAGCCCGCTCTGAGAAGATCTCAAGGATCAACTTGAAGCGATCGATCGCTTCGACCCCGGTCATCTTCGCAAGATTGTAGGCTTGGGCAGTACTCAAATCATTATCAAAGATAACTTTACTTGCATCCCTTTGTCTTACGAGTTCAACCAGTTCGGCGATCTTCCCTCTACCTATCTGGTATTTTGGATCCTGACTTCGGGTTTGAAGTAGTGAGCCAACTACAACATATCCGGCTGACTCTGCAAGAGACTGCAGCTCTTCTAGATTGACTGCTTCGTTTTCAAGGCGTCTCTGCACAATTATTGCGTTTTTCATTGCTCTGATCTTTGATCCTTCTTTCTTATCGAAAC
>CAYXJU010000188.1:0-3446 GCA_964464765.1 uncultured Candidatus Bathyarchaeia archaeon | reverse complement strand
TAATAGGTTGAGACACTAGGATGAACAAGAGTATGAGATGACTAATCTCTAGTGACGATTGAGGAAGTCTGATTGAAACATAGTCGCATTAGTCTGGCGATCGTTTTTCTCATGCTTTCAATATCCTTAGTTCCTTCAGTTTCCGCTACTAGACCTGGTTGTTACACCGACTATCGTTTTGGTGAGCCGGCTCCGTACTACAATTTTGACATATTCGTCACTTGGGAGGTTGCCCCAGAGCATGCTTACATTTATCCGGCGTTTTGTTTTGGATTTGAAGCGGGTCAAGGAGGGTACATGGGTACCCAAATTGTCGGTAATGTCAGAAAGGTCATCTTCTCAATTTGGGATATAACAGAAGGTGTAGAAACGGCGATTCCTGTATCGTCGAATGGTAGGCGCTTTGGAGGTGAAGGAACAGGAGCGCAATGTCTTCTGGAGTATGATTGGGTTCCAAATAGAGAATATAGGCTACGTATTTGGGAGTTGAATTCAGACGCCGAGGGTGAGAGCTGGATCGCATCCGTCTATGATACGGCGACGGGAAATGAGACAACGATCGGGATAATATATCTAAAGAATAGTAGAGGATACAAAGGCTATGGCTGGCTCAAAAACGATCCAAGTACATTCCTTGAGTACTTCGGCGGATCTGATACCTGCTCGGATCAACCTTACTCAAAAGTTACATGGCGTGGGCCGTATGCTAACAATGGAGAGTACACCGCTTCAACGGCTCAAGTACCTGCCTACCCAGATTGTACAACCAATAACGTTCTGAGTTCTGGTTGGCCATATGTGACGCACGAAGCAGGAGATGATGTAGAAGAGACCACTCCTTCAAAAACATACCTTTGGAGCGCTATCTCAGCTGGGACTCTCACAGTTGACGTGGACAATCAGGAAAGCGGTACTCTAGCGGTGAATCTTCTGGTAGATGGTCTGACCTATTCAGTGAAGAACGTTCCGGGTCAAACCACGGTAGCCTTTGGAGGCTACACATTGGCTAAAGGCACACATACCGCCAAAATAACTTGGATAGAACCGACCGACGGAACCACACGTGAAGATACGAAAACGGTATTGGTGAATAGCGGTGATACGGCGACTATAGCCCTTCAAATAGTGCCTCCTTCGAATCAGCCTCCAACCGCATATATCGATTCTATCTCGCCTAATCCGGCGCAGCAGGGTCAGTCTGTTTCCTTTAGTGGTCATGGAAACGACCCAGATGGCTCGGTAGTCGCTTATGAATGGAGATCTAGCATAGACGGCTTTTTGAGCAACTCAAGTTCCTTCAGCACCTCATCGCTTTCCGTTGGAACACACACAATCTCTTTCAGAGTCCAGGATAATGATGGAGCATGGTCTTCAACAGTAACAGCGACGCTCACCATCAACTCACCTTCAGCGCCACCAGCGGTCTCTGGATTTCCGATAGAATCGATACTGTTGGGGATGGCTATCTCGATAGCGGCGTTAACGATACTCAGAAAGAAAAAGTCGGTTCAAAGATCGCGTAAGATCGATCGATACTTTTAAAAGGCTTGAAAAAGTGAAGAGAGAGTCAGGGAAGGGGAACGTCTTCTTATAGAATCGCATGCAAAACATCTTTACTAGTCCTGCTTTTCATAACCGTACTAATTCCTTTGAATGTTCAGAAAGCAAGCGCAAACATCAGCCCCTTGACCATTGAAAGCAAAGGGGCTTCAAGCGGAAGTAATGCTGCGGTTCTGATACTTGTAAATGAAGAGCTCCATCCTAAGATTAAAGAGAAACTAACTGTCTTTGAACAGGATCTGAATATTGAGGGCTATCAAGCAATAGGAGTTACAGTAAGCGGTCAATCCAGCCCTCCCGAGATAAAGGATATCATAAAATCGTATTATTTGAAGGGGAATCTGAAAGGCGCAATATTGGTAGGGAACATAAAATCTGCATATTATGAGTCGGCTACCGGCGATTTCTCAAATCCAAACGCCCTAAAAATATGGATGTCGTTGGATGCGTGCGATCACTACTATATGGATTTAGACGGCTCGTGGGAACACGCAGCCCCAGATTTCTTTGACGATGCACCGCCGACTGTAGTTGAACGCAACAAATACCCAAGCTGCGACACATTTAAGAACGAATATGTCGTGGACTTCAACGAGCAGAAGGAATGGGATTACGGCTCAATCGCGAATAAGAAACAATACAAGGCTGATATATGGGTTTCAAGAATAATGGCACACAACCTAGACATACACGGCAAGGACGAGGCGCAGATAATCAACGAGTTCTTTGACTGCGACCACAAATATCGGACTGGAGAGCAAAAGGTTTCAGACAAAGCGTACATACTGAATGCTATTGGTCCAGGATACAATGAGCAAGGTATGGATTACACTGAGATCTTTTCCACGATCATAAAAATGACCGATGTCACAAAAACCGATTTCATAAATTGCTTAGAAGACCCAGCTGGAAGCCAATTAATTTACTTGACTGCCCACTCATGGCCACAAGGCCACTCACTTTATGATGCAAGCTTTACAACAGATGAACTGGCAAACAAGAAGAAGAATACTCGATTCTACCTCTTGAACACCTGTTCCGCCTGTAGGTGGGATCAGTACATCTCCTCTCCAGAAAGCCCAAACTACTTAGGAGGATTGTACGTCTTTGACAAGACGGAAGAAAACGGAGACTATGGTTTAGGCGCCATAGGTTTCACTGGAGTTGGAGGATTCAACAATCTGAAATACTTCACAGACTATTTGAACGAATATTCAAACGCCACCTATGGCGAAGCCTACAAGTATTGGTTTGACAATAACCTGATGATTAACTTCTCACCATCCAATTATGTGTACTTGGGAGATCCAACGATAGGACCTGTACGTACGCCTCCAGAATTGACCTTATTCATACCACAGATTAGTGAATCGAATGTTACAATAAACGGTGTGGCAACACCATATTCACACTTTGAGATCACAAGGATCAGTTGGGATTGGGGTGACGGGGCCTTGGAAAACAGCTGGTTCCCGGCATCGCACACCTACAACAGTGCTGGGAATTATACAATTTCAGTGACGGCGTACCAGAGCAACAAACAGACAGCCACGAAAACCATCAACATAAAGATTCAAGGGCCTCCTCCTTCACCTGGTGTACCAGGATTCCCGATAGAGTCAATAATGGTTGGGATAGCAATCTCTCTAGCAGCGCTAATAATGCTCAGACGCAGAAGGATCAAGCAATGATCTTTTGCTTGAATTTCCACCGCTTTTTTTTTAACTTAACCTGATTTCGATCGATCAAAAAAGAGGGGTTTGCGGGGCTATTCGGGTGATGTCTCCAGCATAGGAAACATTTCGGCATACGTGTCATCGATTTTAACATCCGTACCTAATTCCGGCACCTTAACGATTAGATCGTTACCCTCTTTCCCAACAATC
>CAYXJU010000187.1:0-3448 GCA_964464765.1 uncultured Candidatus Bathyarchaeia archaeon | reverse complement strand
AACTAGATGTGAGCAAGCCTTCTTTGAATTCATTACGTGAATTCTTGGGCGGACACGTACTAAGTCTTATATGTATTCCACTAGAAATCAGTCTTATTGAGGATGATAAAATGTCAGCTAAATCGACAGCAGCTCGAAATGCAGCCATTGCAATAATTCTGATCGTAATAATCCTCGGCTCGGTAGGCTACTACTACTATTCGACGACCACAACTACGACCACTGTGATCAAAAAGAAACTTGTGCTCGATTGGTGGTATGAGTCATCTGGACACTACCCCCAAAGCGCGGACTTAGCAGCCGTGTTCAAGGCCCAACTTGAGAGAACTGGATTGATCACGGTCAACTTGCATGCAGCAGATTGGCCAAGCTACAAGACGAACAGGGATGCTCACAGCATGCAGGTGTACGTCTATGGCTGGTATCCAGACTACATAGACGCAGACGATTACATTCAGCCATTCCTCGATTCGGTGGGAGGTTCTTGGCTCGGCACAGGTTATAGCAACCCACAAATGGACAGTCTTATTGCACAAGCACGATCCACATCCGACCCAGCACAGAGAGCTCAGTTTTACTCGCAAATCCAAAAGATAATGGTGGATGATTGCCCGATTGTTCCAGTATACCAAGGAACAGCATGGGCTGTCACAAAACCCGATGTTACCGGCGTGAACCTAGACATCACACAGAACATGTACTACTGGCTGGTCACTCCACCTCAAGGAAAAGATACACTGATCGTGGGGACAACTGACTCTATAGAGACAAGTCTGGATCCCGCAGAGGTTTGGGATTTCTTCGGCAACACAATGATATACACCCTAGGCTCTCCACTAGTATACATCAAGCCTGGATCCCTTGCAGGCCCAGATGATTTTGCCCCCGCACTTGCCACGAAATGGTCAGTCAGCACAGACGGATTAACTTGGACATTCGACCTGAGACAGGGCGTGAAGTTTGCTGATGGAACAGAGTTCACTTCCGATGCTGTCAAGTACAGTTTCGATCGAAACATCGCACTGGCGATGCCAGACGGTCCACAACTGGGATTAGGCTACGGCGATATCATTGCGAGCGTAGAAGCATCATCAAAATACCAAGTTGTTATCACTCTGAAAAATCCATTCGCACCATTCCTAGCACTCTTGGCATTCTCCGGATCATTCATTGTCAATCCAAAATACGCACCCAATACACCGGAACAGGCCGTTCAATATGTCGAAGGAGATGCGCGAAAGAGCAACCCCAATGACCTAGGACCATACCTACTGAAGGAATGGACCCGAAAAGGTGGAAAGGACTACGAGATGAAACTCGATGCAAACCCGAACTACTTTGGAGTAGCGGACGGCTATCCAAAATCAAAGCACATCATAATGAAATTCTACAGTGATGCAACAGCCCTAGCACTAGCAATCAAGTCCGGAGACATAGACATGGCTTTCAGACAGTTGACCGCCACCGATATCAAAAGCATGCAGTCAGACCCGAACCTCAAGGTTTGGGAGGGAACAGGCGCCTTTATCCAGTACATATGCTTCCAAGAACGAATGCCGCCTTTCGACAATCCAAAGGCCAGACAAGCCATTGCCGCAGCTCTGAACAGACAGGAGCTCATAGATACCGTGTTCTTGGGCCAAGGACAACCACTTTACAGCATGATCCCGAATGGAATGACATTCCATGAGGATGCCTTCAAAGTACTTGGTGACGCAAACGTTTCAATGACTGAAAGCGTGCTGCGAGAATTGGGCTACGGATGAAGAAGAGATAGAGCAACTCTTAACTACGTGGCCCCACCTCCTCTTTTTTCATGTCTTTACGCTCCTACGTGCTCACGAGACTTCTGCTGACTATTCCAATGATTATGCTGCTTCTAACTTTCGTGTTTCTCGTAGTCAGAGTCTTGCCGGGAGATCCTGCGTCACTTCATTTTGAAAAACAGGTTGATCCCAAGACCTTACTGGAGTTCAAGCGTCAGCTCGGGCTAGACAAGCCCATTTGGGTTCAGTACGTAGACTATCTCATCGGTTTGACTAGAGGCGACTTTGGAAAGTCGATGCAGGATTTCTCACCGGTCTCACAACAGATATTTTCAGCATTTCCTGCTACCCTAGAGCTTGCGATCTGCTCTACGATAATAATGATTTTAGTTGGTGTCATGCTGGGTGTCCAGGCCTCCCGTTCATATAACTCGGTTAAGGATCATTCGATTCGAATATTCGGTATCGCGTCGTACGCGACCCCAGTTTTCTTCCTCGGTGAGGTTCTGATCATGATCTTCGCGATTTACCTCCATGTCTTACCGGCGGGCGACCGCATCTATGCAGGAATGTCTCCAATGGGACTCACTGTCGGCACTTTCCAATTGAGAACAGGACTTTATACGATAGACAGCATTCTCGAGGCTAACCCAACAAAGTTTGTGATGTCTTTACGATATTTATTGTTACCATCACTGACTTTGGGTACGGTTCTGTGTGGAATATTCATCAGACTGACTAGAGGAAACATGTTGGAAACGCTTCAGTCTGAATTTATTACGGCAGCGCGAGCTCGAGGATTAAGAGAAAGAACCGTGGTATACGGATATGCTCTTCGCAACGCTTTCCTTCCGATATTGACAATGATGGGACTCCAGTTTGCTGCGCTGTTGGCGGGAGCCATTCTGACTGAAACCACATTCTCGTGGCCAGGTTTGGGGCGATATCTGGTGGATAGAATCACTTTCCGAGACTACACTGCGATCCAAGGGGTCGTGGTCTTCTTCGGACTGTTGGTTGCAATGGTCAGTCTCACCGTTGACATAATCTATGCGTATCTTGATCCACGAATTCGATTCTAGGAGAACCTGATATGAACAATCAGAAACCCGAGGGCAGAATTCTCGTCCAGTTCTTTCCCGCTTTAGCGGGACTTGTCGAGAGAGGACTTGCAGGATGGGCAGTACTCATCGGAGGAATGATAGTTGTTATCCTTGGCGTCATGACCATAGCCTCTCCTTGGATTTCGCCCTATAACCCAATTGCCATAAACGTTGGGCCCATACTCTCGCCACCGTCATCAGAGTACCCGTTGGGAACTAACCATCTTGGCCAAGACATGCTGAGTAGGGTGTACTCTGGTGGAGGCATCATGTTCCAAGTCGCAATATTATCCATGATAGTTTGCCTGTTGGTTGGCGTTCCAATTGGACTCTTCGCATCATTCGCCGGAGGATACACCGACAAGGTCGCTTCGTTAGTTATGGACAGCATTTACGCCTTTCCAGGTCTAGTACTGGCAATTGCGATTGCGGCAATGCTGGGACCTGGCGTGATCAACATGGCACTTTCTATAGCCGTCGTGTACATCCCCTCTTACTTCAGAATGATCCGCAGCCAAGTTCTCACGATCAAAGAACTTCCTTACGTGGAAGCCGCCCGAATGATGGGCGCCCAAAGGA
>CAYXJU010000186.1:0-3458 GCA_964464765.1 uncultured Candidatus Bathyarchaeia archaeon | reverse complement strand
CTGCTATATATTTTGGGAAACATGACACTCGCAAGTCTCTCTGTTGGTTGCTGTCTTCACCTTCTTTAACCAGCATTGTGAAAAAAACCGGGAGATTATCCACAGCATATCTGAAGTTGGAAACTCGGGAATGGCAGCGTAGGTTGCTTGACTATTAGCGTCTATGTATCGAGTTTTGCTAGTAGTGAAGACAGTATAGTTTCCATTACTGGCACTTGCAGGTATTGTGAATTCATCCGTGAATGATCCATCAGGTTTCAATCTCAAATGGCTCAACTAATTCAATGCTGTTCCTGTTAACTTCACGATTAGGCACCATCTTTATCACCCATTGATGCAAGATGCTAAGCATGTGGCCAACCACGAGGCACATGCTCCAGACCACAATCATGGCTAATATCAGACCACTTTGAATCATGTCGATGACGGAATTGTTTCGTTTCATTTCAAACCACGCATAGAGTGGTGCGGGCCATACTTAATTCATGACATGTGCTACATAGATACACGTTATTTGAATGGTCAAACCATGAAGTTGTCACTCTCTTGATCAGAGGTAGGTGACCTAGAGTTCTTCGAGAGACTCTTCGCGATCTAGATAACCGAGTCCAAATGCTAATTCTCTTGGATCTATTTTCTCTTCGACAAATTGATAAAAAGAAAGGGGGACGAACAATGTGGAAACCGATCTGATAGAGGTCTGCCCGACCTAACATGTGGAACGCAATACTCGGCAATCCGTAAGTCCATACTATCCATCCGTTGCCAGTTATTGTGAGACTTAGGAGGAACAACCATCGTCTGAATAACCAAACAACAACGTATTTGGAGTCCACATATTCATCAATGAAAGATTATTAGATACAATCAGGTATTGTATCGAGAATAACAACTAAAAGCTGGACCACAGAACGCAACTCGAACCACAGGTTCGAATCCCGGCGGCCGCACCACTTCTCAGACGAGAATCGCATGGATAAATACTTTCAAAACGAGAATAGTATAGTGAGAAGTAAGCCAGAAAACGCAATTGTAGAAGACGTGTATGATATAGAAAGAAGAATACAGCTGACGAGCAAGAGGATAAGAAGCTCTGAGGAGATAACTCAGCGAAACAAGGAGCTAATATTCAAGTTCGTCGACCATTGTACCCTACGCGGTCTTAGCAAGTTCCGGGCGATATTCTACCTCAGCAAGTTCTGGAATATCGCGAGGTTCGTAAACAAAGATTTTGACAAGATGAATCAAGGCGACATAGAAGCGCTTGTCAAAAAAATTCAGCTGAAAGGATTCGCGCCTCGAACAGCCTCGGATCATCTCACCGCGATCAAGACGTTTTGGAAGTGGCTTGAGAACACCTCGGATACTTATCCGGAGAAGGTTAAGTGGATCAAGCCATGGCGTAGGAGTGGAGCTTGTAAACTCCCAGAGGAACTCCTGTCTAAAGAGGACATTGAGAAACTTGTGAACGCTGCTATGAATCCTAGAGACAAGGCGTTCATCTCCACTCTCTACGAGAGTGGGTGTAGGATTGGTGAAATGCTAAGCCTGAAAACAAGGAACATAGAGTTCGATGCCAACGGAGCAGTGTTGATTGTGAAAGGCAAGACAGGACAGCGTAGGGTGAGGGTAATTCATTCCGTGCCGAGACTCATGACTTGGCTTGAGCATCACCCCAAGAATCAAGATCCCGAAGCCTTTCTATGGACAAGCGTCGGTTCTAAAAACAATTGCCAAAGACTGATGCACCAAAGCGTCGCGTCAATGCTCAAAAAGATCGCGAAGAGGGCAGGCCTGAGAAAGAAGTGCAACCCCCATCTTTTCAGACATTCACGAGCGACTTTTCTTGCAAAGCATCTTACCGAGGCACAAATGAAGGAATACTTCGGGTGGACACAGGCGTCCGACATGGCTGCGGTTTATGTTCACCTGTCCGGAAGAGATGTTGATAGCGCTCTTCTCAAACTGGCCGGCAAGAAGGTTCCCGAAGCAGAGAAGGAATTAGACAGACGAGCAAAGCCATGTTTCATCTGCAGGCATGAGAACCCACCAGAAGCACATCGATGCTCAAACTGTGCAAGGCCACTTGACCTCAAGACGGCACTCGAGGATGACATGAGAGAAAAAGAACTGCTTAGTTTACTGGCGCCAAGGATGCTGGAGGAAATGATCCAGAGACGCATCCAAGAACTGCTGACAAAGACCCCGATTCGTTAGCCCTAAATCGGATGTTTCAGCGGGGTGTGGCGAATCCGATGACCTTGTCTTCAAGGATTTATTCTTTCAATTCCAAAGTAGGAATATGATAGAGCGAGAATTCAACTCAGTTGAGGAGCTCATGGAGTACATAGAGGCTGAGGCACGCAGGAGGATTGAGGAGAAGCAAGACTAGGCTTCGTACCATTTTTTTCATTTTTTCCTAAACCTAGGCTGATTCTTTCCAATGTTTTCCTTTTCAGACGAGCGAGATGAAAAAATGGTTCCATACCATACGAAGATCAGATGTTATGATTGTGGGAGATCCATAAAGGAGAAACTGTACCTTGAAAGAGAGGTTAGACCGGATGCGCAGGTTCCGATATGTGATTACTGCGAACCCATTTGGGCGGTCTTGAGGCGCATGGAAGAGAAGGGATTGATACGAAGTACGCCCAAGCAGGGAGTAGCGTTGACCCCTTGGGCAAACTTGGCCTATGTTCCAAATATTCGACGATCCCGACAGGAACGATCTCCAACATAATGGCTGACTCACCTTTGTAGCTTCATAATTTGTGTCAACTATGCCGTTGATACGCGGTTAGTAGACAGGTTCGACTATTGGAGGGGATGTAACTTCGACAACCTCGGTGGCAACAATATATAGGAACACTGTAAGGACAGCACCTTCCGCAATGCCGAGAGCTCTGGCGCAATTTTGAATGTTGAATGAACGATTGTTACTGTAGATATACTCGAGCACCTTGGTTCTGTCATATTGATCTATACTATTATACTCTCTAAGGAGCGGATCTACTATCAGCGAGGCAAGCGCCTTATATTCAAAGGTTCTATAATCTAATGGTTTAAGGAAGTTTAGTTGAACTGACCGGTTCACGAGATTGTCAACTAAAGATAGAAATTTCAACCTATAGAAGACAGGAGGCGTAGTTATCTCGCGCACCCCACTCCTCAACCTGAAGAGATCTGACCACTTTGTGGGAGGAGGCCATTGGGAGTTCTCATCATGGAAACCCGGAGCGACCCTTTGAAGAAACCGCTCTACCGCCGCAGCAATCAACCCTTGCACCACGAGTTTATGGATCTTGTTAAGTGCTGATGAAACGGTCGCAGCGTCAGTCTCTCGCATAGCCTGGGCATCAGCAAGGTACTCTTCATACCAGAACGCGTAGCCTAGGATCAGAGGAGGAGCCTTCTCCTTGAATTCAGACGGATACCTCCTAGTCACTATTGTGAAACCG
>CAYXJU010000185.1:0-3467 GCA_964464765.1 uncultured Candidatus Bathyarchaeia archaeon | reverse complement strand
CATGAAAAAACATCAGGTTTTGAACCCATTTGGGTTTAAAACCCTCCCGGCCCACTACGATAATGGGTACTCACGCTACAATTGCCTTAGAAGTCGAGGGTGAATAAGGCTGAAGGTGTCATTAACCGTTACTAATTCAAACGTCATGGCACCACCTAGGACATTTATTTGAAGACGGCCCATACCCAACTGGCAAGAGACACTGCATGAACGCGATCTCATTAGATTTCAAAGAGGATTTCTGGAGCGTGCCAGTAGGCGCACGTTCTTACCTAAAGCCGGCCCTTATCCTCGAATATCTGTGCATAACAGTCAATGCTTGAGCTGCGTCCTCTGGTGAGTAGTATACAGGAACGCCTTGTTTCTCAAGAGTCTCACGCATCTGCTCCACCATACGCCAATCGCCTGTCGCATAGGTTACGATCGGCTTATCTCGATGCTTCCTTGATGCAGCAGAAATGAAAGACGGATCCCTTAGCTCGAATCCCTCTGCAGGTCCGAACCCAGCGAGGATTGCATCAACGTTTTCATCTTTGATCATGGACTCTATGGCTATTTTGTAGGCGGTGTCTATTCCAATCTTCGTGATTGAGGGCCAGATATCGTAGGGATTCCCAACCTCAATTATTGAGGGACTTGCTTCTTTGAAATTGTTCAACGTCTCATCCGAAAATCTCGCCAAATCTAAGCCTACTGTCTGGCATGCGTCAGCCGTCATGACCCCCAGTCCGCCAGAAGGTGATATGACTCCTACGCGGTTGCCTCGAGGCGGTTGTTGATAGGCAAAGGCTTTCGCGTAGTTCACAAGGTCCATGTAGCTACTTACGCGTATGACGCCGGCTTGTTTGAATGCAGCATCTACGATTGCATCGTTGGTTGCGAGCGAAGCAGTATGAGAATATGAAGCCTTCGCACCAGCAGGTGTTTTCCCAGCTTTCAATGCCACTATAGGCTTCTTCCGAGAGACCCTTCTGGCGACTTCCAAGAAACGCCTACTCTCTTTCAACCCCTCAATGTGCATGATTATGACTTTAGTCTCTGGATCATTCTCCAAATATTCTAAGGCGTCGGCATCGTCCACATCGACCTTGTTACCTAAACCTATGATTCTGCTTATTCCGAAGTATTCTCTAGTGGATATCAGACTCGAAGTCAAGCCTCCGAAGATTCCTGTCTGGGCAACATAGGCTACCGTGCCCGGCCTGACGTAGCCCCTGACAAAGGTGGTAGAGAAACGATCGGGAGTACTGACAATACCAGTTGTATTCGGTCCGATAATCCTTATTTCAACTTTCCTGCCGATTTCAACGATTTCCCGCTGCCTCTTTACACCTTCCTCATCGACCTCACTGAATCCTCCTGCGCTTATTACGACATGTTTGACTCCTTTCTCAGCGAGCTCCTTCAACACATCGATAACGGCATCAGCTGGAACAAGAATAATGACCACATCTATAGGGCCAGGAATGTTTTTGACACTAGGATAAGTTCTCAAGCCTTGGATCTCGGTGTAATTTGGATTCACAGGATAGATCTTACCTGGGTATCCCATCTTGATGAGATTCTCAATGACAATGTATCCTAGTTTCTCGGGTTTGGGTGATGCTCCAACTACTGCAACACTCTTTGGCTTGAAGAAAAGGTCTAAGCTCGTTCTCATCAGAGTCACGGATATTCCCTCTGCTGCAGCGTCTGGCTAATAAAAGGCATCGTGATGGGCACTAGTTATGCTGTAGATAGACAGGTCAAGAGAACCATGAACGTGCGCTAAGAGAATTCCTTTTACACAGCAGATCTGACATCATAAGAGAACAGGGTGAAGATTATGGAGGCCATTCTCACTCGCAGGAGTATCCGCAAATATACAAACCAACCAGTCCCTGAACAAGTGTTGACACTCACCCAGCTGAAGCTTGGGTGATTCTAGCTTCTATCATGTTCATTGGTCTGTGGGTCATTGCCCTCTTAGGCTGCCACCTCACTCCATCCCACTTTAGAAGGTTAGGGTGTGTCACCACCCTGATGGCTGTTCCTTCATACTGAAGGTCCGCCATGTTTTTTGGCATATATACCTTCTCAAGAGTTCGACCCAAGATGAACCCCCTTGGCTTCAAAACATATGTGGCAGGTTGTCCAAGAGGGTCTATTGGTGGTAAGGTATATGTTTCTGTGATATTAGATGGTTCAAAACCATTGGCTAAAGGATCGATTATGTGGCCTGCAGCGTCCCTATGTTTTGTGAAAACGTAGCCAAGTCTGAGGTCTATTGATGAGAGACCGATCTGCCCTTCTTCAATATCAGGGTCGAATTTGATCTGTCCTTTTTTCCATGCGTTCAATAGGTCTCTATACCCTAGGATCAACCAATTCTACTCCTAGGGTTCTTCATCACAAATGTTTGTATAACCAAGTGATTGGAAAAGTAACTGGATTCATGCCCGATATGATTTCGCCTGGTAAGAAGACTCTTGCTTCTTTATGGTTAGAGCGACCCATGATCAACGCTAAGATGTATTTCTTGCCATCTTGTTCGACTATTGACTTCTCGTTGACATATCCAACAACAGGTTTGATCTCTTCATCGTGTATTCGTATGAGTGCTTCGTCTGGGAAAAAACCTTTCTTGACTTCACAAGGAAGGCGTATTGTACTTCCATCCCGTAAGGTGATTGTACTAGGGGTCATTCCGACATCATATCTCCTTTGATGCTCGATCAGTTTCTTGATGATGATATTATAGCATTAATAATGCTTGGCAACACTTGCTTGTCAATGATATATAAATGTCATATGAGCCTCTGGCAACATGAGCCTAGTCTAGCAAGTTCATCTATCGCCTGAAAGTTATCAAGACGAATCTGAGCTAGGTTTTGTCTTAGAAGTCATAAGTCATCTAACTAAGAGGCATTCTAGCCGCCTTCAGACAGTTTACGTCCCGACAGTTAACAGAAAGAATCATGTCACTAATCTAGTGTCACTTGGCTTCACTGGAGGTTGAGGTGGGCCAAAGATAGAGCGAGGTACTTTGACAACCTTGCCTACCGGTCGTAGAAACTCCAACCCCACGTTCATATTGGCATGATATTTGGGGCTTCCGTCAGGATTGAGTTCTTTCGAGCGGAGTACATTTGAAATTGTAACAGTAGCTCTGATTCGTGTTTCATCCGTTAAGGTGAACATAACCACGTTTGAACCAACAACTTTCGCCTCAAGAACTTCGGCTTCGACTTGTTCATCAACCAAATTCTTTCTTCTCATCCAAGATTAGCACCTCCCCACGCCTTTAACGCTATTGGAGGAGTCTTGCCCGATCTACCTATCCGACGACTCTTTACAGCCCAACCGAACCGCTGAAGACTTGACAGAACCCTTGCCAAGCAAAGTTTATATATTTGTTACTTGTGGTAACAACAACTCGATTGTAGAAAATCATGATCGGACAGGTGTGAAGAATTGGCTTACTTAAC
>CAYXJU010000184.1:0-3480 GCA_964464765.1 uncultured Candidatus Bathyarchaeia archaeon | reverse complement strand
ATGTGCTCAGTTCCATCATAGACCAGTTTCTCGTAGATCTCATCGGAGAACACCAGAAGGTCATTTCTCTCAGCTACTTCAGCCACAGTCTCCAGATCCTTCTTTGAGAACACATGCCCTGTAGGATTGGCTGGGCTGTTCAACCACACCATCTTTGTCTTGGAGGTAACATGTTGCTGGAGATGCTCAGATTCTATTCGGTAATCATGTTCTTCACTCAGGGGAACTGTAACCGGCTTTGCTTCTGCAATCAATGTTTCATCAAAATACGCTGGATAAAACGGTTCCAAGATCAATGATTCATCGCCAGGTTCAAGGAAAGCAAGTGCTGCCAGGAACATGGCTTCCTGAGTGCCTGAGACCACCAGCACGTCATTTCGACCATCGACAGGTAGGTGGTTCTCTCTCGTCAATTTCTCTGCTATCGCGTCTCTTAGTTCAGGCACACCAAGCGTGGGTCCATAGTGTGTGAAACCTTCTTTCATAGCCCTGATTGAAGCGTCAATAATGTGTTGAGGTGTTGCAAAGCTTGGTTCTCCCTGCTCAAGATGAACAACATCTTCTGATTTTGAGGCCAGCTCGATGAGTTTTCTTATAGCGGACCCCTTGAGTGGCGCAAGGCGCCTAGATACTGGAGTCTTCATGAATGAGTCACGCCGAAATTCCAGGGACTGCTCCCGAATTGGCTGCCTTAAGTCGAGCGAGATATCTCCCCCTCTGCACCGACGTCCAAACCGCTTTGGCCGTTCGTTTCGGTGTGGGGAAATTCGGAACTCCTCCACTTTCCAGTATTCTTACCCCCTCAGAAACCAAATCTCCAGACATCCAACATGATACAATGGGCTTTGACATAGTTCGGCTTTCTCTGATGACAACCTCACTTATTGGTTCAGATTTCACATAGGCGGGAGGAACAAATTGAACTATGATAACGTCAAAGTCATCTGAGTCTTCAGCTATTGGAAGGATTTTCTCGTAGTGCTCTGGGGCTGCTTGTGCCGTAAGATCGATTGGATTGTTTCTGCTGCATATTTCTGGCAGAAATTGGAGTTTGTCTTTGAACTCAACGGATGGTTCAGGGACTTTTAGACCCAACTTTGTCAACGCGTCAACCATCATTACTCCGGGGCCACCAGAATTTGTCACAATTAGTATTCTGTTGCCTCTAGAAGGAGGCTGAGTAGAAAGCACTTTCGCCATGTCGAATAGATCTTCTATGTCCTCGGCTCTAATGATCCCAGCTTGATTGAACGCGCCATCATAGACTTTGTCGGATCCAGCCATTGCACCCGTATGCGAGAGTGTGGCTCGCATGCCTTCGCCTGAGCAACCACTTTTGATAGCTAGTATGGGCTTTCTCACATTTGCCAGTTTCGCAGTCTCCATGAATCGTCTTCCGTCTCGCAGTCCTTCGATGTACATCGCAATAACCCTTGTCTGTTGATCCTCCGAAAGATAATTGAGAAGGTCTGCCTCGTCGACGTCACAGCGATTTCCGTAGCTCACGAACTTACTGAATCCGATGTGTTCCTGTCGTGCCCAAGCCAGCGCCGCTCCTCCTAAAGCGCCACTTTGTGTCACGAAGGCTATGCTGCCTGGAGCGATTCTTGACTCGATAGTAGCGTAAAGCGACTTCTCTGTGTTGATTATTCCAGCACAATTAGGCCCTATTACTCGAACCCCACGTTTCGTAGCAATCTTAAGAACCTGATTTTCAAGGGCTGAATTGCCAATCTCACTGAATCCAGCGGAAATCACCACAACTCCTTTCACATTTTTCTTGCCACATTCATCCAAAACTTGTGGAACCATAGTAGGGGGAACCGTGATAATACAGATATCCACAACATCTGTGACATCCAGTATAGAAGAGAAAACCTTCAATCCGAGAATAACCGTTTCATGAGGGTTGATTGGGTAGATTGACCCAGTAAAATGCCCTTCAACTATGTTACGCAGAATCTCATATCCTATCTTTCCTTCCTTTGATGAGGCTCCTATCACAGCAATCGATGTTGGCTCCAGCATTCGCCTTAGAGCCGATGCCCTCGCATCGCTATCCCATTGCATACTAATCGAGGGAACGAAGTATTACTTGAACTTATGAAGACATCAGAAAAGATGGTCTGCTAATGTCGAAAAGGAAACTCGAACTGGCCTCTGTGAAGGACTGCTAGTTCTTTGATGTCAGCTTCTTGACTTCGTTTTCCAGTTTCTCCAGTCTTTCGAGCAACCACCATTTTTCGGGTGGTGAAGTGATAAAAGCTACCTGTAACGTGCCGTTGCCATTGTTCTTCAGGTGGTGCTCTTGGCCTAGAGGAATGACTACAGCCATTCCCTCAGTGACATCCAACTCTTCCTTGCCAACTCTTAGGTGACCTTGCCCTTTGATGACATAGTAGATCTCTTCTGATTCTGAGTGAGTGTGCGCTTTCAAATCCTCGCCGGGTTTGAAGATTCCTATTTCAAGAGTAACGTTTCTGACAGGCGCATCGGGTGGCATTAGAAGAAACTTTATGCAACCACCCCAGTCTTTGTATTCGAATGCATCATTCAACTTCGCAACAAATGGCTTACTCATGTTTGTCGTCATCCAACATTGAAAGCGCAGTCCATTTTTTATAAGCATTTGTGCAGGACGCTAGCAACAAAGGGCACATAAACAATCGTTGAAGATCCTTCTGCGCGCCTCTGCTTACATTCGGTGTCTGCAATCTGCCGATCTTCACAGTTTTCCGTTTGACAATAACCTCCGGTTTTTGGACGACCAAGGGCTTTTTAGTTACTTGCCCTAATATCAGCGTAGTTGCATTGTTGCCCTTGTTGTTCAGTGAACTATCCTGCAAGATCGATATGATGACCTGACCCCGCGCGCGCTTCAGAAGCCCTCGAAGACGTTTTTGCTACGATCGGGCGAGGTCGAAGCGGTCAAGGTTCATTACCTTGTTCCACGCCGCTACAAGGTCGTGCATGAACTTCTCCTTGGAGTCGTCACATGCGTAGACTTCCGCCAAGGCCCGGAGTTGGGAGTTCGAACCGAAGATGAGGTCGACACGGGTGCCGGTCCACTTGAGTTCGCCCGTGGCGCGATCACGACCCTCGAACACGTTTTCGTCTTCCGAGGTTGCCTTCCACGTCGTGCTCATGTCGAGCAGATTCACGAAGAAGTCATTGGTGAGCGTCTCTGGCCGCTTGGTGAAGACGCCGTGCTGGGATTGCCCGTAGTTGGCGTTCAAAACACGTATGCCGCCGATGAGAACCGTCATCTCAGGAGCGGTCAGCGTCAGCTGTTGCGTGCGATCAACAAGCAGTTCCTCTGCCGATGCAGTGTATCTGGCTTTCTGGTAGTTACGGAACCCGTCTGCAACCGGTTCGAGTACAGCGAATGACTTCACGTCGGTTTGCTCCTGCGACGCATCTGTACGTCCCGGCGTGAAGGGAACGGCTACGTTATGACCAGCTTTCTTCACGGCCTGCTCG
>CAYXJU010000183.1:0-3489 GCA_964464765.1 uncultured Candidatus Bathyarchaeia archaeon | reverse complement strand
AGTTCCTATGACATTCTGAGAACTGAGATTGGGGGCATACTCGCCAGCGACATCGACAGTGACTTTGACCTTCAGATTTCTGTTGAGCCAGTCCTCGACAATTTCATACTCATTCTTGCCTATCATTATGTGTGGAGCTTGCCCCCAGAATCTTCCCATTCTGGATAGTGGAAGGTTGATTGCAGAACCTTTGTCGAATGCGACTATGTAGGCTCCCATTCTTTCTGCATCGTCGACTACGGAGTATTTGGGACATTCAAACATATCTTCGATTAGGTAGATGGTTCCATAACGCCTCAAATCACCTGTGAACCCACCAGGCCCTGTGCTGTCGCTATAGAGCAAGACTCCAGGATTCATCTCAACGGTTCTTGGAGAATGGACCTTTAGAGATGGTTTTCGAGTGAGCTTGTATCCCAAGAACCTGAAGGTTTGTATCTCGGTCTCCAGTCCGATCGACTTCATTTCAGCTTCAATGAACCGGGCGGCGGTTCTTTCATTTTCGGTTCCCCCAACTCTTTCTCCAATATCTCTAGATAGATAGTCGACTATTCGCCCCAATGGAATCCACCAATCAATCATTATCGTGATACAAATAAAAAAGGGGGAGTTTAGCCGGAGACAAAAAGGTAGTCTTTTACCTTGTCTTCGGTTAACTCGGCAAGAAAACCTCTCAGTATGCCCTCTGTATATTCGCTTCCAGGATTGACACATATAGTCCTGCCAATCATGTAGAAACCTTTTGACTCATGTATATGACCGTGCAGTCCAAGCAGAGGTTGATGCTTCTCCAGTGCGGCTCGAACAGATTTGCTTCCGGCCGGTGCCATCAAAGGTCCGCCAGAAGCCGAAAGTTTTGGTTTCAGGTTCTCGTCAAGCTGTGGCGCCGTGTCTAGAATCGTTCCATATGGTGGACAGTGCAAGTTGAATATGCTTCGTGATGGATTCTTCAGTTTCGTGGCCATGTCTTCTATTCGATTCATAAGCTCCTCTTCTGACACGTCACGTGGACATTTCCAAGGCGTAATGTTTGCATAGCCAGAGCTAATCATTTCATGAAAGCTGTCGATCTCGACAACTCTTCCTTCTGGATAGGCTATGACGCTTGACTCAGAAAGTACCTTGTCAACGAAGAAGGCGTCGTCGTTTCCCGGGGAGACGTAGCATTTGATGTTGGTTCCTTTGAGCTTCTGTTCAGCGTATGCCAGGATTCTCCTCAGGGATTTCGTTATCAACGTCTCGAATATCTGCTCAGATCTGGCAGGGTTGTTCCTCAGTTCTTCTACCTCATTTGGATTTGTTCTGTAGGCATAGTATCCCATTGCGTGAATTCTTCGTTCGAGATCATCAAGTTCCTTGCTGGGTCTTAGGTTGTAGTTCTTTCCCAAGAAGTCGACGTTGTACGATCCATCCGATTGTTCTACAATAGGAATGAAGTATTTCCCAGTGATATCTCCCCCAACTATCAGTACGTTGGCCTTGTAGAATGGGCCGGCGTTGATGAACTTTGTAAAACAACGCTCGGAGCCATGTATGTCGGTTGCATAGAAGAGCCGCGTTTTTGGCATATCTCTCGCCATTCGTCGTCTATTCTGGGGGGATCTCTCTGAAGGTTAGGTCTAAGGGTAGGCCAGATCTTCTGCGATATCCCCATGATATTCCGTAGATGATTGCGCCGATTATGAATAGGCCGATCGTGAAACCCAAGTATCCTGGTTGAATTGAGCCCATATAGGCAGGCGCAATGCTTGCGTAGCCGATGTACAGCGAACAGATCAGAGCTCCGATGCCAAGCAGCGAGATAAGGGGTATACCAGCAACTCTCTTCTTCACTATTTCTGGAGATGTATCGAAGATGTCTTTCCTTCTCCAAGGAAAGACTATTCCCGCGATCGATGCAAATGCCTGCATCACCATCCATCCGAAGCTTGCGTAGAGGAAAAATCCAAGCAGATTCGAATAGGCCCATAGTGCCATGCATCCTATCGAAACGATTGTCCACAAGACTATCGCCACGTATGGGGAAGAGTATCTTGAATCCACCTTGGCTAGCGACATTGGTATGACGCGGTCGAACGCCCATGCAAACAGCATTCGTGTTCCAGCGAAGAGATAGGTCAATGGGGCTGCTATGCTCATCGCTGCAAATCCTATCGCAACAATACTGTATGCGGCGGGGTTACCGATGCAAGCGAAGCGGAAAAGGTTCTGGAAGAATGGGGGGAATCCCAATGTATAGGCTGAGTTGCCTGTGCCCCATAGGTAGGCCATTGAACCAAAGAATTGTGGACCTAGTGTCGTCACTGTAACGTAGTAGTCTAGCCAGAGAATGAACATGTAGATTATGGCACTGCCAAGTATTGCATAGAATTGAGACTTCCTTACATCTTTGATCTCGGCAGAGTAGTACACAGAGCAGTTGAAACCTGTAAAGCTGAAGTATGTTTGTGCTACCCCGAGAATGGTCGCCGTCGCCACGTAAGAAGTGGGATAACCAGCTTGTGTCCCCGCAGAAACTACCTGGTCGTAATTCATTCCTGAGAACGCATTGAAGTTTGCTATGTAGCCCTCGGTTCCAACGGACAGCAACGTCACGTTGTAGGCTGCAATAGCGATCAACGTTAGTATGAAAGTTATCCATAGAAAGACATGAGTCGCTCTCGCTCCTCTAGTAATCAGTATGCCTAGCAAGATGTAGAGGGCTATAGCAACCACGAATGTTCCGTTTATCGATGCTAACCATGTGCCTATGTTTGCCATTCCTAGAAAGTCAAACATCGGACCCAGCGAGTATTGTGTCACCCAGAACATTGTTGCTCCGCCAATTCCCACGAGTGCAATTGCGAAGAAGAAGTTCATCGAGAATCCTATGACAGGATGAAGAATTCTGCTGGCCCAAATGTAGTCACCACCTGAACGGGGCATTGATGCCGAAAAGACTGCATAGAAGGCGCCAACGACTATGGCAATGACTTCTGAGATAAGCACGGTTGCGGGTAGATCTACACCAGGAAACAGTATGGCAGCCCAGACACCGTAGACCCAGGTTCCCAATGGAGCCATCCACATGATGTTGAAGACGAGTGCATCCCAAGCGGATATGCTTCGTGCAAGACCAGAGGCTTTCCTAGCAAATACCTCGGTAGTCATTTTCCAACTACCTACTGAAAAGGTGAGCTTGAATGGCGATAAAAGACTTTGCAGACAGTTCGTCTGTGATTAGCTTTCGGTATTCAGTGTGGGATCCTCCGGAATGCAGACATGGTGTCGAATCCCAGTGGTAACACCATCCTCTTCGGACAAAGGTATGCACATGAGTAACTAAGTGGGTTCAACTTGGGCCGGGAGGGATTCGAACCCTCGACCTCTGCCGTGTGAGGGCAGCGTCACTAACCGGGCTGGACTACCGGCCCGCTTGAGAAAGTATCTAGATTCCTTAAAAGGAGTTTTCCTGTCTTTAATCATTTGAGCGGCTTACGCGGTCGATTG
>CAYXJU010000182.1:0-3509 GCA_964464765.1 uncultured Candidatus Bathyarchaeia archaeon | reverse complement strand
GTATATACATCTATGAAAAGGCCGAGGGGATGTGAAGTGTCCGCCGAGACAAACACTAAACGAGGCAGTTCCCGGAAGAAACCTCGCTTCATTAGACAAGAGAGTTGGCGAACAGAAGGCTGGAGTCTGGATGGAGAAAACCTCGCGGAAAAACAAGTAAGATGAGACGAGAGCAGAGAGGATGGCCGAGACTGGTTAACGTAGGATACGGAAAACCCGCATCACAAAGAGGAGTCCATCCATCCGGGCGTAGAGAAGTAATAGTGAATCGATCCAGCGACCTTGCGACGGTGGATCCTAAGAAAGAGGTTGTAAGAATCGCTGGAAACGTAGGAGAAAGAAAGAGGCTTGCAATTATCGACAAAGCCAAAGAATTGGAGATAAGAATCCTCAATCCAGTGGGAGTCAGAAAACCGGAGGAAGAGAAGGAAGAGATACTCGAACCCGAGGTCGAGGAACCTTCGGAGAAAGAAAGAGAAAAGATCGAAGTCGAAGAAACTTCAAAAGAAGAGTCAACCGCAAACGAACAGACGAGAGTTGAAACAGAGTGAGCGTAAAGATCCAGAAGCGTCTGGCCGCGGAGATCTTCAAGACAGGCCTGAACAGAGTATGGATTGAGCCTGACGAACTCGATAGGGTCCAATCGGCCATAACGCGAGAAGAAGTTCGGAAACTCATACATGAAGGAGCAATCAAGAAACGTCGTCAAACCGGCATAAGCAGAGGTAGAGCAAAACAGAGGCGCCGAAGGGGGCCTGGAAGCCGTAAAGGAAGTGGGGTCACTAGAAAACGACGGTGGATAGTGGGAATTAGAAAGATCAGAAGTAAGCTCCTAGAGCTGCGAGACAAGAAGCTCATAACCGCGCAGGTCTTCCGTAAACTGTTCCTCATGGCGAAGGGTGGATCATTCCGAAGCATATCTCACCTTAACGAGTACATTGAAACTCACAAACTAGGGAGACGGAGATAACAAGATGAGAGGATCCAGATACAACCTGCCATTTAGAAGAAGAAGAGAGAAAAAGACCGACTACAAGTCTCGAAGGGCACTAATATCCTCAGGTCTGCCCAGACTTGTCGTTAGAGGAACAAACAAACACATGATTGTTCAGCTAGTTGAGGCCAAACCTACAGGAGACCGAATCCTAGCTTCCGCCAACTCAGTAGAACTTGCAAAGAACTATGGTTGGAAGATACATTGTGGAAATGTTCCTTCAGCCTACCTAACTGGACTATTGGCTGGAATGAAGGCCAAAGGTGAAGGCCTCTCTGAAGCAGTGTTGGACATAGGATTAAGAAAGGCAAGCAAAGGAGGAAGAACGTTCGCAGCTCTGAAAGGCGCAGTAGATTCAGGAATTGAGATACCTCATGACAAAAAAGTTTTTCCAGACATGTCAAGACTCAGCGGAGAACATATCGCCAGTTACGCCAAAATTCTGTCCAAGAACCAGGAGATGTTCACAAAACGCTTCTCAAAATATGTTACTGCTGGAATTAAGATGGAGGATCTGCCAAAACATTTCGAGGAGACCAAGAACAGAATACTCCAGGGAACTGTTGGGCCGGTGAAAACTAAATGAGAGCGCGAATTGAACGACAGTCAACCTCAGTCTCAAGCTGGGTTCCAAAAACAAAGATTGGATCAATGGTCCAATCAGGCCAGATAGTCTCACTCGACGACATATTCACCCAAGGCCTAAAGATAATGGAGCCTGAAATAGTTGACACCCTAATCCCAGATATTCAGCAAGAAGTCCTGGGGATAGGCTTCGTCCAGAAGCAGACCGATGCAGGTGAAAGATCAAGATTTCGAGCTGTAGTAGCCATAGGAAACGGATCCGGATATGTTGGAGTGGGCGATGGCAAAGCTAGACAAGTCAGAATGGCTATAGAAAAGGCTACCACCCAAGCCAAACTCGACATAATGCCAGTTCGAAGAGGATGTGGAAGCTGGGAATGCGCCTGCAACCAACCCCATTCTATATCATTCAGAGTCCGGGGCAAATGCGGAAGTGTTTCCATAGAAATTCTCCCCGGCCCCAGAGGACTTGGACTGGTTGGAGGCGAGACACCTAAGATCATACTTAGATTGGCTGGAATAAGCGACTGCTGGACTAGGACCTATGGGTCTACAAACACTCTTGGATCAGCGGCTTTCGCCGTCTTCGATGCTTTGAGAAGCACGTACAGAGTCGTTACAAGCGAGGACTGGGTAAAGTGAAGAAGGCAGACACAAGAACCCAGTCAAAGTGCTTGATAGCGATTAGGCTGAGAGGCCAATCTACCAGCCAACCTGATATCAAAGACACGTTAGCATCTTTAGGGCTGTCAAAAAAGCATCACGCATCACTCTACTACGACGAACCACAGACCACCGGGATGCTGAAGAAAGCTAAAGACCGTCTAACTTGGGGCGAAGCGAAACCCGACACAATTCGATACATGCTCGAAAAAAAGGCGGAATTAAGAAAAGGCAAGAGACTAACCCCCGAGTTTGCAAAGGAACTGGGATACAAGTCCATAGATGAATTGGCGAAAGCCATAATCAAAGGAGACCTTTCACTCAAGAGACTCTGGAAAAGTGGTGTGAAACCAGTGTTTCGTCTTCACCCACCGAGCGGAGGATTCAAGGGAACCATACGCCTGTCATACGCTGGCGGCGGCGAACTCGGATATAGAGGCGACGCAATCAACGATCTAGTGCTGCGAATGGCCTAAGAGACTCAACATCTTGCATTTACAGTGAGAACCTACACTAAAACACAAGAGGAACCAATAGCAGCGCAGAGAACTATCTTACTTTTTACTTTTTGGAACTCCACCCACAGCGAAATCTATCTTTGCCATCTCATCAAATTCGATCCAGACAGCTTCTTCCGGAACCTCAAAGATCTTTGTGACAGCGTCGGTGATTGCTTTGGCTAACCTTTCTTTCTGCTCTTGGGTCCTACCTTCAAGATAATGTATCTCAACAAAGGGCATAAACGCATCACTAGTCAATGACTCAACCCCTCCATCAATATATGAGTTTCCACATTTTTCGATAAGCATATATGTAGAGTAGACAGCGTACTCATCGCCAAATATTCATTTTTGGTGAACTTTCATGACGGACTCAGATACATTGGATCAATTAATGGCAAAGAAAGTTGTTACGGTTGAGGTTGGTGACCCCGTAAAGAAAGCCCTTCAGATGATGGTTGACAAAGACATAGGAAACGTAGTTGTTGTTGAGAAGGGCAAGCCTGTAGGCATCGTGACTGAACGAGACACAATTAGAAAATGCATTCAAGGAAAAGATATCTTGAGCGGAAAGGTCGGAGACATCATGTCAAGTCCCCTAATAACTGCCTCTCCCAAAATGACTGGATTTGAAGCGCTGGAAACGATGCGAAAGAACAACATCAGACGGCTTCCAGTTGTTGAGGATGGAAAGTTGCTAGGCATAGTCACCGAGAAAGATCTCATCTACTGGGTGATCAAAATAGGCTACGCTCCCTACTCACCAC
>CAYXJU010000181.1:0-3514 GCA_964464765.1 uncultured Candidatus Bathyarchaeia archaeon | reverse complement strand
AGATGAGAACCATCAATCATAACGGACGTGAACCCTCCACTCAGACATCTTGCAGCTATCTCAAGATCCTTCCCGTGGTCCAAGTGCAGAGACACGGGTACAGGCGTAATTTGCGCAGCCATATTCACTAGTTTGGCAAGATATGTTAAGCCACTATACTTGATCGCGCTTGGAGTCACCGCGACTATTACCGGTGAGTTCTCCTCTTGGGCTGCCTCGACAACAGCTTGCAAGCTTTCCAAGTTATGAATGTTGAACGCTCCAACAGCATATTTTCCCAGCATAGCAGAAGCCAATATTTCCTTGTTCGTCAGCAACATCGCAATCTAAGAGTAGATTCCTGGTAAATCCTATAAGTCTTTGAGAAATGAAGTCCATCCTGCAAACTGCCAATATTATGAACAACTTCCAGAGCTTTCTGTTGCCTAATGCATAGTCAATTCAAGCAAATCAAGATCCACAGAAGGATAAATCAATACAAGGAAATTCGGCAACATCGCGGCTTAATATACACTATGTACTGGTTTGTCTAGTCGAGTGTTGGTCAGTCACGAAAGTCGAGAACTACTACCAGCAACGATAATGTCGGATCACACTGTCCAAATGAACTAACTTCATTTTCTAATTGCCCTTATATCGTCATTTGAAAGAACGAATAGCCATAGGCTCTCGCTTGCTCTATGAAGCTCTGGACATCTTGCATCATCGTCTTTATACCGAGATTCACTAACTTAACCCAGTGCCATGAAGCTTTTCGCTAGCTGAACCCTGGACCACCTGTTGCCTCCTTATACCTAATTCCGCAGCCTTGACCTGCGCACAAAATCAATCTTAAGTAGTAGCTTTTCACAAACTCAAGTTAGTGGATAAGGTTTCGAAATTGTCCAAGGAAAACGTAAGTCGAGCACTCAGAGAATTAGGATTAACAGAGAAAGAATCGGAGGTCTACGTCCTTCTTGCAAGAGAAGGCGTTCTGAAAGGATTAGATATTTCGAAGCGCCTCAGAATGCACAAAGCGCAAGTCTACACTATCTTGAAGAATTTACAGAACAAGGGGGCTGTGGAGACGACACTTGAATCCCCCGCGCGCTTCACTGTTGTTCCTTTCGAGAACCTACTGGATTTGTCCATTCGAACCAAGAAAGAACAAGCTAGTTCTCTGGAGAGAGAGAAAGATAGCTTGCTATCAAGTTGGGACTCTGTGAAGTTAGGGGGACCAACATCTCCTGTCGAAAAATTCTTGGCAGTCCGAGGGACTAATAACCTGAGTTACACGATCTCCAATATGATAGATGGAGCAAACAAAGAACTAAGAATGATAATGACGACTCTAGACATTATCAGAGCTGAACGTTTGGATCTCTTGGAAGCTCTGCTGAGGAAGTTGACAAAAGCCCACGCTGTAACCTCCAGAATTCTTACGAACGTATCAAAAGAAAATCTCAACATAGTGAGACGTATCATGAAACTCGGGTCCACGAAGCACCTTACTATTGAATTGCGACATATAACAAGCGATTCGGTTCCGCTTCCACGTATCGTAATGAAAGATGGAGAAGAGGCGTTGATCCTACAATCAGAGGATATCACAAAGCCACCTAGATGGGAGGGCGGATTATGGACTAGCAGCAGATTCATTACTGATGTAACCGGAAGGCTCTTTGATGAGCTATGGATTACAGGAATCGATGCAGATGAAAGGATAAGGCAAATCGAAGTTGGAAAACCTTCAGGAAAGACGCTCACAATTGATAATCGACAAGCAGCATTCAATTTATTCAACGGCATAGTTGCTGAGACAACCGAAGAGATAATCGCAATTAGCCCGTCAATGATTATTCTTACGCACCTTGGAAATCACTCAATACAGGAACTGTCTCAGAAAGGTGTCAGAGTCCGAGTGATGTTCCCAATCAACACCAAAAATCTCGAGAGTGCAATGGCATTGTCGAAGTATTGTGAGGTAAGAGACCCTAGCATTGACTATCTTGGAATAGCACTCTTTGATAGGAAACACCTATTTCGATTTAAGAAAGTGTTAGATGCAGAAAACGCTGATTCCATGGAATATTTTGATAATATGTACTACACCAACGAACAAGAACAGATTGAGAAGATGACGAAGATGCTGCGGGGCCTTTGGCAGAGATCTGTTGAGATCTCAGAAATTCAATCAAGACTGAAAAGAACAGGGTAGCATCGTCAAGTTCGAATTATCTGAAGAAACCTTACAGACACACGACGACTGGAGAATCTGGGAGTTGCACGTATGCGACATGATTGAATCGGAAATGTCTCAACGTGTTCCCTTTGAATTCCCCATACCAGTCAGAGCTTTCGATGCCTAACCTTCTCAAGATGCTTCTTGACTTCTGCAACCAGATCTTCAGGAGTAAAGGGCTTAAGAAAGTAGTCATCACATCCACTTTCCTTTGCAAGCTTCATGTCTGTATCGCGGCCGAGAACCGTGAACATTACTATAGGAATGAAGTTAACCTTCGCTTCAGCTTTGAGGATCCTGCATACGTCCGGCCCACTCATCCCCGGCATTACCATATCTAGGAGTACTAGATCAGGCATTTCATCTCTCACTTTCTGCAGTGCCTCAACTCCGTTCTCTGCCGTTATCACGTGATATCCTTCATCCTGTAGGATGAGCTGAGCAAGCTCTCGGATAGTAGGTTCATCGTCTACAACTAAGATCTTGTTTACCAAAAGTCAATTCACGTTCCTCTTTTCATTGAGTCTAGGAATGGCAAAAGTGAAAGTTGCGCCTTTTCCCTCGCCAGCAGATTCAGCCGACAAACTATCTTCATGAGTCTCGACCAATCCCTTAGACACACTAAGACTAGCCCAGTACCTTTGATATAAGAGGGTTTGTCGACGGCCGCAAAGGGTTCGAAGACCCGAGTCAGGTCGCCTCCTTTGATCCCGATGCCACTGTCTGAAACTGGAATCTTGATAATGTTCACTTTTCTCAACCTTCGCGATGATACGCCCATTTTCGAGAGTAGATTCCGCAGCGTTATTGAGAAGGTCATAGTGATTTAGATCAGCCTTGCCTTGTCTCCTGTCTTAAAAGCGTCACAATTAGGCATCAACAAGTCTCAGGAATCTAGGAAAACGCGCATGCAATAGTCGCTGCAAGTAGTATATTCTGCCGCTGATGATAACTCTAGGTTTCGTGTCCTTGAGATTTGCAGGTGCACCACAACTGGAACTCTTTTGCGACTATGCGATCAAATTCGAACCTATGTCAAGCCATTACCTTGGCCGCACTCTGACATAATAAATGGTTTAGATGCAATCTTGGGAATTGTCTATATCGAAGCAACGTTTTTCTTCAGAGCACATGAACTGGGAATGATAGGATTGATCTAGGGCAGCAAGGAGTATGCGTCTAGCATGAGGTATTCTGTAGAACTAATAGATGCCGAAAAGAAGGAAAGACTGTACAGACAATACGAAAGTAGAATCTTGTATACAAGGAAAGCAGGAATCTATGGGTGTTGCA
>CAYXJU010000180.1:0-3547 GCA_964464765.1 uncultured Candidatus Bathyarchaeia archaeon | reverse complement strand
AGGACTTCGCATCCTTCCTTCTCAACAATGACCGTGTGCTCAGCCTGCGCCACAGGCCTTCCACTCGACTCCACTAGAACCGGATAGGAAGTGATGCACTTCGACGCGAGGAGTTCATGCATAGCGGCCAGCAAGTTTCTTGTCGAATACGATTTTTGAAGCCACCTGTATGCGAAAGGTAGCGTTCGATATTTCTTCACAATTTGATTGAGGAGACGCTTGGCCTCCTGGCTCTTGGCGCCCTTCTCTTTGTTGAGTTTATAGATGAAGGGGCCTCCTCCATCCTCGACTGTGCCGTCAGCGTCGATGGAGGTGACGAAGGGTTCGATCGCATAGACCTCGCCCTCTTCCAGAATGGATCCATCGATTTCTGAAACGTTGGGAATAGCCTTGCCAGTATGGAGTGAGTATCTCTCGATCTTGTGTCCGGTCAGGTTTCGTATCGGCTTATAGCCGTACCTTGCGATGCATCTTTCAATGGCTCCTCCTAGGTCACGTGCTTTCGCTCCAGACCTGACGTTTTCAATTGCAGTCTTCAACGCTTCTTCAGCAGCGACTATCATTGGTTGAAATTCTGGGTTGAAGGAGACTGTGATTGCGCTGTCAGCCACGTATCCCGACACCTCTGCCCCGAAGTCCACCTTTACAATTGATCCTCTAGGAATGGTTGACTGATCACCTAGAAGAGAAGTGTAGTGCGCTGCAACGCTTCCTATTCCAATGTTGCATGGAAAAGCCGAGTTGCCACCCATCTTGAGTATTGATTCTTCCACTTTCTCGCACAGATCCACGACCTCCATACCTTCGAAAACCATTCTGGGCACTTGGCTCCGAAGTCGAGCAATTATCTGTCCGGCTTTGCGATACGAATCCAGAGAATTGGCAGACAAGATTACTTCAGCCTTTCAAACATCCAAGACCAACATCTACGTTAGAAACATCGAAACTGATTTGGAGCATCATGGCTGTAAGAAGTAACTCTCCACCACATCTTTAGCCTTCTCTCTTCTTTTCTGATGTTCTATCAAGAACTTCATGACTTTTTCAGCGAGTTTCGGTTTGCATTCTCCACACAGGATCCCCCCAGTTCTGCAGAGACGCTCCCTTTCAACTAGCCTCTCGTCATCTGGTTCAAACATCAATCGTTCATACTCGCAAACCGTGCAAATCGATGGGTCTGCACCAAGTCTTCTCTGTTCTTCAATCGTCGCACGGCCGCCTGTGAACGCGTTCATGATCTTCTTCTCAGCAACCTCAGGTGGATCAACTGTGAATATACATGTCTCAGGCATGGAGGACGACATTTTCCCTCCTCTTCCCAAGCCAGGTAGGAATCTGGAGTGTATCTGTGCAGGCTTGTAGTAGCCGAGTTTAGGAGCTACATCTCTGGCAATTCTCCAGTAGGGATCTTGGTCGATGGCGGCCGGGATGAGGCAAGGCACATTTCTCTTTTCGAAAACGGAATCTATGAAGCATGGTGCAGCTTGCATGGAAGGAAAGAATGTGATTCCCAGGTTGGAACTGTCAGTAAACCCGAAGACCGCTTTGGCAGTTGACGCTGTCACATGTTTAGCGATGTCGATAGCGATGTTGTACATGACCCCTGCATTTTTCATGTCTGAAATGAGTTTCGTCTTCTTGGGATCGAATCCTATCGCTATCACGTCAAGAGCATTCTCATAGGTGAGGCTCAGAGCCTTCTCCTTGGTCATCTCAGGAGTAATGAAGAATTTTTCATCATCAGTTAACTGGAAGTAAAGCTTGGCTCCAAACTTGTCCTGCAGGTACTTGGTAAATATCCAAGGAACAACATGACCGATGTGCACGTCTCCGGAAGGGCCTCTTCCAGTGTAAAGATAGAAACGTTCACCTTTCTCGTACATGTCAAGAATCCAATTCAGGTCCCTGTGCGAGAAGAAGATCTTCCGTCTTAGTTGAAGATGAAGTTCACCAGTGTGTTTCTTAATCCTCTCAAGGAGCGATTCGGTTATGGGCTCAGTTCCAAATTGCTGTATTAGCTTGTCGTAATCAATTTTCCCCGAGACTTCCCACGGAGTCACGACCATATTCTCATTTGCCAAATCTATCTTCTCTTTAACGCATATTCACGTTTTGAGCGAATCCTATGTCAGATCTCCTTGCAGGATTTTTGAAAGTAGCAGTTGAGTCAAGCTTAAAGATTTCTAGATAACCCTTCGCATCAATTTCATCTATGTGTATTACGTGGAGATCACCAATCCGGAAAGTTTTTAGGAGCCCACTAGGGTTACGTGCGGCCTGTCTTCTCGAACTTGCATTTCTTATCGTCAGATGACCGGATGTGAACCGAGTTGACCGCAGTTCCCATCCTAAATCAATCCGGAATCTGACGGGTGAATCGCAAAGTGATGTATGAAATAAGATGGCATGGCAGGGCAGGCCAAGGCATCATAACGGTCAGCCGACTACTCGCCTATGCCGGCCTTCTAGAGAAAAAACATATTCAATCTTTCCCAGAATTCGGACCTGAGCGCATAGGTGCCCCAATGACTGGATTCACGAGAATATCAGACACGCCAATAGAAGTTCACAGCCGTATCTACGACCCCAACGTCGTTGTAGTTCTGGACTCGACACTACTGAAAATAGTGAAAGTGACGGATGGACTGAAAAAAGATGGCACCCTCCTGATTAATTCGTCAAAGTCAAATAAGGAAGTAAAACAGGAACTTAGTCTTTCTAACGCAAATTGTTACACCGTTGACGCCACGAAAATATCCTTGGACATATTCGGCAGCGGAAAAGCGTTCAATACAGCAATGCTTGGAGCTCTTATCAAGACAGTTCCAGCCGTATCGATGGAATCCCTGACTAAAGCCATGAAAGAAAGATTCTCAGCAGAACTCATCGACAAGAACTTGAACGTTATGAAAAGAGGCATGACAGAGGTAAGAGCGAATTGAAAGAAGAGAAGAAACCTCTCAGCGAAAGAATGAAACTCCCTTGGAAAGAAACACCGATTGCCGCGGTGATATTTGAACCTGGATCATCAACTGAGTACAGGACTGGAGACTGGAGAGTTTCCAAGAAACCCGTGATAGATCAGAAGAAATGCATCAAGTGTTTCATGTGCTGGATCTTCTGCCCTGATGTTGCAATCATCAGAACAGAGAAAGGCGTCTCTGAAGATTATGACCATTGCAAGGGTTGCGCGATCTGCGCTGAAGAATGTCCCGTTGACGCAATTTCTATGGTGAGTGAATAGAATGTACAGAAGAAAAGAAGAATACAATGAAGTGATAATTCCCTATCAAGGCGAAGGATCAACTGTCAGGCCACAAGAACTCGTTGGAATGGGTGGAAATGAAGCCGTAGCCTACGCAGCAAAACAAGCTAACGTAGATGTCGTCGCGGCTTATCCGATCACCCCGCAGACGATAATGGTAGAGAGATTCAGCGAATACGTAGCAAACGGAGAAACAGACGCTGAATTCGTTTGCGTCGAGTCTGAGCATTCAGCAATGTCAGCATGTGTCGGCGCGAGTCTGGCTGGAGCAAGAGTCATGAC
>CAYXJU010000179.1:0-3567 GCA_964464765.1 uncultured Candidatus Bathyarchaeia archaeon | reverse complement strand
GGATAGGAGTTCTCGGCATAACAGAGACTCTCTCTGCTGGCATAGGTGCATGCTCTGGCATTTCGGTCATCCAATGTTCACCTCCATGAGTACCTTGCTGTACCACAACCGCCATTACAACTAGCAATCGACTTAAACATACCTCTGGACGAAGGTCATGGCGATCCGGCTATACCTTATAGAAAAGGCGTAAAGACTCCTCAGCAGCCCAATCGGGTGGAGAGAAGACTTGCTATCTACTGGGCTTAAATTGATCCCGACTCAATCGCGACTCAAGGAGAGGTGTCAACAATCTCTTAATAGAATCTCGAAGATCCAAGAAAGTAGAAAAATACGAGAGCATATTAAGGCTAGCGATTAATGAAATGTCGTCTACCGCCATAAAACGTGATGATTAATTGCACAGCTCTCATTTTGATTGTTTCTAGACGACCTCAAGTTTGCCATTTTTGCCAACGTTCACTTGTAATTCTCCTCTAAACCTTGCCACTCGCCCATTCTCAATTTGAACTGTGTCGCCAATAGAGACCATATTTACTTGGGCGTTCCAAAGTGGCAACTTGATGAAACCAGTGTTGTCAGAAATTGTTGCGGTTGATAAATCGAGAGGGTTGCCGAGCCTTGAGTAGACTCTTCTCGTGATTGATTTCTCAACGACCATCGCCTTCAGATTGATCCATTTGACTCCAGCGTTTATATCTTTGATTTGCATGTCAATCGGTCCCAACTTTTCGGTTTTCGTAATTAGGATCGATTCATTCCACGGAGAACCTGCAAGATCGACGTCTGGCAGTCGTTTCAATGCTATCTCACTGAGGCTTAGTTGCGCGATTATCTTTCGATCCTGCGTTACGAGAAAGATACCCCCATTCTTTGTCTTTTGGCGACACTGGATCGATATACTCTTGCACGATGATCTCTCATCTGCCCACGCGTCTAGAAAACATGCAAGGAATTTATGTGCTTCAAGCCCATATTTCTGTGAAATCCAGATCAGATACCAGCGATTACTCATTTCGGCCACAGATTGCCGTTGGCCGCAAGGTCTACCTCGCCCATAGTGCAACATCTCTGTTGGTAAGCGTTTCAATAGAACCGTCTGATAGTGGGTTGCCTTACTCTTTAGCTTTTGACCGTTAAGGTGAGATGGCGGCGATTAATCGCGTTTCTTTTCATCATCAACTTAAGTATGCAAAGACACGTCATGAGATGGTGGGGGTTCTAGCGATATATCCGACCTCGGAGCCATAAAAGCTTGGCAAAGACGTTCATAAACATAGAGAACGTCGTCGCCACAGCTGCTCTTAAACAAGACATCGACCTTAACTCCATTATTCGAGTGTTTCCAGCCGTCCAATATCAACCGGAAGTGTTTCCCGGCCTCGTTTACAGGTTGAAGGAACCCAAGACCGCAACTCTCATCTTCAGTTCTGGAAAAATGGTGTGTACAGGAGCCAAATCAGAGCGACAAGCGAAAGAAGCTGTGATGAAAGTTGTGGACGACTTGAAGAATACTGGAATCATCACCATAGATAAACCCGACATTCAGATACAGAACATAGTCGCCTCCGGAGGCCTCGGTGGACCTATTGATCTAGATAAGGCAACATACTCGCTAAAGAGAGTCATGTATGAGCCTGAACAGTTTCCAGGCTTGATCTACCGCATGGAAGAACCGAAAGTCGTGATTCTCCTGTTCTCAACTGGAAAGCTTGTATGTGTAGGGGCGAAGAAGGAAGAAGAAATCTATCGTGCCACCACCAAACTTCAGGAAACTCTCGAAGAAAAAGAGCTCATCCACTACGAGTAAGAACCATAGTGACCGGCCCTGATACTTGCTTGACCGTAGGCAAACTTTAAACTCTGCCAAGGAATCAAACTCTTAAGCTCTTCATATCTATTACTGAGTTGCATGAAGAATCCCGATAAAGAATCGAAGTTCATAGGATGCGTTCTGGGAGTGGCCGTAGCGGACTCCTTGGGCAGCTTCTTTGAAGGATCTTTTCACGTAGACCCAGAGAAAGTTGAGAGGACCGCGGAACTCAACAGGTTCAGCTATACCGATGATACCCACATGACAATTGGCGTAGCAGAATCATTGATCCAATCGAAGGGATTCGAAGCCCAGAATATGGCCAACACTTTCATCAAGAATTATGAATTGGAACCGTACAGAGGATATGGCCCAGGTCCACCTAACGTATTCAAGATGATAAGGCAGGAAATGTCTTGGAAAGATTTGGATAAACTACTCTATCCCGGAGGCTCATTTGGGAATGGGTCGGCTATGCGTGTGGCTCCTATAGGATTGCTCTATCACGAGAATCCTATGAAACTAAGGGAAGTCGCATACGAATCAAGCAGAATCACCCACAGTCACAAGTTAGGAGCAGAGGCCGCCGCACTTCAAGCCTACGCTGTCGCCTTGGCCGTAAACGAGGAACCTTTCGAAAAGCTTCAGCCAGCCTTATACCTTGAGAAACTTATGGCCTTCACCGAGAATAGTGTCTACAGTCGAAAGTTGGAACTTACGCAAAAGCTGCTGAATGAAAACACGAGCCAATCCAAAGTGGCTTTGGAACTTGGGAACAGTATTGAAGCTTTCAACTCTGTACCCGCGGCTATCTACTCGTTCCTAGCCAAGCATGAATCCTTCAAGGAAAGCGTAATGTATGCGATTAGCCTAGGAGGAGACACGGATACCATCGGAGCTATGACAGGCGCCATCGCAGGAGCCTACCATGGATTTGAATCCATCCCAAACGAGTGGACACAAAAACTAGAAAACAGGGGATACTTAGAAGAGTTAGGTCATCGACTGTGGAAGATCAAGAATAGTACACGGCCGCGCTAGGAAGGAGAGACTGGGGAAGACACATAGTTTAGGTCTCTTGCGAATCTGTCTGCTCGATACGCAATCTCCAGACTTGAAAGCCCCGCTTCCAGAGGAGTCCGCAGGGTATGGTTCGGGTTCTCAATCTTGCTAATCAGATCTTGGAGTACGGAGCGTACGCAGTCTTCGTATATCATCTGCTTGGAGACGCCTAAGTTAATCGTCGCACTGATCATTTCGTCAACTTCGTATTCGACGCCGCCCGACCGCACCTTGTCTGGAAAGCTGGGAGGAATGGATATCTCCGGTTCTCCCCAGCCCTCCATACGAGACACATCCTTGATTCCATGAACCGATTTCGCATCTTGAATGGCTAGTCTGGGCAGCTGTTTCAGAGCTTCTTTCGTTTCATCGTTCACCAAAGCCTTGACTCTTCCTTTCAATGGGATCCAGCCTTCGAGGTCAATTTGAGCCAGATCGTAAACTAAACGGATTGATGTGTCCTCAAAGTACCCTGGACGGGAAAAGGCATGGTAGTGAGTGGCCATAAGCCCGCGATCATACACTATGTTGGCCATGGCTTGATCCTCTTGGATCTGATTACGGCGGAATCTGGAACCCGTCACTTGGATTGGCTTCTGGTCCGTGAGGCTGTTTACTAAATCGATAAAATGTACGGCGTGCTCGATTAGAATTCCACCGGAGATTTCTCTATTCCAGAACCAGTGCTCCGG
>CAYXJU010000178.1:0-3593 GCA_964464765.1 uncultured Candidatus Bathyarchaeia archaeon | reverse complement strand
CTCCAAGTCATTTCGCCATTGACGACTTCTATTGTCGGCTGCATCCCCAAGTGCATCGATTTCCTTGCTGTCATTTTTCATCTGAGCCTATTATGATTAAGTTTTCCTTGATGGAGTAGACCGCGTCAAGACAGTATTAACTCTAAAATGCAGTATGTCTACCCGAATGCATTGAGAAACATTTGGAATAAAAAAAGAGTTTGCGGTCCCGCATCATTTTTTTCGCGGGATTCGCGTTATGCTTGTTTATGGTGGGCAGTATACGCCTTCTCTCTTTTCGACTTCTTGGATGATACTCCTCAGTTGTTTTTCTTGGTCTTTGTCTAGTTCCATTGGTTTGTGTTCTTTGAGTATCTGTTGGACTCTTTCCTTGGCGATTTCCTTGAGTTCTTTTGATCCGTCTTTCTCCCATTCTTCCCTGATTCTTCTGTCGCTTATGGTGGGGAAGTAGTGTTCGTCTTTGAGGAATTGCATTGTATGTTTCTGGCCTAGGAAGTGTCCCATCGGTCCAACCCTATCTATTACATCAACAGCTAGGTGTGCTTGGTCCACGATCATTCCTTTCAAGGCTCGGTTAACCATTCCAATTATCTCATTGTCAATTATGTATGATTCTAGGCTTATGGTCAACGCGTGATCCATTGCACCCGGATAGAATATTGTGTTGGCTCCACCTAACGCAGACATTAGTAATGTGACGGCTTTTTCGTATCCTGCTTGCATGTCCAGTGCTTTGGATTCTGTTGTTGCTGCTGTGCCTCTGCAAGGTATGTGGTAGTGGTGGGCCATTTGAGCGGAGGCTACGTTGATTAGTCCTGATTCGACGCCTCCCAAGGCAATGTCAGCAAGTCTCATGTCCATGACTCCACCGCAGGTTCCATAGAATACAGGTGCTCCTGCTTTCGTCAGTTGTGAGATGAGTATGCCTGTCAAGACCTCGCAGTTTTGAACTATAATTGATCCTGCGAGAGTTACTGGGCTTGTTGCTCCAGATTGAACTTCAGCCGTAATGTCTACGGCTTGGTTGGCACGGGCGTATTCGATAATTCCCTGAACCTGAGGTTTGTCAAGTTGCAGTGGTGATACGGTGTTTCCTGTGGTGAAGACCCACGTCTCTTTCTTGAGCTTGTCCATTCCACCAGCCAATACTGCTGCCATTCTAATGCAGTCTCTTGCCTTGCTTGTGCCTCGGCCTGTTCCTTTCACAACTTTCTGTGCATTCTTGATAGCCGTAAAGTATCCGTACACGTGGGCAATTGGATCTGGTACACCTTCGATATGTGGCATCATGGCTCCGCTGTGCAGTAAGTTGAAGTTCGGCATCGCGTTTGCGATCTTCATGAGATTCTCTAGGTCTTTGAGAGTGGTCCGTCTTCTCTTCCATGTGGTAGAGTCGAGGATGTTGAGTCTTCCAACCATGGGTTCGAAGTATACTTTCTCACAGTCTATCTTGAGAGTGAGTTTGGGGTCGCGTGCGTGAATCGTGAATTCGCTTGGAGCTTTCTTTATGCCTTCCTCAAGTAGGCTTGGCGGAATCCAGACACGTTTCTTGGCGTCGTCCACTTTAGCGCCGTGTTCTTTGAGGATCTTGCGAGCTTCTTCCTCATTTACGTAGATTCCCGTCTTCTCCAAGACGGTTAATGTACCCTGGTGAATCTGCTGAATTTCGTTCTCGTCAAGAACCTTAAGTTGATTGGTCTTCATGATTCAATATCCACCCTTATTTTAGTCCAAGACTTCTCATTGCTACGTCGACTGCTGCTTTTGCGTCTCTTCCGTATCCATCGGCTCCTATCTTGGTCGCCCACTCCTGAGTCGTACAGCCGCCTCCAATCAGAACCTTGTACTTGTTTCTGAGATTGGTTTTCTTAAGTTCCTCAATCAGCAGTCTCTGGCCGTCCATCGTGGTCGTCATAAGGGCTGATACGGCTATGATTTCTGCTCCGATCTCCTTTGCCTTGCTAATGAACTGTTCAATTGAAACATCCTTTCCAATATCATGTACCTCAAAGCCAGCCCCTGTAAGCATAGCAAAGACAATGTTCTTTCCAATGTCATGCAAGTCCCCCACAATCGTTCCCAAAACGACTTTCTTCTTGTGGGTGAGTTCTCCTTTAGGCAGATTCTGTTCAACTATCTTTTCTACAGCAACCATCGCGTCAGCAGCCATTGTAAGCTGTGGCAGAAAGATCTCAAAGGCATGGAATTTCTCTCCCATTACCTTGATTCCATCAGAGGCAGCCTCCAAGACTTTCAAAGGTTCTACCCCTTTGGATATTGCATCCTTAGCTATCTGCGTCGCCTTATCTAGGTCATAGTCGATGATTGCTTGTTTGACTTCATCCAATAATTTTTCGTTAGCCATACATTTCTCGCCATTCCAATTCTTTATCAGTAGTTTGTCTAGCGGACGGGCTAGATGAGCCTTCCAGCACGTATAAAAGACTTTTCATAAAAGCGGCTCCACGATGATAGACACGCAGAAAAATCCTCGGATAAAAAGGCGCTCAGACACTCGTGGGATACTCTTCCACCACAAGTGGAGCTGATGAAAAAAGTTGGAAAGGGAATTCTTGGTTAGAGTGGTGTTGGATCGCACAGGTTCTCTTGGTTCGCTGCCGCTCGACCGCAACTCTTGCAGATGAACTGCGGGTTCTTGACGAGTTTTCTGATTTCGTCGACGTTATAGGTGTCTGTCCAAATCTTGCATACGTGCTTCTCATGTTTGGGATGAGGCATACTCATGTTTCAGTTCCCTACAATTAGAGATCGCTTACGTTACTTACTTAAGTCTAGCGCGTCACAGTAATATTTGATCTCGAATGTTCGAGTCGCCAAAGTCCTAGGTGCTGACTATGAGCGAATCATTCAGAATTGAAGAAGACACGATGGGAAGTCTAAAGGTTTCAAAAGAAGCGTACTATGGAGCTCAGACTCAAAGGGCATTGGAGAATTTCAGGATATCCGGTACGGTCTTTCCGAGAGGCTTCATCAGAGCTC
The DNA here is from genome assembly GCA_964464765.1 of uncultured Candidatus Bathyarchaeia archaeon. Taxonomy (GTDB): domain Archaea; phylum Thermoproteota; class Bathyarchaeia; order 40CM-2-53-6; family CAVXDP01; genus CAVXDP01. The sequence continues at coordinate 593 of CAYXJU010000178.1, read as the reverse complement.
TTGGTATCGTCAAGAAAGCGTCTGCAGAGGTCAACATGAAACTCAATCTTCTTGAAGAAAAGAAGGGACGGGCGATAGCTGAAGCTGCACAAGAGGTGATAGAAGGAAAACTCGACGATCAGTTTGTGCTCGACATATTTCAAACGGGGTCGGGAACCTCCACGAACATGAACGCGAACGAAGTGATCGCGAATCGTGCAATAGAGTTGCTAGGCGGAAGGAGAGGCGAAAAAGCCGTGGTTCATCCCAACGACCACGTGAACATGAGTCAATCTTCAAACGATGTTTTTCCCACAACTATCCACATATCTGCCGTCGAGGCCCTCGTTTCTCATCTTCTTCCAGCCCTAAGACGCCTATTCTCAGCCCTTGAGAAAAAGGAACATGAGTTCGCCGATGTTGTGAAATCTGGTAGAACCCATCTGCAAGATGCCATTCCCATAACGCTAGGGCAAGAGTTCAGCGGTTACGCGAGCATGATCTCTCATGGGGTCGAGAGGATAGAAAAGGCAAAAGATTCACTGATGGAACTAGCGATAGGCGGGACAGCTATCGGAACCGGATTGAATGCTCCTCCAGATTTTGAGAGACTT
>CAYXJU010000177.1:0-3629 GCA_964464765.1 uncultured Candidatus Bathyarchaeia archaeon | reverse complement strand
ATTGGAATCTCAAGACTCTCACCGAAGAACCAAGTCACAATACCGAAAGATGTCCGTGAAAGATTCAACCTGAAAACTGGAGACCGCTTGATATTTTCCGAGGAAGATGGTAGACTAATTGTCAGCAAGGGATGATGCTTGTACTCATCGAAATACGTGTCAATGATCCTTTTTCATCGTCGATCTCCGGACGCCCACGATTCCGAGTGATTGGCAGCTCCTGAAGACAGACGGCAATCCCTCTATACTCGACCTTTTCGTTGAATCCGGCCAACCACACTAAAAAATAACTAACAAAACGTTTGGCTGGACGCAAAGCAGTGAAATGGCTTCCGTCCATGTTTACCTAAGTGGAAGAGATGTGGACAACGCAATCCTATCTCTACATGGCTTGCGAGACAAAGAGAAGAGGCGGATAACAAATTGAAGGCGAAGATATGTCTGAGGTGCATAGAGAAGAACGAGCCGATTTCTCATTTCTGCAAGTGTGGCATGGTCCTTCATAGAAACTGTTCAGACAATTGAGAATGTTGAAAGGTGTGCAGAGCGATTTGAAGAACGGTGGGACGAAAAGATTTTTTGGATAAGAGAAGTCGCGAGCAACTCCGACAAGTTTGAAAAGCCTTCGTGGAGTCTGAGGTTAAGGCGCTGGCAAAAGCACTAACGAAGCCGTAAGAATTAGCAGTGCATGCTCCACGGACATAAGCTTATTAAAACTTACGATACTACGTATACTAGGGATACTTCTGTGGCTACGCGGATGACGACAGTAAAGGTCAGGCCAGACACAAAGAAAATGCTAGCTGAATTAGGAAGGAAAGAAGACACGTATGATGAGATTATTGTGAGGCTACTGGAGTTCTACAAGAAGAATAGCAAGGGGAGAATATGAGCAAGGGCAAGGTAACTGAGAGTAAAAGTGCACTAAGAGTAGGAGCCGTCATCCAGGGCCTCATGTTGCCCGAACCCATCAGAGTGGTTTTCATTCAAGAAATGGGTTCATCATTGAAAATTGAGGGTGAGGGGCTGCATACTGGGCAACATAGACAAATAACACTCACAGAGTTGCAACTCAAACAGATTAGCATTTCTCCTCCGGAGGAGACCTTTGATGGCGATGCTTCTCGGTTCCGGCTTGGAATAGAAGCACAACGGTTGGGGTTGGCCTACGAATTTGATCCTTACTTTTCACTTTCGATAGCACGCGTTGTTCCACTTCCCCACCAACTTGAGGCCGTATATGACAATATTTTGCCTTTGCCACGCATTCGCTTCCTGCTAGCTGATGATGCAGGGGCAGGAAAAACCATCATGGCAGGACTCCTGCTAAAAGAACTGAAGATCAGAGGACTTGTCAATCGAACCTTGATTATAACGCCTGCAAACCTGTCATTCCAGTGGCAAAGGGAACTTAGAGACAAGTTACGAGAATCCTTCGAGATTCTTCGAGGTTACGATCTGCGAAGCTCATACGGTACTAATCCGTGGACAGACAAACCTCAGATAATTACCTCGATGGACTGGGCCAAAAGAGATGAAGTCAGGGAAAGTATTCAGAGAGCAGAACCTTGGGACCTCATCATTGTTGATGAAGCACACAAAATGAGTGCTAGCGATCCTGACCACAAGAGTGACAGGTACATCCTTGGAGAACTCTTGTCTCCAAAGACAGACCATTTTCTACTGCTGACTGCCACACCACACAAAGGTGACCCGGAGAACTTTTGTTTGTTTCTCCAACTACTAGACAAGGATGTATACGGGGACGTACGAAGTCTTCAGGACGCCATGCAACGCAACTACGCGCCGTTCTATCTTAGACGAGTTAAGGAGGCGCTAGTCAATTTTCCGGATCCTGAAACAGGGACTGTGACAAAGATTTTCACAAAACGTGATGTCCAGACTGCAAGATTCGACCTTGATGACGAGGAAATCAACTTCTACTTGGCACTTACGGACTATGTAGAAGACCAATCGATAAGGGCGGCAGCAGATACCACAGCACGCGGAAGAGCTATTGGCTTCATAATGGCGATGTTGCAACGACGATTTGCTTCAAGTATCTATGCTGCTAGACGAAGTCTGGAGCGAATGAAAGAGAGACTTCAGAAACGACTTCGCAAACCTCAAGTAACGACGTTTGACGAAAAGAGACTTGAGGATTTAGATGAACTGCCTGAAGATGAAGCTGAGAAACTCATAGAGGAAGTTGAAAATGCGGCCTTACCCGAGGATAGGGAAAGCATTCGAGAACAGATAGCTGAATTGGAAGAACTCATTACCAAGGCAGAGGCTCTGGAAAAGCGTGAAGTTGAGTCCAAGCTGAAGAAACTACATCAAATTCTTACCAAAGAGAATATCTTCAGAGATCCGGACACCAAGTTACTACTTTTCACTGAGCACCGCGATACGTTGGAATATCTTGTCAAGAAATTGCGAGAATGGGGGCTAAAGGTAACTCAGATACACGGCGGAATGAAGATAGGCGATCGGGATACACCAGGCACCCGTCTCTGCGCGGAACAAGAATTCCGCGATAAAGATGGCGCTCAGGTGATGGTGGCAACAGAGGCTGCAGGTGAGGGAATTAACCTTCAATTCTGTCACTTCATGATAAACTACGATATCCCTTGGAACCCAATGCGGCTTGAGCAGCGTATGGGGCGCATACATCGAATTGGTCAGGACCATGACTGTCTCATATTCAACTTTGTAGCCGGAAACACAAGAGAAGGTCAAGTCCTAGACAGACTGCATATGCGGCTTAGGCAAATCCGCGACGAGCTTGGAACAGATCAGGTCTTCAATGTGGTCGGTGATGTCTTCCCCGCAAACCAGCTTGAGAGAATGATGAGAGACCTCTATGCCGGCAGAACTACTATGCAGGCACTGATGGAACGCATTGTTCGAGATGTTGATACAGAGCATTTCAAGAGAATTACCGAATCTGCATTGGAGGGTCTTGCCAAGAAGGAACTGAATCTGTCTGTCATTGTTGGCAAGAAAGCGCAGGCAAAGGAACGCCGGCTTGTGCCAGAAGTCGTACAGCAATTCTTCTTAGAAGCTGCTCTGGTTACGGGTATGCATTCACTCCAAGAAAAGGATGGGCTATTCAGAGTTGGTAGAATTCCGAGAACACTACTGCCAATAGGGCAACGATTGGAGAGAAGATTTGGTCCTTTGGCAAAGGAATACAAATGGATAACTTTTAGCAGCAAATTTCTCACAGATGATCCTTCACTGGAATGGGTCACACCAGGACATCCATTGTTTGAAGTAGTTAGAGAAGAGACAATTAGCCGAGTTCAACCTGACCTCCAAAGAGGAGCCGTCTTCTATGATTTGCATAGAAAGGAACCTGCAATACTCGATATCTTTGCAGCCTCCGTGAAAGATGGAAGAGGCCATACACTTCATCGCCGACTCTTTGTAGTTGAAACCGTGAAGGATGGACAATCACAGATTCGCCAGCCCACCATCTTGTTGGAGTTAAGTCCGGCACCAACTGGCACATCATCACCAGACAGTCCGATGCCGGATAAGAACAGGATTGAATCCGTGCTATACAGCGTGGCGCTCATACCTTTTGTGGAAGAGGTGCGCTCAGAACGCTCCAAGGAGATAGAAAC
>CAYXJU010000176.1:0-3630 GCA_964464765.1 uncultured Candidatus Bathyarchaeia archaeon | reverse complement strand
ATGCATTCCTGTTTCAGTGAACGGCGTGGCACAAGCGAACATCATTACTGCCTTAAGATCTCATTATGGCGAAGAGATTTTGGAAATAATCGCTCCAATGAATCTTCGGGAGAGACTTCGGCTGAAGGACGGCGACATCGTTAGGGTTAGAGTCTCCCCCAGTTCTCGATGACACGTTTCTTTATCTTTGAAGAACTATAACGATCGAGTCTCCCAAATCTGGGGATTTGAATGACTATAGTCTTCAGGCTGTTCTCCTTGACGACTTTTTCCACAGCCTTCCGCACTTCATCTTGATCGTAACCCACAGTTATGATGTCCGGCCTCACTCTTCTAATCACGTTCCTAATGCTGAACTTTCTGTATCCAAGCAGAGCTTCATCAACCGGCTTCAGACCGGCAACAAGAGTCCGCCTTTCATTCTCAGACATGACCGGCTTCTTGCCCTTCAGCTTCTTAGCGGTACTGTCTCTGGCAACAATTACAACGAGTCTCGAATTCCTTCCGCCAATCCTCTTCGACGCCTCTAGGAACCTTAAATGTCCATAGTGAAGAAGATCGAACGCTCCAGTTGCAAGAACCGTTTTCCTCTTCATGATACCGTCAACAATACAACGCGTTATGGCTTAGTCCGCTAACGGTAACACATGGTTGGTATATCAAATGTTACTTTCAACACTATCTGTGCTTGGCGAACATGATTCATTAACCTGCGGGCCTACAGCCTTCCAAGAAAAGTCAGCGATTCTCAGGAACTTGATAGCATCGAGTAGACCTTCCGCATATGAGATTGAGGCCAAGGCTGTTATGGGCTTGCGTTCATCAAGGTAGTATTTAGCGTCGAAAACATAACGTCTCACTGAATCTAGGATTGACCTAGCATTATCGATGGTAATCGTTGCTGGTAGACTGGTCCACCTAACACTCAAGAGAGCGTTTTCAACGTTGGCCACATATGTTCTAGCTCGTTCGTTTGCATCCTCATTCATGATTGTCCCTCAGCGCCTCTGGGCTGGTGTTCGCGAAAACCTGAAGCGTTTCAGCTTCCATGAAATGCAGTCGCCCCGGAAAAATAAGTGAATGAGGTGGACCACCGAAACTATAGTTGATCAAGTCCTTGATTCGGCCTCCTCTAATCACCATGTCATCCGCACCTATACGAGCGGCACCCACAACAAGCCTGCTCTCATGAGTCACATGTTCATTGCGCTTTCGTTCAATGGCTAGGAGTTGCTGCAAAGCCTCTCTTATCAGAAGGTATTTTTCCAGCTCGGCCTTCACATCCAAAAGGACCAGTGTATGAAGGCCTCTATTGCTGTTCTCTCCGATTACATCGTAGGGTGTTTCCACAGGCGGCCCCAGCTCAGGCAGAGGAATTGTGACAGTCTTCCCAAATTTGTAGCTTTGAAGTCCCGTAGAACTCACCACTGCAGATATGGCTGATACCCCATGGATCACAAGCGTCTTGATACCTCTCTTTGCAGCGCGCAATCTTAGGTCGACATGAGTTGTCGCCGTCATTGAATCTCCAGGAACAAGAAGTGCTACATTACTTCTTTCAGCCGGTTTCAGAAGTTTTTCTTCTGCCTTCTCTTCTATGTCGATCCTAGACAGAACTTGAACCGATTTTCCAACAAGCTTCTCGAGGCGCTTCATCGACAGGCCGGGCATCAGACTCGTGTAAAACTCAGCAAAAACCTTGTCCGACACTCTCGCTTCCTCCAATCCCCGCAGAGAGAGACCACGTTCGTCATGTAGACCCAGACCAATGAAAGTGAGCATAAGAAGAGTATCTCTCGTATTGGACAAAAGGTTATTTGTTCTTGAGACTTGAAACTAAGCAAACACTGAGTTGTAATCAAAGGATTCTTATGGTCCGATCATTGGTTATCCTCTGAATTCAGTTTGATTCTGTTCTCTCATGTCTTGTTTGGGCTGTTAGTCTGCGCAGTCGCGTTCTGCATCCTCAGGATTAAAGATGTCCATTCCCCATCAACTGTGTTCTACCCATTGTTATTGTTCATGGCGGAATTCCCAGACCTAGATCACCTATTCTGGCTGAAGATTAAGCTGAGATATGTTGTTCCCTTTACGATATGGGACATATTCCGATGGAATCTGCGAACAGAATACAATCCACTGAGTTTCTTGCACTACTGGATCTATCCATTCATCTTGCTCGCACTACTCGCAATACCATTCAAGTCAAAAGGTCTCAGATGGATCATCCTTGCAGTCTTTCTTGGATGGACAACCCATCTACTGCTTGATGGCGTCATATATTTCGTGTGAGAGGTTACCTCTGGAAAGCAAGACACTCACTTCAGCACTCCATCTGAGAACTCACCTTACTCAGTTTATTCCTAAGCTGGACAACATTTGATTCAATCCATAGCCATGTAACATTTAAAACCCGAACTTTCTTTGATATCCACTGACTGAGACTAATGAACCATTCAAAGCCTTCAACACATCGTAGATAGAATCATTGATTGACTCGTAGACTCCAAGAAGAGAAACAGTTTAAGCAGGGAGCGTTCCATCAGAGCCGAAGACGGGCCCGTAGCTCAGTCCGGAAGAGCAGCGGTCCAACCTCGACCGTTGGGCTGAAGCTCTTAACCCGAAGGTCGCGGGTTCAAATCCCGTCGGGCCCGCCACAATTCAATCTCTGACGTATCGCTAGTCGTATTCAATTGATCTCATTGGACTATTCGGGACTCTGACTTGCCGCCGTCAGGTGTTGGATTGAGTTGATGCAGGCCAAACGTGGAGCGCGTCGGTTATTATCGCGTCTCGCTCAAGTGGAATGGGTTTCACAAAATTCGCTGATGAGCACTATCAAGGCGACAAAGGGCAGAACAGCGAGCAATGCAGTTGCTTTCAATAGCTGTCGGATCATTCTTCACGGACCCGATCTTTTAATTATGCAATTCTTGGCATATAAACGTACCGTAATCAGTACATAAACGTTTCAGAGAAGTTCTCAACTTTATCACTCAAGAAGAGAACTGGCTCTCGTCGACCCATATAATTTCTCATTCACCAATTGTGTATGCCGACTCGGAAGTTTCACTTATATCATTCTGTGATGAAAATGGCTGACTCCTAGCGTGATTGTGGAAGAACTCCATAGAATCACTATCTAAATGCCGTTACGTTATCAGATCTTAGCTCTCTCTTGCGTTGCCCACGTGGAATTTGCTTCGGTCTTTTGTAGTCTCTGATTCTTGATGAGGTCTCTCACCATGTTTGTGTATTCTTTCATCGGATTTCTCTTATACTTCTTGAAGTGTTCAGCTACTTCTTTTATTGATTGTTTCGTTTTGGGAAGAAGCAAAGTAGGGTCAAGCTCATTTAGGGCAAGGGCTAGGAATGGTCTTGTCATTATGTCAGGGTCCGGAATGGTCATGTCTTTCGTGGAAATACGCTGTCTTCCGTAGAGGAGAATGTCGAGATCGATTGTTCTGGATGCATTTTTGTTCTCTTCTCTCCTTCTTCCCATTTCATCTTCTATAGATCGTAATATTTTGAATTTGAGCACATGAGGTTCTTTGTCAGTCTCCACTTTTATGACACAGTTGTAGAAATCATGCTGCTTTGGTAAGGTGCCGATGGGCTCTGTGCGGTACA
>CAYXJU010000175.1:0-3646 GCA_964464765.1 uncultured Candidatus Bathyarchaeia archaeon | reverse complement strand
ATGTGGAACTCTCTCTCGATTAGTCTCGCTTCTTTGGATTCGAATGCTGTCTTGAAGAATGGCACGAGAAGAGTACCGCCTTTGCTCTCCACTTGGCTTCGCTTAGCTTGTAGGAACTGGTATACTGAGTTGAAACCATGGTTCGTGGTCAGATATTCGATTCCATCAATCAGGATTATTGGTTTTTCAGCTTTCTCGACATAGTTGCTGATAAGTATGGACAGATCCTGAAGATTATTGATTGTACGCTCGCCTTCTATGCTCTCTCCAGTTAACCAGACGACTGGAATCTTCTTCAATTCGTATTTTCTTCTTATTTTTTCGGGAAAAATTCTGGTGATGCAGAGACCTTCTAATCCACTCATGAGAGTGTCCTTTAAAATGTCATAAGCGAGGTCAACATTGTCCTCCACAACATAGCTGTTGCCTTGATCCAGTTTGTATGTCATCTGTTTGACTTCAACGGACTCTCTTGCTGGTTCCACGGTTAGACTGGCAGCTTCAAACATAGTGGTTACGAGGCCAGAGTACAATCTAAGCACTGAGAGATCACTTTCGTCAAGGCGCTCTTCATTCATGCTTCCTACAGCAAAGACCCCAATCGTCTCGTTTCGAAGCACCACAGGCGCACAGCTCACGCTCTTTGCACCCAAAATGGTGGGCTGTCCCTTAGTAACTCTTGAGACACATGTGTTGTTATCTACACATTCATACTCAACATAAGGTTTGTTCAAAGTGTATGTACTGCCAAGTTTGAAATCTGACTTTGATTTGAAGGCCTTCACTTCAACCGTTTGAGTTTCCTTATTGAATGTGAATATGGCAGCTATGTCCACGTTTAGGTCATCCATAACGCCGTCAAAGATCTGTTCCAGGCTACTATCGAAACCGTGTGACTTTTTCAGCTTCTCCCTTATTTCCGATATGTGGCTAATCTGACTGATCTTTTGAATCAATCTTTCAGTGATTGTTTCGTTTAAGCGTCTAACGTCCTCAGTCCGCTCTTGAACCATCTTTTCGAGAGTCTCAGCATATTTTCTGAGTTTCTCCTCAGTCTCTGACAAAATCAGTTCACCGAATGAATTTCGAAAATATCACTACTCGTAGTCTCTGCCACTCCCTACTTAAGAATTGAGCCCCCTCTCACGATGCCTAGTGGCCAACTGACCTCTCCCAAACATCATTATATAGAAACCCACGACATACACTCCGCCAACACTGCCAAGAAGCCCGTGAGATTCCATGGGAAAGATAGAGAAAGGCGTGAAGTGCAACGTGGTAGGATGCAGCGAAACTGCAATGAGGTCAATCTCAGCAGACAAAGTCAGTGCAGCCGGTTTGGACATTGGTAAAGCAAGTCGCGGGTACCTCTGCAAGAAGCACTACAAAGAATTGAAGAAGAAGTCCAAGAAGGATCGAATGATCGACAAATGGAGATTCATGACGTGACTTCGAGGTGCCTTGAATGAGAGTGCTGTTTATCCACTCGGACCATTTCGAATACGAAGTTAGGGATAAGGCTGTAAAATATCCCGAGGAGATTTTGGAAGCTCAGAAAAAAGATTCAATGGATGAAGCCTTAGTTGCATTCTGCACCATTGAGAAAGAAGATGAGAAGAACCCAGATCTCATTACAGCCAAGGCTTCAGAAAACGTCATGGAAGTGGCTGACAAAGTCGGAACAAAACATGTGGTTCTCTACCCCTACGCTCATCTTTCAAGCAGCCTGGGATCTAGAGACACAGCGATCCACATTCTCCAGAACATGGAGAGGACTCTGAAGGATCAAGGGTACGAGGTGAAACGAAGCCCCTTCGGATGGTATAAGAGCTTTCTCATAAGATGCAAAGGTCACCCGCTCTCGGAGCTGTCAAGAAGCATAACACTGGAAGAAGCAAAACCAAAAGCCGCGGCTGTGGAAATAATCTACGAGGTCATGGATGTTGACGGAAGACTCTACAAACCGACAGAGTATATGGATCGGCCAAGCCGAGCAGACTTCAAATCACTAGTAGAAAAAGAAGCACTCAAGCAGGGTCTCCAAGGCGGCCAGCCTAAGTTCCTTGAGTACTGCAGGAAGTTCGGAATCGAATGGGAGCCCTTCTCTGATGTCGGACACATGAGGTACAGTCCAGAAGCAACCTTGATGTTCGATCTGGTGGCAGATTACTCATGGAATGTGGCAAAGTCCTTGGGAATACCGATTCTTCAAGTGCGCGGGACCAACATGTTCAACCTTTCCGAGCGACCCGTAAGAGAACATGCAAAACTTTTCGGCTCGAAGCTGTATGAGGTGAAGGTTGATGAGAAAGAGTTTGTACTTAGGTACGCGGCTTGCCATCAACAATTCTCCATGGTTAAGGATTGGACAATTAGTTATAGACATGTTCCATTTGGGACGTTTGAAGTTGCGGATAGTTACAGACTTGAGCAGAGTGGTGAACTTCTCCTCTGTTTCCGTGTTAGAAAAATGCACATGCCAGATCTTCACATCTACTGCAAAAACCTTGAAGACTCTATGAAGACGTCATTCAAGGTTCATGAGAAGATCTACGAAGAAATTAGAAAACTCGGCCGAGAATACGTTTCAATATACAATACCACCAGAAGCTTCTTCGATTCCAACAAACAGTTCTTCATGAAACTTATCGAGGTTGAAAAGAAACCGATCCTCTTAGGTTTCGTGCCCGAGAATATCTACTATTGGGTTCTGAACATAGAGTACAACATTATCGACGAGTTAGATAGACCCCGTGAGATAGGCACAAACCAGATCGATGTCGGAAACGCAGAAAGATTCGGTATCTCGTACGTAGATGTAGACGGCAGTCGAAAGCGTCCGCCGATCATTCACACCGCTCTCATCGGAACCGTAGAAAGGTACATTTACACACTCCTAGATCAAGCAGTGATAGATGAGAAGAATGCAAAGAAACCATCTCTTCCCGTCTGGATTTGTCCAACACAGGTTAGAATAATCCCCGTTGCAAAAGAGCATCTCGAATATGCCATGCACATCGCAGATAGTCTGGAGAATATGAATATCCGCGTTGATGTTGACGATAGAGATGAAACAGTTCCAAAGAAGGTAAGAGACGCTGAGGTCACGTGGATCCCATACGTGGTTGTTGTCGGTGAAAGAGAAGTTGACAAGAACATGATATCAGTCAGAACACGATTCGATAAATCCCCTAGAATGATACAGGTTGAGGAGCTTACGAATGCCATTAGAAAAGAAATGAAGGGATACCCATATCGACCGTCGAGCCTTCCGCGCATGTTGACTACTAGACCAGGATACAAGTCATCGTGATAACGGTACGCCGTTATGGAAGATCTTATATCTCCTTCAAGTCTATGAATGAAAACTCTGAGGTCGTTTACTGTTGAGCAAGGATCAAGCGTATGGCGGAATCATATTCATAGTCGCTCTGATTGTGGCAATAGTGTATGTGATCGCATTCTTTGCGCCCTACCTGAACCTTCCACCTTGGTGGAGGGAATGGGCAGTCTACCTTCCGGTATTCATCTTCGTCTTAGCGGTGCTGGTCATCTGCATGTGGATCGGATGGACCATGTTAACCACGCCACCTCCAACCCCCATCGAACCAGAAATACCCGAAAAAGAATCCAAATCTCCCGAAAG
>CAYXJU010000174.1:0-3650 GCA_964464765.1 uncultured Candidatus Bathyarchaeia archaeon | reverse complement strand
AAAACGATGTGCCCTCTCAACATGGCTATGGAAAGGAAACATTGCCTTATCCCACTTCGTGTGGAACTCTCTGGGGTCGATATCGTCTCTTCCAAGATCGCACAAAATAGCTTCAGTCGCCCTAACGTGAGCTTTGACATTGTCTAAGATAGTTCCATCCACGTCGAAGAAGATGACTATTGGAAACGCTCGCCGCCTCCTTGGAGAACATTGGGCGCAATCCTGACAATTCGAAGTTATGAACTTGTACTAAAACGACAAACGTTAACATTCATAGTCCCGAAGATGAAGTATATATTTGGTTGTTTTGGTTTTTGCTTAGAACTTCTTTGCGCAAAAGAGACACACAATCTACTAACATCAGCAGTGGAAAGATTTTGCGAATGGTAAAATCTCTTTTAGCAGAATCTCATCGCCAACCTCCAATGTTCCATCTCCAATTTCTTTCGGAATCAGCTTTATGTGGAGATCATTCAGGTACAATCCTATCCCTCTGTAATTGAGACCCCTAACGATGTTTTCTCGTTTCTGGCAAGTGAAGTGGATGTATTGCTGTTGCGTGAAGTCAATTTGAAAAAGTTCTTTGACGCGCTCTAGCGCCCCCTCCGACAATTCTTCACGTTCACTCCATAGGGCTCCATGCCCATAATGTGGAAAACCGCCTTCCAACATGAATGATATGCCGTCAAAACTCAAAATCAAAGGAGTAAGAAATGATGGAATGTCTGAGGCGGGTCTTAACAGTGTATAGCGGTCAAGCACTTCATCTACTATGAATGATTCACATACATCATTGTCGAACCTAATCTGTTTCATAAGTGGTGCTAGATTGAGGCTGTAACCTCCCCTTGCCCTTAACCTGTCATCTATAGGACGAATCTCCACGTGCATGTGTGGATCTGTCCAGTAATTGTAGAATGGACTCCACACGAGATTACCTAGAACATCTCCTGGACGAACCCGCTCTCCTACCTCAACCTGAGGTTTCACATGAAGGATCTTCACGCACGCTCCACATTCCCCCGCTTCGATGGCTATGAAATAGTCCTCCATCACCTTGAGCTTTCTAGCCTCTAAGACCGTTCCATCCACCGGGCTGTAGGCTTCCCTGCCCCCTCTCTCAGGGTATAGATCGACCGAAGCCAGATGCCTATGAGAATAATATGGACTATTAGTGAATGAGAAGAAACCTGCTTGATCAAGATACAATTCTACGTCCTTCCACGCTGCAACAGGTGTCAATGCACACATTTCCTGTTAGGAGCTCCAATGACAACTGTGTCAAATGAATAGTGTAGCGTGACAAGAAATGGTCGGGTCTATCTCTTGAAGTTCCATTCTTTCGTGGCATACTTTTCCGTCTGTAATCGCACAGATGATTGTTGCTCAGACTCGATGGTCTCTCCCGGAACTAATTCTATCTTGAATGCCTCTTCGAAGCCGCGCAGAAAAGCGTCTTTCAATTCTTCAAATGTCGTATTCCTTTTCAGGTAGCCGTTTATCGAGGTTACCCTTTCCCCGACGGCTTTGATCATCTTGTCACGGATCTTCTCATTCGGCACCTTCAACAAAGTAAACATTAGAGTTGGATTCACCTCTCGCAGTATGGTGCCATGTTGATGTACAACATTCAATCCTCTGGTCTGAGCGTTCCCAGAAATCTTCTTTCCATCCACAATGATGTCGTTTATCACTTTGAACTCTGCGGGAATCTCCATGCGTCTCAGGCCCAACACCAAACCTGAACATAACGTCTCGTACGTCTTTTGAAAGTCATCTGAGATTAACCTGTGATCCTTGTTCACTATTAGGCTGTAGGTTAACTCTCCATCCCTATCATGATAGACGGCTCCTCCACCGGTTCTTCTTCTCACATAGTTGATACCTCTCTCGTCACAAGCCTCGACGTCAACTTCTTCTTCCATGCCTTGGAAGTAGCCGATCGAGACAGCAGATGGATTCCACCTGAAGAACCTCAAAGTGTTTGGTACTAGGTTTCTAGACCGTGCCTTCACGATAGCTTCGTCCAACGCCATGTTACTGAATGCGTCGTTGAGACCTGTGTCTAGGAGACGCCATTTCTCAGTCATTCTTTCTCAGCTGCCATAGTGATGCATTTCGCAAAGTCTTCAGGGGACGCACCCAACAATGTGGCGCCTCTCCTTTCTATGAAAGCTCCAATGGATTCATCTAGATCCGACATGTTAAGTGCTTGTCCAACCAATGCTTTCTCCAGGTCTTCAATGAGTTCTTCTGGGTGCAGAAAGAAATCGCCCGTGATCTTCAACTTCTCAATTCTACATTCTTTCTTGACGAGTTGAACTCTAACCAGCTTGCCGCCTGCGACCTTGTACTCTGCTTTCCCCAACTAGTTTCACCGTCACAACATTCGAAATATCGAGCATTGTATTTTGTCAGTATTGCCGCGCAGAAACCACTCGTAGCCTCTGTTGGGACTCCTGCAAAGTAAACAGTGCGTTGCGTGGTTAAGGATTTTGCTGATCTTCAACTTGAAAAGGGAGCTCCTTTCGGGTGTCAATCTGGGATTAGTCTGCACAACTCCTCGTTTTCTAGCCTCTCTAAGCATGAACATTTGCGTAAGAATATCGGGTCTGTTCTAGGCGGCCGCACTGCTCCAGCCCCGCGCACAAACAACTATATTATTTGTGGCCTCGATCTACGGTAAGGGACCATTCTTGAAATCCATAAAGAAGATCGCCCTGGTCATCGCAGTGTTTGTTGTGCTCTTGCTGGCGTGGGCTCCCTGGATTACGGATAACTATGCTATCTGTAAGGTTGTTGAGAAGTTGGGAGGTCCGGACGCTCGGTTCAATTATCTTGGAGAGGAGACGGCTGTAAGAGAAGTCCCCACTGAGGTACATTGGTTTCCGTTTTGTCGATTTGTCACTTTTCCAAGCGAGGCAGGCTGGTTTGTGACTTTCTGGGGCAGTGTTGTCTGAGCGAACAACACCAAGAAAAGGGTCGGTAGAAATTACAACTTGGGAACGGTAACCCCCGGGAGATTCGAATTCGATAGCATCTGTTTCTCAAGAGGCAGCATTTCTGGGTTCGAATCTGCGAAGGTATGAACCTTTGAATTTCGGAACCAATTCCAGCAGCGAAAACGCTGCGGACCCCGCCCGATTCACCATGATAATAGCCCTAAAACTGGGTACAAAACGCAGTTGATTTTCGAGCCTAAATCTACGGCAAGTTAACCAACGTCAGAAGCTCATTTGAGTCTGAAGTTCATCTGTCACGCTAGCGAATATAAGGAGGAGATTGTACGATCTTTAGCCGAAGATCTTAGAGCTATAGGTTTGATGAATTCACATTAACTCTAGGGGATAGTTTAACACAAGAGATTGATTTCGGACTCCCTATACTCCCGCCGCGGGGTGGTCATTCTCAATCAGCTTGTCTTTTGAGAAAGGATAGCCTCAGAAAGAACCGCGTGGACTAGTTTTGAGATAGTAATATTGATACCGAGACACAATCGGGATAGTATTTGCGACAGCTTCGTTTTAGTTATCGGCCAATACCTATCATAGATCAAAACCAGAAGAGAGACAATAAGGAAAAGAAGTATAGTGCCAATAAGTATGGCATCGCGACTATCCTGTTCAATTTGAGATATCCATCGCATGGAA
>CAYXJU010000173.1:0-3667 GCA_964464765.1 uncultured Candidatus Bathyarchaeia archaeon | reverse complement strand
CAGTTCCACGTGATGGGGGTTAACCTTCGTTTCTGTTACGTTACTTTTTAGTGATTAGGGTACTAAATCTGATATGCATCGAGTTCGTAACTAGATTGTAATTCTACCATAGATCGATTGAAACGGTTGATATTGTCAGCGCTGATATGATTCCCAAGATTGCTGTCTCAAAAACCATAGCGTTTGTTGACTTTTCTAGCAGGAAAGTCACAACAAGACGAAAGGGCTAAACGCCCTATTCTTTCCTCTTTGTTCTCACGTTTTCATTCACTATATTGTTATTTTTTTCGTTTTCAATTTTTCGTTTCATATCGATATTTTGTGTACACACGACCCTTGTGACCGCTATTATCGTAATATGGGTTATCGGGCGTTGACCCAGATGCTAAGGGTGAACTTCAAAGTGCATTATCATGCACATATACACTCAAATATCAAACAGACCACAGTCGGCAAGACCCCATCTTTGAACAGATCATTTGTTGCTCTGAGTAAGTGGAATCAAGAGACTCTAGAACCTAGCACCCGTCAGATCCGCTCACTTTACCGAAGGGAAATATGAGATCTGTTATGACGTGTGTTATCGGGCGTGACAACTGCTGGAACTGCCTAGTCTGCGGAGAACGAATGAGAAGCATAGTTCAGAAAGGCTCCCGAGACAAAGGCTGCCGAGTATTCGAAATCGAGTCCTAACCCAAGCCGAAGTGGCTTCTAATGCGGTCAATACAAATGTTCAGATGGTTGCCTCGTCGACTCAAGAACAAGCCACGTTGCACCACCGAAATATCAGGCCCTTCAGCGTGAATTGTACACTTCATTTGAATACCGTCAGCTTAGGCTAACTTGAATCAACTTTCTGAATATTGGCTTACTCCCACTGATTATTTTCCATTTTCCAGGCCTGATGATACCTTTCTCTTCGAAGGTGATGTCGTGTGCCCTAATTCCCCTTATACCAATCTTTTCCTCTTTCTTGATTTGATTAAGAATGTCCATGACCATATTTGATACTTCATCCCTCTGACGGCGCGATTGAGCCCAGACGTTAACGTCCAAATGATAGGGCCAGTACTCGAATCTCGTAATCGATACTTCTGGTATATCTTGATCTTCTGATAGCTCGCGCGTCCTTCAAAGATCATTAACATGCTTGTCATTGGGCCAGCCTAGCCTCGAGGTCGCTGACCCTAGCTTCCAAAGTTGACCTGATAGATTCCAGCTCTGTCTTGCGAACAGAATCAGCAAGCTTGCTCTCAAGGTTCCGAACCTTACTCTTCAACCTCTTGATTTGAGGAGGCTCCCTCTTCGGTTTAGCTAATCTTTTTCTACTCAAGAGACTTCCCAAGCAAGAACAATCTCCACAACTTATAATGATTGTTCCAAGCGAAGTTCCATTATACTTCTCATATTGTGATGTGCTTCGACTAGGAAAACATCTTAAGGGTAGATAGGCTTAGATCAATCGATCTACGCTTCGGTGATTTTACTTGGTTAACATCCTCTGGCTTGGACACGCCTGCTTCACGCTGAGAGGCGAAGCGAAGAAAATTGTTTTCGATCCGTTCAAGGGTACCGGGCTTAAGGAACCAAGCGAGAAAGCTGACGTAATACTCTGTTCACACAGTCACTCAGATCACAACAATGTCAGAGTCGTAAAGCATGATAAGAGCGTGGTTCTCGAAGGGTTCACGGGAGTAAAGCAGATCGACAACGTGTCAATTAGAGGTATAACCACATTTCATGACGCTGCCAAAGGTAGCCAGAGAGGGAGGAACTCAGTCTACACCGTGAGATTCGAGGATATCACGTTCTGTCACCTAGGAGACCTAGGACACGAGCTATCACAGTCGCAGGTGGACGAGATAGGACCGGTGGATGTCCTCTTCATTCCGGTCGGAGGCTTCTATACTATCGGACCGCAACAAGCCCGAAAAGTCGTGGAATCCCTCAAGCCGAGGATAACTGTTCCTATGCATTACAAGCTTCCCAGTATGTCAGCTACATTCGACGCGCTCAGCACAGTGGAAGACTTCATACGTACAGGTGACAACGTCAAGAGGCTGGACGGCCCGAGTTTCACAGTCACCAAGGCAGATCTCCAAGAAAAAGAGGCAATAATCGTACCGAAATTGGGTAGGTGAATTTCTTGGGTAAGCCTAGGATGGTAAAGAAACCGAAAAAGAAGAAAGAAGGAAAATCTTAGACACTGGAAAGAACTCCAGGTGGAACATTCTAGGTTCGAATGTTCTTCTCTTATCGTCTCCTCTTCAGGACAATCTCTTTTCCAATACTTCTGAACTTCTCACCTGAATCATGGAGTAACGGTCTTATCGCGTCCAATCCTCCCTCCTCCGCCGCAGCGTATAGAACCTCACCTACGAGAATGATGTGATCACCAGCCAACTCCACGAACTGCTTCACCTTACATTCCAAGACTGCCCTCGCCTCTCTTATTCTAGGAACGTTAACCTTCTTAGATTTCTCAGTGTGGAAACCCTGTCTCTCCCAAAGCTTGATGTATGTATACTTCTTCTTGCCGCCTATGCCGACTCCGATGAATGGCGGATCAAAGCTGAGAGGAAAGATCCACGAGTAGGGTGAAGAGTTCAACTCGCCTTTCTCATCGACGGTATTGACGAGAACGGTCAATCTGGGCGAGATTAATCTAACAGCCTTCGAAAGCGGAACCTCACTCTTCATGTTCTGTCAAACCCTTGTCATGCCCAGTTACTTGTTCAGTCAATATTATCGTTTTGGCTGAAGCGCTATTCGAGACATCAACTACTGATTCAATACTTCATATCAGTTCTTTTGGAATTCTTTCAGGTCTGTAGGCAATCAAAGGCTTAACCCCCGCTTCATTCAACCGGTCAACCAATCAAAACGGTGGAAAAAGAGTTCAAAGTAATTTGTGGGCGTGAGCTTACCAGGCGTCACGCCATGTGGCATTACATTGCAGACACCGATACACGGCGCCAGATCTCTCTCGAGCAATACCAGCATGGGTTCCTTCAGTCTGAACGTTCACTCTTGTTGCCTTGTCATGTCCACAATTCGGGCAGACCCGGTCCACATACTCTGGCTTTCTTTCTATGACATACACAGCTTTCTCCATCGTTGGCGTATGGCTTACAGTAGTCTTGGATTGCGGTGTTGATTTATAGCCACACTTGAAGCATCTAGCTACCACGGCATCTCCCTCTTTAGTGATAAAAAGAGCTGATCGACAGTTTGGACAGAATTGTACCATATCATTTCACGTGCAACATCTGGTTATAGTACTAGAATCGTGGTTAGATGATGACCTTTCACAGGAGTCCTATCACCGTTCACTCAAAAGAAAAATTGGGCAACAGAAGATATTTGAGAATTAGTCAATATTCGTAAGGTGTCGATAGTTCTTGTCGATCCTATCTGAACTCAAGTGATCTTGCAGCTATTAGAGTCTGCGTTCCGGTTATTCCTTGAATTGGACGAAGGCCGTTGAAGACGAAGCTTTCTAGATCGTCAGGGGTAGTCATCTGGATCTTTACGATAACATCGTAGTCACCATATAGCATCGCTACCTCACGAATAGGATACCTGTTTTTGAGGTCACGAATTTTGGTAAAGACTTCGAGATCCTTACCCGATTCAGCCTTGATCAAAATGTACGCCTTATACTCTT
>CAYXJU010000172.1:0-3710 GCA_964464765.1 uncultured Candidatus Bathyarchaeia archaeon | reverse complement strand
GGAGCAACATAAGGTTGCGGATGATACGCATTATCAAACACTTGTTTCTCAGGCTCTTGTAGTTATTCATTGGGTTTTGAGGCTAGAGAGTGATGAATTTGGCGAGTTCTGGCGCATCGTTCTCAACGGTGAAATATGACTGGCGTTGGTAAGTTACGTAGGCGATACCCAAGGTGATATAATTGAATTCGATTGCCCGATCTTGGAAATGCTCCTGTGGAAAACATACGATGCCTCCATTGGAAATACTTGTTGAGGAAGATGCTCTTCAGAGGATTCCTGAGGTTAGAGAGAAGCTTGGCCTTGGGAAGAGTTGTCTGGTTGTCGATGATGTCAACACTAGGATAATTGCTGGGAACGCCATTATTGACTTGTTGAGGGAGAATGGTTGCGAGGTTTCTGAGGTAACCATAGACAAGCCTGACGAAGCTAACGTGGAGAGAGTTGTTGTAAAGCCTGGAAGATGGAGTTTTCTTGTTGGAGTTGGAGGCACAAGTGTTCTTGATGTTACTAAACTGGCCGCGTATCGGAAAAGAGCTAGACATGTTCTGTTCTCTACTGGAATAGCGAACAACGGTATGAGCTCAAAGACATGTTCAATCTATGTCAAAGGAAAGAAAGAGACGATACCAGTTGATATGGCTGACGCTCTGCTGATCGACTTGTCCATTGTCTCGAATGCTCCTACATGGATGGTTGCAGCGGGATGTGGTGATCTGGTGGCTGAGGTCACTGCAATAAAGGACTGGCAGCTTGGTCGAGATGAGAACTCAGAACCGTACTGCGACTCAGTAGCCGCACTGGAGCTTTCCGCACTTGATGACGTCATGAGCAACGTCGATGCGATTAGGTTGAAGACTGAAACGGGGGTAAGAAGCTTGGTAGACGCATTGATCAAATCGGGACTTGGGATGTCGATATGGGGATCCTCAAGGCCTGCATCAGGTTCAGAACATCTTTGGTCACATTGGCTCGACCACTATGCTGAAGAAAACAAGATCCGATTTGGTCAACATGGAGAACAGGTAGGCATAGGAACTCTGATCATGGCCAAGTACCATGAATTCTACAACCCGGACTGGTGGAGCAACACTCAATATCCTAAATACCAAGTACAAGGCGTGATGTCGTTACTCAGAAAAGCCGGAGCCTACACAACTCCAGCTCAGATAGGCGTCAGAAAGGAGTTTGCCGTGCAAGCGTTCCTAGCCGCATGGGAGTATAGGAAGGAACGGCACACGATATTGCACAAGCGCCATCCTACATTGGAAGATGCTCAAAGAGTGTTCGCAGAACTAGATATGTAAGTTTGTTCACGCAGTGGTTTTGGGTTTGTTCAATGTATTTCTCCGGTTTTCTTCAGGACCGCTTTCACCTGATCGGATAGAGAACCATTCGCTACGAATTTCTTGTCGAGGACGGCGCCTCCGATTGTGAAGCCATCCACCTTTAACTGGATCATACGGTGGACTCTCTCAAAACTGTCTATGCTCCCTGCAACTATTAGCGGAACCTTCACAGACCTGAGTACTGAGATTACTAGCTTTTCAATGTCGCCATCATATCTGTAGGCGAGTAGGTTTATCCCATCTATACCCAAGGCTTCTTTCTTCTTTCCGTCAGCCGCAATCTCATCTATGGTTCCTCTCAGCAAACAAGGATGACCAATGATCTTGCCTATGTAGGGGTAGTATTTGGGTCCAGTTTTCACTTCTTTCAGCAGTTTCAAGGTTTGCTCGACGTAGGTGCCTCCGATAAGGTTGTCAACACCCAGTTGAAGAGCATTCTTCACCGATCTGAGGTTTGCTGCCTCACTTTCACTCACAACCTCCAGATAGGTTTTCATTCCCTGTTTTTTCATCTTCTGAACTAGAACTTCAAGTTCATCCATTGGAAGACCGATGTCTTTGAATCCAATATGTTGCACACCTGTGTTCTTTATCTCATCGAAAACATCTGAAGCATTCTTGATAGTCAAGTCGTTCTTCGTCAACATGAGTATGAAATGAGTCAACGCTGTTCCCACAACGGCTAACATAGCCGCTTGATCGGGTTAAAAGTCTTCAGATAGGATCTCCAGACAGAACAAGTCTCGGGTATGTCAATTTCTCGCAACATTAACTAGCGCGCTGCACGCTTCCTTCACTTGCAGCACTTTCAATTGAAGAAAATCTCACGGCCATGATCATAAGAATTTCTATGTTTTGGAGGAGTCTCCAAAATAACCTGTAAGACGAGTTGCATTTCCAATGAAAGTCTGGAATGGTGGCGAGACTAGGTTAGATAGTTCGCTGAGAAAGGTTCTGATCCTCAGAATTGGAACTATTGGAATGTTCTGCGTGGTTCTTGAAGCCACATCTGCGAGAGTCACCAGAACCGGCAAGAATGTAAAATGAGCACGTTCAGGAAGCTTGAGTTTTTCCATCACGTTGGACGTCTGAGCCGCTAGGGCTCTTGTTCTTTCGATCTGCTGCCGAGCAGCACTTGCAATTCTGCTTCGATGCCAACCATACATCCAATGTTTGCAGTCGATGCATAGCACGAGTCTTTCCCCCACTCCCACGAGATCTATCTCCCATCTCTTGCTGCCATGCTTGAAAATGAAGTGTTTTGTTGTTCTGTATCCATTTGAGTCAAGGGCGATCATAGATATGTCTTCGAACTCTTGCCAATCGAGTTCTCTACAGACTCTTTCAGGATCTGATCCCTCCTGCAAAGCTCTAATGGCGAGAGCAATCCTCTGTTCATCGGTGGTGCTTACCTCGCCTTTGGGCAATGACAAGAAGTTCACTCGCGCCAAGTCTTCTAGATAGATATGAAGAATACTTTGGGGTGTTCTCGAAAGCTCCGCAAGTCGATCTACTGTTATGGTCTTATCCGCATGTGTGTGACGCAGTATCGACAGCAAAACTCTATGAGGAATCAATCTAGAGACAGCCTCTTCTAGTTTAGGGCAACTTATCAATGTGATACACGAATCGCTTTCAGATGTCTTAGGAAGGACCGTCGCATGGAGACTGGCAACGTTTTATCTATCTCCTTTCACCCTACTAGTTCGGTTACATGTACGCATGCGCGTCATTCTTGGAGGATAATTGATTTGAGTAAGACTGCTTTGATTTGCCTGGTATTCATTGTCGTTATCCTGACGTTTTGGTCTTCATTACCGAACGGTTATGCGACACAAGGCTTGACCAACGACGGATTCCTAGCTTCGTTCAGTGGAAACGCGTTTCACAAGTTGTTTGACACGAATGACGTTGAAAGCATGACAGCTTCGACTTTTGAAGCCAACGTTACGAAAGTCAGTGTTATCACGGCCACGCCTAAGGTATCTACTGTGAATGCAACTGCGATAACAACCATGATTTCAGCGTCTACTGCGTCTGTTTCAATAGCTACAACTGGAGGTCAACAAAACTACTACACAGAAGCAGTTATCGTGATTGTAATCGCCGTGATTCTAGGCGTAATCGTCTTTGCACGCAGAAAGAAATCTGAGGAAACAAGTCAAACCTAGCCAGCTCCAAGGCGACCTTTGAACAAACCATATTTGCAGTCATCCATCGCTATCCTAGGAATGTAAAATCGTAAAGAGATACGAAACAGAGTACCGTGATTACGAGCGTCAGCAAATAGAGTATTTTTCTCGATCTTGAGAGCGGTGACACATCGTCAAGCGGCTCAGCTCCGGCTATGCCACGCCTAGT
>CAYXJU010000171.1:2589-3714 GCA_964464765.1 uncultured Candidatus Bathyarchaeia archaeon | reverse complement strand
AATTGGTGCGGGGGGTGGGATTCGAACCCACGAAGGGCTACCCCACGGGATAACTCTTCAGTCTCAGAAGCCTGATCTTGAGTTTCGCGCACTATAGGACCCGCGCATTTGACCTGGCTCTGCGACCCCCGCGTTACCTATGGCAAATCAGTTCTCCTTGTAGATCAAAGCAAGAAGATAAATTTGTGTTGCCTGTTCAAAGATCTGGCACGATGCGCGAAATTCTCAGAAAGGGGTTAGTGAATTCGTTATGGCTGCGAGAAAGAGTCCGCTTTTGACCGTGGACATTGTGATAAGACGAAAAGACGAAACAGTGGTTCTGATCAAACGTCTTAACCCTCCGTTCAAAGATCAATATGCCATTCCCGGTGGATTCGTCGAATATGGAGAAACAGTGGAACAAACCGCAAAGAGGGAAGCCGAAGAAGAGACTGGGCTGAGAGTTGGAAACCTGCGACTCGTGGGAGTATACTCAGATCCAAACCGAGATCCTAGAGGGCATGTCGTTAGCGTGGCCTTCCTAGCGGATGAACTTGGCGGAGAACTCAATGCTAGTACAGATGCCAAGGAGGTCAGAGTCTTCAAGGAAATTCCAGCCGCACTGGCATTCGACCACTCAAGAATACTGGCTGACGCAATGAGAGTCACCAAAGACGCAGATTTGCCGCGGTTCGGTTAGGTGACCAAGGTCTCGCGCTGGCCTATGGAAATCCCTTCAAGGCTCCGCAGAAACCCTAAATAACCCAATCATTCCTTCTTGAGCGACACCTGTAACCAATGTGAACGCAAGATGGCAAGAGCTGCGAAAGGGTTGAACTCCGCCAGAAAATTGGGGCGGACAAGAAAGAGATTCAGATGGAAGTATCCACTTTACAAGCGTCGAATGTTGGGTCTAGACTACAAAGCGGATCCGCTCGCAGGCGCCCCCCAAGGTCGGGGAATCGTTCTGGAAAAGGTAGGCGTCGAATGCCGCCAGCCTAACAGCGCAGTGCGGAAATGTGTCAGAGCTCAACTGATCAAGTCAGGCAAGGTCATAACCGCGTTTCTTCCAGGAGACGGCGCACTGAACTTCATAGATGAACATGATGAGGTTCATGTGGAAGGAATTGGTGGAGCTGAAGGAAA
>CAYXJU010000171.1:0-2489 GCA_964464765.1 uncultured Candidatus Bathyarchaeia archaeon | reverse complement strand
GAAAGAGCTGACGAATTTGCCCGCTTAAGAAACTATCAGTTCAACGAATTGAAGGAACGCATAATTCAAGCCCTTATCAAGAAACAAGAAAAATATGGTGACTTTTACTGCCCCTGTAAAGCCAGAACCATCATTGAGAATGTCTGCCCATGCAAGGAAACACGTGATGGTAGCGTAGAGACTAAGGGTAGATGCACCTGCGGACTGTTCTGGAAAACGCAATGATACTGTAATCGCAAACCTTCATAAAGTGTGTTTACCTCTAGTTGATTCGTTTCAGGAGCATGGAAGCCTTATCAGCCAAGAATGTAAAACTCTACACCGACACACTCTGTCCAATCTGCAAATTGTTAGAGAAGTTCCTTCTGGACAAAGGTGTCAGATATGAAAAGATTAACATCGACGAAGACCCACAAGGTAAAGAAGCATTCCTGAAGTTGGGTTACGACAATCTTCCAGTCCTCGATATAGACGGGATAACCATCTTGGGTTTCAATCCAGACGCAATCGAGAACGCCTTGAAGAAAAAAGGATTGAACCAAGGATAACCTCCAAACTTCAGATGGCTCTTTACAAATCTACATGACAAAGTTTTTACGCGCTCGGTTCCGATCTAAGAATGGGGAACCTCAAAATGAAAACTTTCGTCGTGTATAGTGACATCTCACACCTGAAGGAAGATGCTGCGACATGGGTCGCGGCGATTCCAAAGATGCTTCGTGACGCAAGAGTAGCAGAAGTGAAGTACAAGACGGCCTATTGCTGCACGCTCGATGGCAAACTGATTGCTGAATTCGAAGGTCCGGATAAAGACAATGTCAAGCAGGCACTGACCAAGATAAGCTTGCCCTTCACCGCCGTTATGGAAGCAACCAAACTCTAAGCGGAAACCTTTCCAAGTTTCCAGCAGCTTTCCGCTCTCCTTTTTTCGATTGAATAGTACTGACTCAGTTTCATCAGTTCTTGACACAGCAAAGTTTTTCAGCCATTACGATCTGATTTGAATAGGAGGATTTTTGACATGAAAACCTATGTAGTGCATAGCGGTGTTCCTGCCGGAAAAATGGACGTTCCCGAATGGATTCTGGGTGTTCCAAAGATGCTTCTAGACGCAAGACTAGACAACGTCAGATTCAAAACTTCCTACTGCTGCACTCCCGATAGGAAAATAATCGCTGAATTCGAAAGCCCCGACAAAGATACATTGACCAAAGCGCTCACTAAGATAGGGATGCCTTTCACAGCCGTAATGGAAGCAACAGCAGTGAAACCAGTGGAAGCGAAAACCTTCATCGTTCATAGCGACATCCCAGCTGGAAAGTTGGATGTTCCGGGATGGATTATTGGGATTCCAAAATTGCTTCTTGATGCAAAGCTGGAAACTGTAAGATTCAAAACGTCCTACTGCTGCACCCCCGACAAGAAAATAATCTGCGAATTTGAAGGCCCCGACAAGGACGCCGTAAGTAAGGCGTTGAACAAGATAGGCGTGCCATTCACGGCGATCATGGAAGTGACTAGGGTAGGTCCGGAGATGAAGACGATCGAATTCCGTACCGATGTGGAACCTAGACACTATCGAATATAGACCAAATCTTGCTCTAGTTTTCCTCGTAATGCTTCGGGCACTCCGCCCGCACCTTTTTCTATTTATGCTACAGCAGATTCAGAAGTTGTCTGCTAGAATAAGACAACTATCATTCTCACACCGACTATCACAAGGGATGCTGCGAATGCTCTCCGCAAGATTTCAGATTTCAACCTTCGCGCCACGGATGCTCCGATTTGCGTTCCACATATGATGCCTAGGGAGAGGTACATTGCATATTCTGGTATTATGTTACCGAGTGTCAGATGTGTTGCGGCTCCTGGGATGGATGTGAAAACCATCGTGAACATTGAGACGGCCACAGCGATATGGATCGGCAATCCAACAACCAACGTCATCACAGGAACCATTACTGCTCCTCCTCCTACGCCGAAGAATCCTGACGCCAAGCCGCCAAAGAAACTGAGAATGACGCCAGGAACTATGCGTGCTGTGTAATCAAAGCTTATTCCTTTCGAGTCCACAAGTAATCTCTTCAAACCCACGTTTGATTTAACAGTCCTGTGATCTTTCCTAATCATCTGTACGGCTACGAAGATTAGAAACAATCCAAAGAGTGCGGACAACAGTTTCCCACTGGCGAGTGTCGTAAGATACGCGCCCACAATGGCTCCAGGAAACGTTCCAATAGCCAGAATCAACCCGACCTTGTAGTCTATCCTCTTCTGCCTTGCATAAGCGAACGTTGCCGAAGCAGCGGTGAAGACTATCATGACCAGACTCGTTCCAACTGCCTGATGCATCTCAACGTTGAAGAAGAGAACAAGGATTGGAACAATCAAGAAACCTCCTCCCAGACCTACGATCGCTGAAACAATTCCAACCAATGCTGCAATTACCAGCAAGATAGGTCCAAACATTTAGTTCACAACCTTATTCT
>CAYXJU010000170.1:0-3726 GCA_964464765.1 uncultured Candidatus Bathyarchaeia archaeon | reverse complement strand
GTAGCATGTCTAGGCCCGACAGAGAGTTGTTGATACCTCACATTCAGCGGCTGCAGAGAATACTCGACGATGTCTTCGAGATGCTTCGATAAGCGCGCGGTTTTTCGGTGATAGTACTGACGGGATTCAGTGTGATGCCGCAGGCAGCTGCAATCATAACCTTGAGGATCGACAGGCAGCATTCTTCAAGTGCTGTACGAAGGGATTAGCACGTTTTACATTGATAGCTTCTCCCCAGTATGAAAGATCAGAGGGACGACATTTTGAAAGGTAATACTGTGCCAGTAGTGAGAACGGGCGAAATTGTCAACATTGCGGAGGATGACTTGCGCGAAGGAGATATTGTGCTTCTGCAGGCGGGAGACCTCGTTCCGGCCGATCTAAAACTTATTGAAGCAAGAGGCCTGGAGTTTGACGAATTTGAATTGACTGGAGAACTTGTGCCAGTAAACAAAGTCATGGGTGAAGAAGACGTCTTTGCATACAAGGGCAGCACTGTAACCAGAGGTAATGGCAAGGGTGTTGTTATTGCATCAGGAGAAGAAACACAATATGCGGAAATTCTTAAACAGCACTATGAGCCGGTGGCGTATGTATTTCCTTCTCTGATAGAAGCACGGTATCTCAAATTACTTGTTTTGCTTTTTCCACCTTTGATTGTCTCCTTACATCGACATACCAACCTTGCCTTGGTTTGCACAATATACTCGGCAATGACTGTTTTTGTCGTATTGATACAGAACAACGAATTGTTCAAGTACATCATTACTTCAGGTGCACTCAAGAGGCTAAAGACTCAAAATATCCAGATGCAGGACAAGACTTCTCTAGACCGAATCAATAACATAGACACGATGTGCCTTGACAAAACAGGCGTGTTAACGACTCGTGAAATGGAAGTAAATCGTATTCAATTTGCTGATGCGACTCCTGATCTCGATCGCTTTCTTTCTGGCAATAAGATTCTGCATTTGACAAACGTTGCATGTGCACTCTGTAATGACGTTATCTTTCTCGAAAAAATATCCCTAGCGGGCCCAATAGATCGAGCGTTGATAGGTTTTGCTTCAAAGAATGGGGTCGACATCAATGAAATTGCATTGAAGTACAGAAGGACATACGAAAAGCCGTTTGATTCAGAAGACAGATACATGGCCTGCGGATTTGAGCTCAACGGTGAGAAGATACATTTCGTAAAAGGAGACCCTGAGATTGTTCTGAAAATGTGTAGGACCTATGTTACCGTATCAAGTGTGGTGAAGACAATGGATTCAGAAGTGTTGCTATCCATAAATGCGAAAACGGATACCATAAATCAAAGGGGCAATGTGGCACTTGCCCTGGCGTACAGTTCAGAAAATAGGAACATGGCTCCTCTGCACTATACATTTCTTTGCCTGCTTCAATTGGAAAACCCAGTGAAAAAGGGAGCTCCAGAAGTTGTAAGAAAGCTAAAGGAGAACGGGATAAGACCAATCATTGTGACCGGTGATAGGCCTGAAACTGCCGTAAGAGTTGGAAGAGAGCTAGGAATCGGCAATGATTCATATCATTGCTTGACTGGAAAGCATATTGCACAAATGGATTTCTCGGATGTGGCAAAACAGTCTGATCATGTGTCTATCTTTGCACGTTTGTCACCGTCGCAGAAAGGGATCCTTGTTATGTTATTGCAGCAAAGGAAAGGTAGCGTGGCCATGGTCGGAGATGGGGCAAACGACGCAATAGCGCTCAGAGTAGCTGATGTTGGGATATCTCTTGTGGAGAACAGCTCCCCTTTAGCGAGGAGAGCATCCAGAATTCTCATAAATGATTTGGCTGATCTGTTAGCAATTGTTCAGAGCGCAAGAACATTGAAGTGGCGGGTCAAGTATTTGATGTTATTCAGAGCAATAGTGTTAACATCAATGGTGCTAATGCTGTATGCGTGGATGCTAAATTGAAGACATAGCTGGCACTTGGATGACTGTGAATGAATCGTATTCTGCTGTCTCGAGGACTTTGATGGTGTCAAGTGCATGAATGCTATGAACTGTTAGTGTGATTGTTTTCTTGGGATTACGCCTCTGACTCCGCCTCGTGGATTTTCAACATCGTCACGACGTCGAGGGATGAAGTGAACGTGACAGTGGTATATGGTTTGGCCGGCCGCTTCCCCAATATTCACGCCGACATTGAAGCCCTCAACCCTGGAGCCCCTTGTTGAGATATCTGCTCGAAGACTGTCTAGAACCTTGAGAATATCGTGAATTTCTGATTGCTGTAAGTCGAAAAAGCTTGAGACGTGTCGTTTCGGAATTACCAGGCAGTGAAGTGGTGTAACTGGAAATTTGTCGTAGATCGCGAATGCGAGTTTCCTTTCGGCGATGATCTTGTCTGTTTTGAAGTCACAGAATTCGCAACCTTTCCCATTGGACTGTATTTGGTTTTTCATACGCTGCCTCTTCCTCTTTGTCAGAGATTCATTCAGATAATTCGGTGCGTCACCAGTCTCCTTTCTAAACTTCGTCGGACTCATTTTCGTTGAAACTGCGTCCCAAGTATAGGCCTGGAGCACCGACTAGGAATTCCAGAGCCATCCTGTTCGCATCGGCTTCAAACCCCTTGGGTTCGTTTCTGGCGTCCCAGCGTTCCTTTCTCAGGAACTCCGAGAGGCAATATTCCACTGATCGCAGCCGTTCCTTCTCCACCTGCAAAAGTGCATGGTATATGTCGGTTGAGTTCTTGAGTTTGCTTGTGCTGAGAGACTGGACAGTGGAAATGAAATGTGGAAGGCAAAGGCCCTTTGAGGAGTTGTATTCCTTCCGAAAGTCTTCATCAGACAGCATTTCAACCAAAGTGTGCAAGTGTGTTCTGTCCGAGGACAAGAGAGATTCACAAGCCGGACAAGGCTGTCTTTTCTGGGCCACTAGCCTTAGAGTGCGCCTCAGCCTTCGGAACAGGTCTCTACGTGCTCTTATCCTGGTAATATAACCGTCCTCTCTCATGCTACTCAGGGCATTCAGGATCTCGATTGGTCGTGATTCAAGCTCTTCAAGGATGCTTCCAAATACGCTTTCCATGTAAAGGGCGTATGCTCCACCGTCCAGCCCCCAGGCCGTCTGCGTTGTTTTGTATAGGAGATGTGCATGATGGTTGCAAAAGCCCTTGGATAATATGACTCTGTTTCTGAACTCTGGATCCATCACAATCTCACATGTAAGTAGGTGTTCCATGTAGCGTTCCTCCTTTTTCGACCACAGGTAGCACAATAGGCATCCAGTGGATTCCTCGATAGCTTCGAAGATGGGGATCGTCAGCAAATCTCTTTTAATCAACAGTAGTCAACATCCAAAGACATTGACAGGGATCGCAGAAGATGCACCGCGAAAGCCCTCCAGATCTAATTTCGGTTGACTCATGTTGCCGGTCCACTCATTATCAAGTTCATCTCTAACCAGAGCTCATCTAGCCAGAGCCAGCCATGCAACCAGTAGCAATGTTATCGAAGCAAGCAATCCGATTCCGAGTACAGGGTTGATGGAGAATTCGGCAGGGATGGAGAGAGCTATGACGGTCAAAGAAACCACGCATGAGAGCATGGATAGAAGTGCAGTGTATGAGAATCGTCTCTTTGCCAGATGCCACATCTGCGTGGATTGGTCTCGTGTCATGCGTGTGTTACTCATTGTTGAAAGGCCAATTAACCCGAGGAAATCCGTCAGATCGAGCAAGACTAGCATTAGC
>CAYXJU010000169.1:0-3734 GCA_964464765.1 uncultured Candidatus Bathyarchaeia archaeon | reverse complement strand
GACAGAGTGGCAAGACAACGCTATTGAGAATATTGGAACAGCGCTTGGCAAAGAAGGACATAAACACGGTCTTCCTCAACTTCGAAGATCCGGATGTGCTCGAAGCTTTTGAGACGAACCCAAGAGAATATGTCAGAAGCTTTCTGTTGAGAAAAGGAAGATACTGTTTTCTGATGGATGAGTATCACTACGTGAAGGATGCAGGCAAGAAACTGAAACTGCTCTACGACACTTTTGAGGATGTCAAGTTCATCGTCACAGGCAGTTCATCGCTGGAGCTGAGCGGCGCTATGGCCAAGTTTCTTGTTGGCCGAGTATTCTTCTTCGAACTTTTTCCTTTCAGCTTCCATGAATTCTTGACTGCGAAAAATCCTAGGCTCGCAAGAATCTACGAGGACAAGAACAGATCGATCAGAGAATTCTTGCTCGGCAAAGAAGTTCGAATCGGGAATGACATATTCATCAGAGAGCTAGAGCCGTTGTTCGGCGAATACGTGATGTTTGGTGGATATCCGGCTGTAATCAAGGCAGAGGATGCTGAAACGAAGAAGATGATACTGAAGGGCATATATGACACGTACATTTCCAAGGATGTTGTCTCATTCCTCAAAATAACTGATGCATTGAAGTACAGACATGTAGTCCGATCGTTGGCTCTGCTCGCAGGCAATTTAATAAACTACAACGAACTCTGCTCAGCATGCCAAGTCTATTACAAAGAGCTCAAGCACATAATCTCCATACTTTCAGAAACGTACATCATCAACCTGCTTAGGCCCTTCTACAAGAATCCTGTTACGGAACTGAAAAAACAGCCAAAGCCCTATTTTCTTGATCTCGGTCTGAGGAATTACATTGCTGACAACTTCAATCCATTGGACAAGAGAACGGATGCCGGGGCATTGGTTGAGAATTTCGCGTTCTTGAGCTTAAGAAACTACGGTGCGGTGAACTATTGGCGGACAACAGCGAAGGCAGAGGTTGACTTTGTTCTCAGCCAGACGATGCCTGTAGAGGTGAAGTATCAACACTTCACTGAGCCCAAGGTTTCGAGAAGTCTTAGAAGCTTTATCAGTTCTTACAGGCCGAAGGCAGCCGTGGTTGCTACGAAAGACTTCTGGGCCCAAGCAACCGTTGACAAAACAAACGTCCTTTTCGTGCCTGTATGCTACCTGTAGCTTGTAGTCTCGATTGTCAGCAATATGGTAGGCAAAATAGCGTCAAGATCGCCAGCAATGCAATGAGTAATGCAGGCCCTATGTAGGGGATGTGATGATTATTGGTCACGGAGGTATGGGCAGCGCGATCAAGGAATTGCAGGTTTGCGAGGTACGATTGCTGAGAAATGATACTGAATGATGGATGAGAAGCCGTATGGACTCTGCCAAGACCACGAAAAGGATCTCTCAAACAAAAGAGACAAAACAGGCATCGCCCAAACTGACATGTAGGTTAGTCTCAGAGCTGTTCTATCTAGGGAATCATCAATTGTTTAGTAGGTTTCATGTTGGTGGTTACTGGGAGAAACTTGGTTAATTTGAGAATTAGGCCTAGATATGGTCTAATGCTTCTTCTCTTGGTTGATTTTGGCACTTTCTTGATCACTTGAAGGGAAACAGGAGGTTCAAAAAGAAAGTGTAAGCCCGAGCGAATCCGTGAAGAAAAAGTCGATAAAGGAAATAGTCGCTGAAATTCAGAAATCACATGAACCTATAGGTGGGAAAATAGTAGAAAAAGTATCTACTCAAGAAAGTGATGAGAGCGGTCAGAAATAGGAAACTACAAAGAATCAGAGATTTCTATTCAACATTATTGACATGAAGAGCTAGCTAGCCTAACTATTCTTAGTGGGTTGAGCATTCGTTGAAACCACAATTCTCTGGGTTTGCAGATTATGATTGCAGATTATGGTACGTTTACTCACCTCTCCAGCTTTTAAGTTCAAATCAGGCAAATTTCTTTGACGAGTTTGAGAGTGTTTAAGACAGTTCAGCAGAGATACGCGCCAGGTGACAATTTACTAGAAGTACTTGAGCAGTTTCGCTGCATGATCAATGACTGTGTCAGAATCGGACTCGATGAGAAGATTACTAGTCTGAAAACGTTATCGTTAAAGTCATATGGCAAATTATCTGGTTACGATGTGATGAGTTACTATAAACTCTGTGCGATCAGCAGAGCCGTAGGCATCTTAAGGAGCTATAGGAAGGCGAAGCGAAAGAGACGCGCCGTAGCAGAACCATATGTGCGGCGACCACAACTTGTCACGTGTTATGGCTTGAAAATTAACAATGGAAAACTTGAACTTCCATTCAAGCCACGTAGACCCATCTCCATCGCATTGGACAAACATACTTTAGACGTGTTGAGGAAGCCAAATCATACAATTCAATCAATCAGCCTAACTATGAGCATAGTTGGAATAACATTCTCGAAAGAGATCACGTTCAAGGAGCCTATGGGGCTCGTAGGCTTAGACAGCAACCTCTACAACCTCACTTTGGTAGACTCGAAAGGCAAGATACAACGGTACAACCTAGAGGAGGCGGCACGAATCAAATCGAAATGTCAACGGGTCAGATCACATTTGATCCGTAACGATGTTCGAATCAGACGAAAAATCTTTCGCAAGTACGGGCAGAAACAACGTAACAAAGTATCAAACATCCTTCACAACGTTTCCAAAAATATTGTCGAAGAAGCTAAGGCCAAACAATTTGGAATTGCAATGGAGAAACTCACAGGACTGCGGAGACTCTATCGTAAAGGCAACGGCCAAGGCCGATTCTATCGTAGCCGCATCAATTCTTGGAGTTATCGACAACTTCAACGTCAAGTTGAATACAAGGCTGAATGGGAAGGAGTTCCAGTCGTATATGTGCCTGCAAGAAATACCTCAAGAAAGTGTTCGATATGTGGGTTAAACATGAAGCCCGAAGAGAACCGAACCCTGAGGTGTCCAATGCACGGCATAATAGATCGCGATGTAAACGCGGCTAGAAACATTCTAGCGAGAGGCCTGAGGTTCAGGCCAGTCGCGCTTCCAGTTGAAGCGATGGTAACGGCATCCATGCCCCGTGCATGGGAATCCGCAGAGTCGATGGAAGCGAGATGAGTTGACGACTAGCCGCCGATTCATCAGAACCATCACTAACGTTATATAATATAGCACATGTCAATGTTTAATTTGAGAGAATTCCGGTGTAGGGTATGAGTAGATTTGTTAATGGCTTACCAGTTAGACTGGACGCCAAAGCGTCTTGGCTGCTCGCCATAGCTGGCATTGGTGGTTTCCTACTATCTCTAGTTCACCTTCAACCTATGCACTATTTGCTGGTTTTGAATGTGTTGATTGGTTCATCTCTCTTTGCAGGCAAGTTGATGAAGAATGTTCGAGTGGGAACGTTGATTCGAAGGTTACTGCTCATCGTTGTATGCCTGGTTCTTGTGGGGTCGATCGTGCTCCCGGCAAAAGCCGCTCTTATCACAGAGTTCCCGTTGTTCGGCGATCCTAGACCTCGCGGAATTACTGTGGACGCTGGAGGAACCCCCTGGTTTACTGAGCAACTTAGAAGTAGCATCGGGTACATTAGTGGAAGCCAGCATACCGAGTTAAGAGTTCCGTCCTTGGGATCAGAACCTTGGGACATAGTATACCTCCCACAGGTATCTTCTGGAACTGAGTATCCGAACGCTGATTCCATATGGTGCACGGAGTCCGCGAGGGGTAGAAT
>CAYXJU010000168.1:0-3849 GCA_964464765.1 uncultured Candidatus Bathyarchaeia archaeon | reverse complement strand
GGGTATGACCTACTATTCTCGCCTCGGTTACGAACGTTCGAATGGTAGTGTTTTCACCGTCAGCGAAGCTCTTTCGGGATACGAGAAGATGTTTCAAGAGAAGTTTGAACTTGAGATTTCCAAAATTGTGAAGAAACTTGCGACGGGATTTGGCGGATGCTCGGTTGGCTTAACCTACGCGGGACTCACTGCTTCTGGAGATCTACTTCCATGCGTCCCAGCTCGAATAAATCTAGGCAATCTCCTTGAACAGGACCTAGAGGAGATTTGGATCAAGAGCGAATTACTGAACTATGTTAGAAACCGACGAGAATTGAAAGGTTCTTGTAAAAAATGCGCATACAAAGGTCTGTGTGGCGGTTGTAGATACACGGCATATATCACTAGTGGAGACTGGCTAGGCCCTGACGCTTCCTGTCCATTTGGTGCAAAGACTGTTTCTTAGCATTGATCTCCAGTAATTCACGTGTACCACATGTAAACTCAAGCTGCAATGGAAGGGTCTCAAGTATTTGGTGCGGCCATTCAGAATTGACTGTTAGGAAGTTCGATGATTAACTGGCGCCCACGAATTCTGAGATCGCTTTTACTCCGTGATCTATTCTTTCTTCTGACTCGCTAACGAATGTCATTCTGATGTGTTGCTCTCCGCTACTCCCAAAGAATGAACCTGGAATTGCAACCACACTCTTTCTCTGTAGTAGATTTTGACTGAAAACCTCATCATTTGTTTGCATCTTGGACATATAGGTGCTCATATCCACGAGATAATAGAATGCGCCAGCAGGGCGAATGGTTCTCGCCTCAGGCAAATATCTACTTATACATTCGCGCATGTACTCCATGCGTTCTTTGTAAATGGGAATAACCACATCTCTCAGGTATCTCGTCTTCACATCCCCCGTAAGAAATTTGACCATAGCATACTGAGATAAAGCGGATGGAGCCAAGCTCGTATACTGCTTGATCTTCTCCATCCCATCCACTATCTGGGATGGCCCTAAGGCATAACCCAACCTCAGACCGGGAACTGATGCTTCTTTTGAGAAACTGCATAACATGATTGTTCTTTCGCGAGCTTCTGGAAAACCAGCGACCCAAACATGTTCACCCTCATACAGAATGTGCTTGTATGTGTCATCAGAGAGTATCCAGAAGTCATAATCATTTGCCAAATCAACAAGACCCTTTACAAATGTCTTCGAGATCACTCTACCAGTGGGATTATCTGGTGAAAGCAAAAGGAACGCTTTGGTCTTCTCAGTAATCAGGCATTTGAGTCTCTCCAAGTCTGGCTGATACCCAGCATCCACTGTTATGGGAAGCGTTCTCACTCTTCCACCAGCTAACTCAATAGCTCCACAATAACCGAGGTATGTAGGGTCTAGAATAATCACTTCATCGCCAACGTTCAATATAGACATCAGAAGAGCGTAGATTGCTTCTGTATTGCCTTCTGTAACGATAATTTCATTCTCTGAACTGTATTCCAAGTCACCAAATTTCTTGGTATCCTCTGAAATTTTCTTCCTTAGCTCTGGGATACCCTTCGTTCCCGTGTATGCTGATGATCTCAACGGGTCTTTCATAAGGAATGAACACATTTCTTCCAGAATTTCTTTTGCAGGAGGAACACTGGGTGCGCCTCCGCCAAAAGATATTATGTTGGTTCTCAGTCGAACCTCATCTAGCAGAGCTGCGACACGACGAATTGGCGAAATTTGTAGTGAAGATATTCTCTCTGACAAGTCTCTCATCAAACGTCCTTTGCGCCCACCAATAGTGTTTGTACTATTCAAGATTTGCCAAAGCTATCTCAACAGTGAAGTGATGTTGAA
This sequence comes from uncultured Candidatus Bathyarchaeia archaeon, assembly GCA_964464765.1. Classification (GTDB taxonomy): domain Archaea; phylum Thermoproteota; class Bathyarchaeia; order 40CM-2-53-6; family CAVXDP01; genus CAVXDP01. Next base: position 2,011 of record CAYXJU010000168.1, on the reverse strand, counting down.
TTGTGTTTCTCTTGCTGCGGCCTCTCAGATTCAGACCATTAGATCAGTTCAAGCGTGTATATCGAAATGATCCGTAGGTAACTATTTCCACAAGTCTGTACTCAAATACTTCAATCCCGAGGCGCATATGATAATCACAATCGACTGGCCGCGATGAGAACCTTCAAGTAACTGAAGCACGGCTGCCAGATTGGCTACGGAGGAAAAACCGGCAAACATTCCCTCTTCTTTAGCCAGTCTTCGCGTCATGGAAATTGCCAAATCATCTGAGACCTGAAGGTATCCGTTCACTTCGACACGCTTCAACATTTCGAGTTCCTGATCTTTGACAGAAGTCTTTTCAAGACACCATCTGATCCTTCCTCTTTCCTTATGTCGAGAGATACGGCTGCCATATTGGGTGCCGTGACTAACAGTCCCCTATTCATCGTTTCTTCCCTCACAACCTCTCCGCAGGAAAACACATCGAATGATTTTGCCTGAACAGCCTCACAGAACATTGACTTTCCGGCGCCATGACGCCCAGTCACGCCAAGTATCCTCTTCTTCAACATCATCATTTCCAAATCCAAGACAGGATAGAAGCTCGCCATTATAGCCTTGCGAGAAAAGTCGATAATGGGAGAGACGCGGTCGGTCAGCTACTCGTTCTCAGCGACAGTAGACAAAGATGAATTGCATACGAATCTCTTGGAGTAGCTCCTGAAATTTGAACTCAAAGAGTGATGTCGTCATGGAGGTGTCGATCCTTCACCTACGACGGTCATCCATTTCCGTATGTGCCATTGTGTAACCAAGCCATGGATAACGTAGGGGTCAGTTTCAGCAAAGTCCTCCACAATCCTACGAGACGTTCCATTGAACACGAGAACTGCTCCATCAACGGGTTCCGCGAGAGCGCCACCTAACACGAGTTCTCCCTGCTTGTGGGCCTTGCTGACGTGATCCAAATGAAGACTCCGATACTGCACTCGCTTATCGATAAATCCATCGACAACCTCATAGAAAAGAATGTAGTGCATGGGTCTTCATCATCCTTTTCTAATCTAGGCTTGTTCTTCCTGCCATCTATTATATCGCTTTTCAATCAAAGACAAAAGCCTAACCTCTCACCTATTATGTGAATCTCTGCAGAGTTTTGTACATAGGCACATCAAGTGCATATAATGTCCAAATCAGGATATTGTACAGGCGAAGTTGTGCGTGGACTGCAACAGTCTTCTTTGTCTGAAGGTTATTTCTCATCATTTCGTTAGTCATTTGTACCAATCTAGACTGCGCTCAACATAACCAATGAATGAGGTGAAAAAATTCTTTGTCTCACTATTCATTCTTGTCTGTGCAAGGAGTCTTTTCGCGTTTTCAGCATGTTCCCTAGATCGATCCTTTGCAGCTTCGAGTGCTCCGCAATCTGACACTATTTTCCTTGCCATAGTCAAGTTTTCCAAGGTCTTTTCATTTAGAAGAGTCTCGAATGTTTCCAACTGTTTTTGATTTGCCATGTTGTACATGTATACTATATGCAGAGGCTTCTTTTGTTTCAAAATATCTCCGCCGGGTTTGCGACCGTACTGTTCTTCCGAAGCGAATAGATCGATGATATCGTCCTGAATGTCGAATGAGTAGCCAATATGGCCACCAGCTTCGTTAAGTAATGCAATATCTCCTTCTGATGCATTGCCCAGAATTGCTCCTGCAGACAGTGCCACTCTGAAAAGTGATGCAGCTCTCTTCGACGCCATCGCATACCATTCGCGCACGTCAGGAATCTTGTATTCAAATAGAAGGTCAAGAATCTGACTTTCATTCACTGCTTGATATCCGTCATTGGCTGTGTTTAGTATTCTCACAATCTTTTCCGGTTCGAAACCTGAAATGCAGAAGGCTTTTTGACCAATGGCAGACAACATATTTCCTGCAAAGACTGCCAAACCGTTTCCAAACCGTGAATCATGCTCCTCTGAGTATATCTTGTGAATCGTTTGAAAACCACGCCTCAGCTCATCCTTGT
>CAYXJU010000167.1:0-3863 GCA_964464765.1 uncultured Candidatus Bathyarchaeia archaeon | reverse complement strand
CTTTTAGTGTCTTCCCAGCTATCACCTTGATTGTTACTCTGACCATTGTTGCCGGACGTTATCTGGCCCACATGCATCCGGCGTTCACACTCATACCCTCGCTTGACGCTGCGATCATAGGTCTCGTATTTGTCGGCTCGATGTTGAGGCCGCGCCCATTTGTCATGGCACTCGTAGACAAGAAGACCATTGAACGGACCGAAGCAATATTCGGCAAGAGCAAATATTTCTACAAGGCTTGGTTTGATGTCAATATTATCTGGGGAATGTTCTACATCATTCAGGGAGTGATAATCAGCTACTTAATGATACTGAACATGGAACTAGGCAATATCATAAACGCACTATTTGGCTGGCCTTCCGTTCTGGTGCTGCTTTACATAAGTGTTGATTACCCGCGAGGGTATTGGAAGAAGCACTGGGAAAAGATGAAGGAGGAAATCGAGGCAGCCAAGTTGTATGAAAAGGACCACCAAGCAGGCCAGCCAAGCCGGGTTGTACAATAACAACCTTTGTAGCGGCTAAGCTAAGTAATGAAGAAAATCTGATGGAAGCTTGACGGAGAAGTAACAAGTTAATCTCTTCGTTCGAAGCAGGAGAGGCATAAACCTATCTCAGTAAAATGGCGCGGGGAGTGGGGACCGCGCACCCGAATCTCCAATAGATCTCTTGTGAAAAAATGGGGCGGTATGAATTCGTGCATATGAATGGATCTCCCCCGGGCTACCATGCTTTCCTATTTGGAATCCAACCCTACTTTTCCGGTTCAGTCGGCAGCAGGCGCGGAGGCATGTTGACCCACGACAGTTCAGATCTCGAACCGCAAATGTTGACGGTCCCTTTCGAGGAATTACACAGCTAGTAAGCATTCAGCTTTCAATCCAAGATATGGATGTTCTTTTTTTCACACATGTCTTTGAGTATCTTGGGCCACACAGTGACACTTACCTCTCCAATGTGTGCTTTTCTAAGCAGGAGCATATACGTTCGCGACTGTCCGATTCCGCCGCCAATGCTTAGAGGGAGTCTGGCGTCCGCTATCGAACGATGGTATGGCAGTTTGAGCAGATCCAACTGTCCAGCGATCTCCAATTGCTTTCTTAGGGTTTCAGCGTTGACGCGTATTCCCATTGAGGTAAGCTCATGACGACGTTTCGTAACTGGGTTCCATACGAGGATATCGCCGTTCAGACCGTGCATTGTCCTGCCACCACTTGATCTTGTCTCTGTCACCCAATCGTCATAGTCAGCTGCTCTCATTTCATGTGGATCGCCATTCTTCAGCGGCCATCCAATTCCAGCTATGAAAACCGCAGGATACTCCTGAAGAATTGCGGTCTCACGCTTCTTTCGTGGGAGATTGGGATACCTATCTAACAAGTCTTCCGCATGAATGAACTCAAGCTCATTAGGCAGGTTGGGATAGTTATCGATTCTGAGTTGTGGGAAAAGCTGCTGAACATATGTTTCGGCGCCTTTGATCACTTTCCAGATCTTTTTCACGGTTTCCTTCAGGTAACTCAAATTCCGTTGTTCTGATGTGATGACTTTTTCCCAGTCCCACTGGTCAACGTAGACGCTGTGATCATGATCGAGAAAATAGTCTTTACGCACGGCACGCATGTCCGTACATAAGCCTTCACCAACAGTCATCTCGAATTGCTTCAATGCGAATCGTTTCCACTTGGTTGCAGCCTGGACGACCTGTGCATCTAAACAGTTTACACCGTCATTCAAGATGTGGAATTGAACTGGTGTTCTCGAACCATCTCTGTCCAGAAGGTCATTAAGGCCACTGTCAACATCGACGATCAAGGGAACCTGCACCATCATCAGATTGAGTTCCTTGCACAGATTCTCCTCGACGTAGCCCTTGACGGCAAGAATCGCTTTCTGCGTCTCCTTCGGAGTCAGCAAAGAACCATAATCGTCTGGGAGGATCTTCTGAAGTTCCTGATAGCTTCCGATTCCAGGCCCTGCCAGATCCGTTTCCCTGTCAATCATTCTAGAGGTCTCCCGAAGATTAGCTTGACCATGTCAGAATACAATCAAAATATAGAACTATTCGTGTGATAATCATTCTCCAATTATTCCATTATAGGTAAGTCCACCAGAGTCGGCTTGCGATGTGTCGGCTCTTTTGTGCAGTTGTGAGATAATAGTCTTACCTGTCCTAGTATCCCCACATGCTGCCCATGTTTCCGCTCGTGTTGTATGCTCCACCTCCCAGATACGGCAACGGCGACCACGACAAGCATTCTAGTAACGAACTTTATCATATGCCCCTTTGTCTTTCCCAATCTAGATACTTTGCCCACTTCACTGCTCTCTCAGTCTTTGTCAACTTTTTTCGTGAATCAGGAAAGGTGCATAGTGTTTTGGCTACGGTTTCGAGCTGAGTCATGACTTACCATTTTCTGCAACTGATCTTACCCCAAAATCCGATAAGATACTTCTGAATCAGTCCGATGCCGCAGTCTAGTTTATCTAACGGTCTGTGATTACAGTAAATTAACGATCGGGTCAGCTGGAAGCACCTTGGTTAGGGTGCCCTCTTCCCTGTTACGCCTAATCGGCCTGAGGAACAGGGAACCTCCCAAAGAATACAATAATAGCAAGAAGCGTGAAGGCTGCTGTAGAGATTTCCCAAGTGAATGTGTAGGCTGCGATTTCTATAGAACTGAGTCTCCGAGAACTCTTACACGATTGGCTCTATCTTACGATGTGTACCAGCCATCCCCGAAGATCGTGGAGAAATGTCTGAAACACAAATACAAATCGGTTACGATGTGAGCTGGAATCTGCTTCTATACTTTTCAAAAGATGGATTTGGCATGAATTCGTGCATATGCGTGGATAACCCCCAGGCTACCATAGTCTAGACTGGAATTTGTGCCGCCAGTCAATAGCGCCATAGTATCCGACACTACCAGGAACAACACATTGGGTACGACTACGGCAAAAACCTGACCTGTAAACTTTAATCACTAAATGCGCCGATATCAAATTACTATTCGAGTAGATCAGACTAATGTAATCGGTTAACATAGTAACGCGATTAGGCAAAAATCTCTGTTCATGAGTGATTATGGATTTTGAAATCCGAAAATGATTACCGTGAAGAGAAAGTTGAAAGTGAGCAACATGCACGACGTACATTTCTTTCCGATTTCATCTTAGGAAGCCAAGACGGTCTTGTGAATGTTCTAGGTATTATTCTGGGAATGTCTGCGGCTACTCAGAATCTCCATTTGATTTTTGTCGCGACATTGGCTGCGTTAGGAGCCGAATCGGTGTCCATGGGTGCGGTCGCGTACACATCGACTGCCTCAAGGCGCCGGTTGTACTTGAGAGAGGTGGAACGGGAAAAAAGGGAAATGCGCGATGTACCGGATCAGGAGCGTCTTGAGGTGCTGCAAATCCTGAAAGGATGGGGTTACAAAGGAGAAGAACTTGAGGAGATGATACGTCTGATTGCAGCCAACCCAAAAGCGATGCTGGAACTCATGATGTCATACGAGCTCGAACTTGCCCCTGTTGGAGAGAATGAACCTCGAAAAAGCTTCCTTACCGTCCTAGCATCGACACTAGTCGGATCCACTATTCCTATCATACCATTCCTGTTCGTTGGAGGAAATGTCATCGCTGGAACTGTCGGCTCCATCATATTCAGTGGGACGGCCTTGTTCCTGATCGGGTGGTTCGGGGCCAAAGCTACCATGGGCTCACTCTGGAAAAATGCCCTGCAAATGGTGGCAATTGGTTTAGCAGCCGGCTTCGCAGGGTTCCTAATCGGCCACTGGCTTGGCGCGCCACCGTGAATGAATTTCGCACTTGAGATATCCCCCGGGCTACCATATGGT
>CAYXJU010000166.1:2859-3910 GCA_964464765.1 uncultured Candidatus Bathyarchaeia archaeon | reverse complement strand
AATGACGCTATGTCGTTTGCCAGAATTATCGGAATCTAATGTCCTCTTTAAAGAACGCTGACATAAGACGATTCGTGTCATGCGCCCGTTCTAGCAACGGTCCATTCTAGACTGATCCAAAACATAATCCCCTTCAAGACCATTAATACAAACCGAACAGGGGATTTGTTCGAGTGTCTGCCCTAATCGTTCTCGGTTGATCTGTCATGTACATGACCTCATGAATGGTCATCAACCCTTGTGACTTACCAACGCTAATATGACCAGTTCCCATCCATTGGTTGTAGAGGTGAGGTGAACGACATGAAGACTTTCATCGTCCATAGCGATATCCCGCGCGACAAGTTACCCAATGCATCTGGATGGGTTCTGGCTGTTCCAAGGATGCTGACAGATGAAGGAATAAAAGACGTTACCTTCAAGACCGCATATTGTTGCACACCGGACAAGAAGGTAATTGCTGAATTTGTGGGTCCTGACAAAGAGGCAGTTAACAAAGCTGTGACAAAAATAGGCATGCCGGTGACTGCAGTCATGGAAGCGACCAAAGTGTAAGACAGACTACGATCCAAAGGTTCAATCCTAAGCTCATACCAGTGCATTGTTGAAGGTTGCATGTGAAACTTCGCGATATGTCGAATTTCTAGATAATCTTTTTATACTTGCGGTACATTAATGTTCCACATGTGGTTATGTAATGTCGGACCTGAGAAGTTTCCTGAGATGTAAAATGATCGAGAGGTTTGGGCACGTTCCGTTGCAGAAAGCCAAGTTCCACACTATTGACGAACTACTACTCGGATGCTAAACGACCCCCGTCACACACGTATCAGAACTCCATGCTGCAGAGCCTAGGCGAGTAGGCAGTTCTTGATCTGCCGGCCTACAGTCCAAGCATAGGACTCATACAATTTTCTGAGTGATTGGAATGCTGCATCACGGATCCGATGCGATGTGTTCTGCTCCACACCTCCACGGGTTTCCGCGTTTCTGTACATTATGGCCCCATTACGGCCTGATCCACTAGGTCATACCGGAACTATTCCTTGAC
>CAYXJU010000166.1:0-2849 GCA_964464765.1 uncultured Candidatus Bathyarchaeia archaeon | reverse complement strand
ATGCTGCATCACGGATCCGGTGCGATGTGTTCTGCTCCCACGGATTTCCCCGTTTCTCTATGCTATGACTCCTTTACGGCCTGATACACCATGTTGTATCGGAACTATTCCTTGACTGGGAACGAGCGCAGTAGACGTGATTGAAACAACATATCCAAGCAAGAAAAAAGGGAGAAAGACTTGGTTAAGGTTGGCTTTCCAAGTCTTCCACTTTCGTAGGTTTGGACTTCAGCGCGTACGCAACTAGAGAGACTAGGGCTACGGCCACTGCCAAACCTGCTATCTTTGCAGCTTTCTCAAACTTCATTGTTCGTCATCTGGAACATTAATGTACCTACACTAACTTAAAGGCATTATGAAAATCTTCGATATATCGAGACCCGTAATTCAGAAATAGACCGCTCAGAATCAAGATTTGGAAAAAACGTCAGACGCCAGAACTAGAAAGGCAAGCAAGGATTCACATCGTTTAGTCGATCAGCATCAGAGAAATTGCCTGGGGTTTCCCAGAAAATGGGAAGGTTATTGACATCCCAGCCTTCTCCGTAGTCTTCTTCACATTTATTCCAACAGCATGTTCTGGATAACGAGCCATCGTTGGGTGAACACAGACTCCAGCTTCCACATTACATTTCTCACATAACACACATGATCCAGTTGAGAATCCGACCGCAAACACGTACCCATTGTTGAAAGCGGCTTTCTCAAGCTCAAGAAGTGCCAAGTGAACTCTTCTTTTATCCTTACTCCAGTCAGACCAGAATCTTGATGCCTTCTCTTTTATCTCAACAGATGTGGTTGAATCATATCTGTGCCTTAGAAGACTTCTTCCAACCTTCTCTTCCGTTTGGGCTTCTGCTGGAAACTTTGAGAGGAGAGCGTGCCTGTAGTCTTTTAGCATCTTTCTGAATTGGTCAACAGTTGGAGCAAAAGGGGGACACATCAGTTTCTTCTTGTAAGTGTCGCATCCCACCGTGCACCTAAGAACCCTGTCTTCGACAACTATCTTGCTCACGGGTATCGCTTTCGCTTCCAGAGCACCTAATTCCAGAGCCAACTTCACAAGAAACCTAAATTCATCTTGTTTCTTTCTTTGAGTCACGTTTCAATTCTCCGCACGATCGATTTCATAGCAACCGGTTCTTGAGTCTATCGACTGTTTGCTCACTATTGATCATCACATCGTTTCTTAAAGAATTTGTAATTCACCTAACATATCTCACAAAAACAGGTCCAAGACAAGTCAAGAATACTGTGAGGACTTCTTGGAAGCAGATACCCATATCGTGAAGAGAATGTGAACTGACCAATACGTGGATATTGAAGATCATGTGAAAGGAATGTATATGCTAAGAGGGCTTGTGATGCTTTAAATTTCCAGTTTTCGCGCGCGGGTTTCTATCCACTGCGCAACTTTTTCCTCTGTTACTTTGTCACTCTCGCTTTGTTCAATCAGTTTCTCTTCTACAACTTTTAGAAGTTCTTGCGTGTTTACAGGTTTCACAAGGTAGGCATCGGCTCTCGAGTTCAGGGATTTGACCGCATTTTCGGTTGATGGATATCCAGTAATCATTATCTTTATGGTTCGAGGAATGTGATCATCCTTCAGCTGTAGAAGTTCTGTGCCTTCCATGTCTGGAAGTCTGATGTCAATTAGGGCAAGATTGTAGAACTGTGTCTTGGATTTTGCCATAGCGTCCTGTCCAGTCTCCGCGGTATCCACATCGTAACCTTCTCTGTGCAGAATCTCAGACAGACTCTTCAGCAGTGATTTGTCGTCGTCAACGACTAGAATTTTTTTCTTCTCCAATCTAGTTCACCTCTCTTTTCAGTGGTAGCTTGATCGTGAATTTGGAACCACTGCCAACCTTGCTTTCGACAGTAATGGTGCCATTGTGTGCTTCAATCAATCTCCTAGATGTCGGTAATCCAAGTCCAGTTCCTTTGGCCTTGGTAGTGAATAGCGGAGACCAAATCTTCTCAGAATTCTCCTCAGATATGCCAACGCCTGTATCTTGAATGCTGATAAAGACGACATCTTCAGATCTTGAAGCGGTAATGATAAGTTCTCCTCCATCGGGCATAGCTTGAATAGCATTTGTAATCAGGTTTGCGAATACTCGTCTCATCAGGCCGGCATCTACCAAGAATGCGGGAAAATCTTCCTGTATCCTTCTGGAAACCTTAACATTCGCGGGAACGACTATCGTCAAGAACGTGTCGTCGAGAAGCCTGTGAATACTGGTTCTTGCAGGTGTAGGTTGTAACGGTCTCGCGTAATCTTGGAGATCTGACACAATCTTATCCATGTATTTGACGTGTTCACCAAGCTCCTTGAACATCTCCTCCAAACCCAGTTTCTTCGCAACTTCAGAATATGGAGATGAGAGAGCTTCTGTAGCTTTCTCAGCCAAATACAACCTGTAGACTATCGCCTGTAACGGGTTTCTAAGGTCGTGTCCAACCATCGCAGCCGTCTCGCCAATCGCTGCCATTCGCTGCGCGTTCTTCAGCTGTTCTTCAAGTTTTCTACGTTCTGTGATGTCTCGTCCTACTCCCTGAACTTCGACCATGTTGCCTTTCTCATCATAGATTGCGCCTTTGATGTCGGAAACAGCGACGATACGCGCCCCCATCTGGTGCAGGAAGAGGGCAGTCCAACTGCCCACATTTCCGAAGCCCTGGATGACAACGGTCTTCCCCTTCTTCTCGTTCGAGTGCATGCGATGATAGTCCTTTTAAGGAGAAGGTAAATAGGAATGTGGATACACGTTTAGGTGCAGAAATGGTTGACCTTTGGGCGTGATCAATTGACATTTGAGTATAGATAAACTAATGTGGACTTAATA
>CAYXJU010000165.1:0-3910 GCA_964464765.1 uncultured Candidatus Bathyarchaeia archaeon | reverse complement strand
CCGGGGCTTGAATCTCTGGCCTGAAGTTCTTATGATTCTGCAAATCTCTCGGCCTAGAAGAACCTTCAATATTGAATGCACGGAAATGGATAGATAAGATTTTGCGGGAGATATTGAGCGAATATCTGTGAAGGGTCTTGTCTGCTCTACTGACTTTGTTGTGCGCGACCTTTACCCATTACGCGTGTTTTCGTGGCATTGAGATCCAGTAGGAGAAAGGTTGCTTCTGGAGTGTAAGCTATCGATTTTTCAGAGTTGATAACGATTGAACTTTTGCCTGTTTCGCTAATCGTGACAGGGGCTGTCTGCATGCCCACAGTGGCATGGAAATTGCCTTCTCTGACAGTGTCAGAATAGAATGGGCTTTTCTTGAAGGAAAGTTTTATCGTCGTATCCGCCCTGGCGCTGCCAGGAGCACATAACATGGAACCTCTTTTCATCTCTTCATGGGCCGCGCCTTTTATTGCCAAACCGACTCTAGATCCCGCCTCAGCTTCCTCATACTCGTCATCTTGCATTTGTATAGAGCGTACCACTACTTCCTTGTTGGCGGGTAGCAATGAGAGCTTGTCATGTTTTCTTACAGTACCTTTCTTCACGAATCCAAGTACAACTTCACCTACTCCCCTAACACTGAACGAGTGGTCTACCACGACCACGGTTGGAGAAACTGCGTCCCGTTTAGGATTAAGAGTCTTGAGAAATTCCAGTATCTTCACGACATCTCTTTTCTCAACAATGAAAGATTCGAGGGACGTACCTTTGCTTATGGCTGATATGCGTTCAGGTGTGGTATAGGTAGAAGTCACAGCTATTCCGTTAGAAATACTAAGCGAGTCCAGCATTACGATGGTTTCACCCAATTCTCGCGTCATTTGATCAAACGTGACTATCGCAGCGTCAATGCTTGCAACTATCTGACTCTTTACAGACAATTTGTTTTCAATGGGATACATGAAAGTGAATATGCAATCGTCCATTTTCCTATTGAACATTACAAGATCGCTTTCAGTTCCTTTCTTACCTAGTTCTCGACCAATCGTCTGATCATGAAATATGCCGACTGAAAGATGTTTCATAGCGAAACGCACATTCCACTGGAATATTAAGTCTACCACAACCGCTGGAAGTGTGCGAATCTCTTGGCGCGGCTGCTGGAAATTGGATTAACAAAATATCACACGATCAGATCGGTCTGACTTACTTTGCCACAGGGTAAGAGTCCAATAGCAGAACATCATTACGCTTTTATTTTCTGGGAAGCCAACTTGATCAACGTTGAAGTTGGGGCCGTGGAAAGGTATGCCCCTGAATGATTAAGCGGCTCCTACGAATTCTGAGATTGCTTTTACTCCACGATCTATTCTTTCTTCTGGCTCGCTGACGAATGTCATTCGGATATGTTGCTCTCCGCTACTCCCAAAGAATGAACCTGGAATTGCAACCACATTCTTTCTCTTGAGAAGCCTTTGACTGAAGCCCTCATCATTTGTCTGCATCTTGGACATATAGGTGCTCATATCCACGAGATAATAGAATGCACCAGCAGGGCGAACTGTTCTCGCCTCAGGCAGATACCCATGTATGCATTCGCCCATGTACTCCATGCGCTCCTTGTAGGTCGGAATTACCATATCTCTAAGGTATCTCGTCTTAACATCTCCCGTAAGAAATTTTACCATCGCGTACTGTGATAGTGCGGATGGAGCCAAGCTCGTGTACTGCTTAATCTTCTCCATTCCGTCCACTATCTGAGATGGTCCTAGGGCATAGCCCAACCTCAGACCAGGAACTGAGGCTTCTTTTGAGAAACTGCATAACATGATTGTTCTTTCGCGAGCTTCTGGAAAGCCAGCGACCCAAACATGTTCACCCTCATACAGTATGTGCTTGTACGTGTCATCAGAGAGTATCCAGAAATCATGATCATTAGCCAAATCAACAAGACCTTCCACAAATGTCTTCGAGATCACTCTGCCAGTGGGATTATCTGGCGAAAGCAGAAGAAACGCTTTGGTCTTCTCAGTGACTAGGCATTTGAGTTTCTCCAAGTCCGGCTGATACCCTGCATCCACCGTTACGGGAAGCGTTCTCACTCTTCCACCAGCTAACTCAATAGCTCCGCAATAACCGAGGTACGTAGGGTCTAGAACTATCACTTCATCGCCAGCGTTCAATATGGACATTAGAACCGAGTAGATCGCTTCGGTATTGCCTTCTGTAACGATAATTTCATTCTCCGAATTGTATTCTAGGTCACCAAATTTCTTGATATCTTCCGAAATCTTCCGCCTTAGCTCGGGGATACCCTTCGTTCCCGTATATGCTGATGACCTCAAAGGCTCTTTTCTGAGGAATGAACATATTTCTTCCAGAACTTCTTTTGCAGGGGGAACACTGGGTGCACCTCCGCCAAAAGATATGATGTTGGTTCTTAGTCGAGCTTCATCCAGCAGAGCTGCGACACGACGAATCGGCGAAATTTGCAGTGAAGAAACTCTATCCGACAAGTCTCTCATCAAACGCCCTCTGCGCCACCCATAGCAGTCGTACTATTCAAAACTTGCCAAAGCTGTGCCAACAGTGGAGCGATGTTGAATTTTGAGTCTGTATCACTTGGTGCGCACCTTCACTATACCTAGGCCCAACGGCATGAATCACGTGTCTAGCCTTCAGTTTTCCTCCCGTAGTCATCACGTATCGCATGGTGCGTACACACACAACAAAATAAAGGCCTTTTCATTTAGGGGAAGAATCCCCTAAAACCCCTTCTTTCTTCAATTTACCTGCTCGCTTCGCTCGCATATACATTGGTGCACGCACAAAACTAATAACTAGACGATTCAAATTGCGACGCACCAAAATATGCGTTTAGGAGCGACAAGTGTGATTGACGTCGAATCAACCGTCGCGAAACATAATCTGGAGGCTGGCAAGAAAGATAGAAAAAAATCGCGGTTGCGATTCTATTTTCTGGAAGGGCATGATCTGCGCTAAAGATCTCGCGCGGCACGCTCTCTTGGGTGCAAAGGCACACAAGAATGTCGCCGATCTCGTTCTCCATTACTACAAGAATTACTACAGGAAGAAGATACTGAAATCGAGGCAAATCATATGTGACGATAACGGTGAGTTTGAACTCCATATACTCACCTGCGAGAGAGAAGTATTAAACGCCCTCTGGAGTCTCAAGTCTTTCTACTTCTACAACAAGATCAAGCCAATGTTAGTAGTTCATGAGGATGGTAGCTTCTCAGACGACTCGGAGAAGATCTTTGAAAAGCATTTCAAGAACTGCCGTGTAATTCGATTCAAAGAAGCTTATGAAGAGATGAAAGAATACCTCAAGAATCAAAAGTTTGGAACAAAATATCGGTTCGACAACTACGCTCACCATTCGGTTAAACTCTTTGATTTCTTTTGTTTCTCCAAGACAAAGAGTATTATGGTTATTGACTCGGACCTGTTGTTCTTTAGGGATTCCTCTGAGATCCTGAGATATCTTGGAAACGGAATTGGTTTTTTCATGAGCGACTATCAATCTGCTTATTCCCTTTCCTCTGAGGATTTGGAAGAAGTGCTTGGAAAAAGAATTAGGCCAAGAGTTAATTCGGGTCTTATGCATTTTCCGAAGGCATTCTACGAATTGGGTTTAATAGATAAGATTGTTCAGAAATGTCATGAGGCAGGTTATCCACACCGAGGACTGACTGAGCAAACTGCTTTTGCAGCTTTGATTTCAAAGCATCCAAACAATTTCAAGATGCTGTCTCCCCTGCACCAGATATCCAAGGATCCACTGACTGATAGAACCATATCACATCATTTCGTATCGGATAGTTCTAGAGACAATTACTATCGGTTAGGCCTTAAGATGTTAAAGAAAAGGAGATTCTTACAGGAACTCAAC
>CAYXJU010000164.1:0-3945 GCA_964464765.1 uncultured Candidatus Bathyarchaeia archaeon | reverse complement strand
TTTTCTACCTTTTCTATGCCCTTATGAATTTACACAATCGATTATACACTACCGAAATAGCGGGTCACACGAGGCATCCTCTAAGCGATAATAAGAAAGATGAGCTTTGAATATCTCTTGCATTTCTTCCAACGTTGGAGCAGTTACCTTAATCGAGTTAGGTGCATCAATAGACATCGGGAGTGAAGCCGATAGGCCAGCAAGATTCCAGGCTTCAGATAGTTTGTTCGCAGCATTGTCGTGAGTAGTCAGTACTATGGTCAAGAAACGCTTAATGCCAGCATCATAATCCATGCGGAACTGGATGAATCCAAGTTCTTTGGCAAAGATCTCCCTGTATTTCCGCGTCGGCTGATCCACAATATTTTCAATGTCATCTACAAAGAGGTAAGCCCCTGCAAACCCACCAGACTCAAGAAGCCTGATACCTTGGTTAAAGAAAAGGTCTTTCAGCATCGAGATGAGCAAAGTATCACGGGGTGGATGTGGAATCGTGATTTGCCCATCCCTGCGAAACGCCTTCAGATAGGTGACTACATCACGACGCGCTGCGGCTCGAGCAAGATCAACGTTGACGCCTTTGGCGCTCATTTCACCCACAACCCCTTCATTCAAACGATCGAGGTCCACTCCATTTTGCGCTAACCAATCATCGTTGAGCAGGAGATTCTGGCCGCCGTCCTCAGTAACCGCGCGCCGCATTATCTCTGCATCACCTCCAGCCGAACCTCGCTGTATAACACGCCAACGCAAGGTTAGTACGATAGAGTCAAGTACACCAATCTCTTGCAGATTACGGAGGGCGAGCAAACAAATGTACTCTAACGGCTTGTCTTTCACTTGCGGCGGTGCAACATAGAGAACACAGACAGGTGTCCGATGACCAAAGTAGCTTGCACCCCAATCCACGTTAATCCTTCTTTGAAAATGTTTGAGTAACGCTGTCTTTCCAACGCCTCGCCCGTATTCCGTGCCACCCTCCGCCCACAGGTAACCGAGGCGGTAACGATTATTGAAGGAGTCTTTACCAATCAGCCTGCCTTCAAACGACTCGATCACTTCCTTTCGGATAGTTGCCGCAAAGATTGTCCCATTGTTTCGTGGGTCGGGACTTTGAGGAGTCAGAATGGCATCAACTGGGAACGGATTGTCTTTCAATTGAAACTTGGCATAGGGGTTCTCAGATGGCGGAGTTTCCTCTCGTATGATTACGCGTACCATTGTTTCCCTCCTTATAGTTGTTTTCGAGACTCCAGTCGTACCAAATTGTAAGTTCTACCCTGGCCCAGATACAGGGGCATAGCTTTAGTCGTGTACCTTTCGGGAGAGCTGCTGAAAACTACCTTCGGCTCACCTCCCTCGGCCAGTCGTCTCATGAAGCCGTCAAAAGTTTCGTTGCTAATCTTGAGAGCAAAGCAAACGTCATTCCGTAGGTCAACTATACGGGCATAGCCGATTGGTAGGCGGCACTTCATCCATGAGGATTTGAGAGCTTCGCCAAATCTGTCACGCGCCGACAGCCATTCCGGTTCATGGACGTAGAGGGTTGCGGAATCGACATTGGCGGTTAGGAAGTCATCATGACTAGTGTCCTGTTGCCTTTGCATTGGCGGCTCTATCCAAGAGGTCAGGTAAACGTGTTCCCAAGTTAAAGCCTTCTTCACGAGTCTACGTCGATTCAATAGACCGAAGGTATCATTGCGGTCGCGCAATACATCGAATTTTGGACGACTAATCTCAGCGTTCGGGAAAAAAACAGGGAGCATAAAGTTATCCAGAGCTCTGCGCACTGCCTGAAAAGATTTCTGCTTAGTCTCTTCTCGCCAATCATGAGAACGCAGCTCGTGAGTAATCGCAGCGATGAACTGATCCAAAGAAAAGCGTATCCCGACCTGCTTACTTAGCTCATCGGCAATTTCAACGCCTAAAGCTTTGACGACGGTGTCCAATTGCGATGCGCCATGGCGTTTCAAGGGATCCAGCGTACTGTAATTAATCTCCGGTATCTTGAGACCTGGATCATCACCTAATTCCCACAAACGCTTTTGGAAGTACAATGGTTTTGTGAACGTTTGAAGGTACAGCGCCGCAAGCCTAGTTCTCACCAATAACCCTCGACGTTGAAGCAACAAATCCAACAGATGTTGCCCCTCGTCTGTTAAACAAAACATATCACCATTGCTCTTATTCCTTTCCAGAAGACCATAAGTCGTCAATTCGCTGATGACATAAAAAGGGATCTTTTGGTACGAAGGGGTTCGTTCAGCCAATAGATATTTGCTCTGTTGCTCCGTCACATAGTCGCTAATGCCTTGCCGAACACGACGTTCTAGTTCCTTAGTTGGCATCTTATTTCCGGTGTCTGCAAATGCAAGAAGGCCGGTGTAAAGGTATCTCGAATCGTGAAATGTAGGAAGTGACTTGAGTGCCATAGTTCACACCTTCCTCACAAGACAGAGCCAATTCCTGTATTTTTCGTAAAGTCTACGATGTTCGTTGACCAGTGCCATCCCCGAGCATCCCATAAGGTCCAGCCTAATCGTCAATTGCTCTGACATATCGGAAAGTTCTATCAGTTCCCCCAGAGGCCTACACGATTGTTCCACCAGTTTCCAAGCATCATTTTCAGCTGAATTCACTTCTTCCTCTTCAACATCCACAAGTATTCCCTCACTGATCTGCTTTCTCTTCTCACAAAATGCTTGCGGAAGGAGCGGTATGGGTAGCAATTCATTGTCGATGAGCACAATTCCCCAAATAGCGCAATACGCACGGAGACGATCTTCAATTCGAGGCGCCGCTGTCAGGAAACACCGCATTATCCTTAAACTGCTCAAGAAGCCGTAGTTCCTCATGTAAAAATCCAAGACTTTCTCGTTAAATACCATGAGCATCTCTTTGTCGACATCTGAACCACCACCATGTTTTAGTTCGAACACCCATTCTTGATTGCCCCAGCGCGCGATCAAGTCCAATTCGTGCAGCAAACCTGTCAACGTTGTCAGTCCAGCTGCAAAGGACATACAATGGGCACTCGAGAGTTTCTCCGGTCGGAGACTCGCCCAGATATGCTCCCGGAACTTACGTTCAAAGCCCTGATCACGCTCTTCAGTATTGCGCCCTGTGTGAGGCCAAATACGCCTCAAGAAATAGAGGCTCTGAGTGACCACCAATTCATCATTCATATGCCACTACCTTCAATCTGTGCCGCACTCTATTTCACCCTCACGTAAGCTTTAATTAATTCCGCAAAGAGTGTCCTTAGAATCCTCGTTGTCGAGTCTTGTATCTGTTGCCCACCAGCTCCTAAGAATGAGAGCTGCCCATCTTTAAGCCCTATTGACCTCAGTGTGATCGGTTCAGATTTAAGCCGCTGATATGTCGCGCCGTCAAATCGAACTAAAGTAAGAATTATCTTATGTACGTTTTGCTTGGAATCCACGTTATTCGGTATGTGCTCGAAAAAGAAGAGGACTTTAGTGCGAGAAAGAGGGCCCTCGATCTGTACGGCAAAATACCACGTTCTAGAGACGCGCTGTTCCTGTAAAATATCACAGTATTTGTCAAAGCTTAGCATATCGTATTCCATCACTTGCATCTGGTACCCATCCGTACGATATTTCCCATTAAACTCTTCAGCTATAGACCGACTTTCAAAAAGGACTGTCGAAAACGTTTGCTTCCAAGACTCATATTCAGCCTCTTTGATTTTGCTCATTTCTTTAATTTGCTCTGCCATCACCATGTGTAAAGGATCATCCACAAATGGCAATCCAATCTCAATAAATGCATCTCTGATGGGGTCTTCTTCTGGTTGTGGAATCTCTTGTGGTTCAGGAACCTCAGCAGGTTCGATATCTTTCTTGATATGCCTTCCTTTTAGGGCATATAATTGCTCATGGAAGCATTCAATAAGAAAATCAACAAGGGGAGAAATATCTCCCT
>CAYXJU010000163.1:0-3970 GCA_964464765.1 uncultured Candidatus Bathyarchaeia archaeon | reverse complement strand
GTATACCCCATACTACTCCATTTGAGCCTTCTTGGATGCTTCTCCTCACCTTTTTTCATCAATTCTTGTGACTTCCTTAATTCTGTATATCCTATAACTCTATTAGCCACTCTCAGAGTTTCTTGATTTCTTCTATCGTCATGTCACCTTCAGCAAGAGTCTTTTCTGGAATGAAGTAGGAAAATTTGTGAGGATCGAGACAACGACCTTCATACCACGCGTAATGTACGATCTTTGTGACGTCTTTCTTTCTGGATGTGTCTCCTCAACCTCACTGCCTATGCCGATCATCATGTCTGGCAAATTGCCTCTCTGTTTCAAGACAATCTTGGAGTACAGTTTCTTTGAAATGGCGGACAGTTCATTCTCCAGTCGTTTTCTACTGCCCTGGCTCACGTCATACCATTTAGTAACCTCGAAAGATTCTGTGAGCGTATTCATCACAACGAATACTTGAATTAAGGTCATATCCTTCCCCATCGGTTTGCTTACCTTAACATATATTCATATTCTGAGCTAAAGAAAGAACAAGTATGAAAGATGAAAAGCTTAGAGAACACATCTCCCTGCTTACGCGGTTTTTCTGGCTGGCAAAATTCAACATCACAAGAACATGCAACGTAAGAGAATGCGATATCCCTGACTTTTTATACTCAAACAATACGACAAAATCATCCTGCACGCTATGGACGATATAGTAGCCTGCGAAAAACTCTACACAGAATTGAAGAAACAACACACACAAGAACTACCGCCTTTGGTTGGAAAAAAGTAGCAGGTTAATAGAAGAAGTCTCTGAACTCTTAGGTGAGAAGCTTTTCACATCGTGGAATTTGCATAGACGTAACGACTCGGTATCCGGTGTCAGTCTTTACTATTCCATAATCTCTAGTTGCCAAGGTATCTACCTCAAAACCGAATTAAAAAGGTGATTGATATACCGTTAGGTGAGATTGTCATTAAGGAGTGATGCGTGCTAAAATGACGCATATTGACTCACTACCAGAAGCTGTAGCTTCTCTGGTCGAGAAAAACAAGGACGACTATATCATGTTAGATGCGTTAAACCAGTGGGCTATGAACCCGACGAGTGCAAGTGCTGGCTATGGAGTAGAGGAGAATTACGCTTGCATACGTCAGAACCTCAAGAGAAGATATCCTCAAGCAAACTCCGAAGAGCCCCTGCAAAAATTAAGGGCAGAATGCACTGAACTCACCTCGAAGTACGATATCTACGAGTGCAGAAACAAGATACAAGAAATTATTGAGAAAAGAAATGGTGAAAAACTAAGAGATATCGTCGTGGAAAGGATTAGCAAACTAACACTCGAACAAAAGAAAATTCTTTACATCTGCATGAAGTTAAAGGAAGGAGTACGTCTTCCCTACTTCATGGAAGACTACTTCATTGACTCTTTGATTTCACGCTTTCATGCTGCTGGCATAGTCACCACGTTCCAAGATGCTATGTCAATTCCTGTAAATGTGGGAATTTTTGATGAACTACTTTGGATTTCGAGCGGTACTTCACCACCGCAATCTGAATATTGCACTCCGAAATTCGTCGAACCGCTTTGGGAGAAAATCGATGATCGAATAAGAGAAGATGTTTCTGATTTGCCCGATGCCAAAGAATACGTGAAGTTGCTGAAGGAGCGGGAAAAATTCGAGCAAATGCGTTTATTGGATGAGTTAGTTAATGTTGGGGTCTCAAACGAGGTATCCCTTAGAAGCATAGTAGCAGCACGTGGCATCGTTGGCAGATACAAAGACTTTGTGGCCACTTCACCTTTGATTCATGGTGACTTGCAAAGAAGTTTGCAGGCAGAAAAAGCAAACTTAGTTCAGTCGTTTAAAACTGAGTTGGATGAGATTCTGATTAAAATAAGGAATGAAAGGTTTCCGGAGGTAGAATTAACTGAAAGCTCCTCAGATGAAGGAGTAGGATGGATATTAGAAGCCGAGGGTGTAAGTCCTCTCCATATTCTTTTGGTGCCATGGATACTACGGAGGCATACACAACTTATGAGGGAAGCAGAGAGCTATGCAATGATAACTACAAACCAATCGTTGCCCTCCATTAGTCAAATTCTTAGCGCTCTTGAGGGGCGAAATCTTACGGTGCTTTGCAAATTTGAAAAGAAATTTTTCATCAGGGTTTTCGGAGGGAGCCATAAAATGTTGGATGAGATCCTTGAGAATTTGCGTCGAGAAGGATACGAGACACAAGAAGAGGAGGCGTTACCGCCGAAAAAGGAACAAGAGCGGGGTCGAAAAACCGCTGTAGGAAAGCCCTATGAAGAGCTAATGCAGTTGGAGATGGGGTTGAGAAGATTCGTCCAGTCCAAGCTTGAGGCGACTACATCGAATTGGTGGAAAGAATGCATTCCCGACGACGTGAAGAGGACAGCTGAGGAAAGAAAGGCTAATAACGAAACATTATGGCCTTGGTATACTCAAAAGAACCTGCATTCGATTCATTACGTCGACTTTCCCGATTATGTGAAAATCATAACACGAAGAGACAACTGGAACCAAGTTTTCGAGCTGGTATTCAAAGACAAAGAGATTGTCTCGGCAAAGTTGAGAGAGCTTGAGCCTATACGAAATTCAATCGCGCATTCTAGAGAGTTGAGTGCAGAAGAAGGAGATAAGCTCCGCATCTATGCTAGAGAGATAATCGAGGCTATGCGAAATCGAGGTCTGCGCTAGGATGAAGGGTAAAGGTACTCAAGAAGGTGGAGTGACTGAATGTCTGCGAGACTGTGGCCGTTCCTAACGAATAGGCATGATGAAGAATGTCCAAGGCAAGTTGTGGGCCTTTATTTCGAAGGAAAATGTTGATGCCAATTGTTGATATGCGGAATGCAAATTTCACACCTCGCTTCGAAGCTGGAGTCGTCAAAGAACTTCAACCTTCAGATCGAGGAAGGAACGATAAACATCCTGACAGGAAATTCTATGTCTGGGACAAAGCTGGCACTGCAGCTTCTGAATAGGTGAAACCTGATATTGTTGTGGGGGAATGACTGGAGAAGTGACAGTTGACAGCACTAGTGTTGCTGAGGCTGGCATCGCTGAGATGACGCTTCATGTTGGGATGGTCTTGGAGAACCCTGCGGAAGCTTGTGGAATTGAAGTCGAGGGCGAGAACAAGTGGATAGCTCTAATCCAGAATGCTTCTATTCGGAAGCGCCGTTAGAAATCGCCGCATTCTTGCTGTACTAGGATCATCTGTGAATGCTTCTTGCAATCATGTTTCCTGAATGAAAGATGTAGCGCATGTGTTTCATAATCCAAGAAATCTCTTTTCCTGTAATCTCTCTTCAATCGTTTCCATACGAGAAGTCGCGCTACTTGTTTATCATCTCTGAAAAGATATGGTTTAGATGGCTTCGCTTCGTCCATTTTCAGTAGATCGAGTAGTTTCTTTGGGATATTATCAACATCTCTTGCCCCTTTTCCATCCAAATGTCTCTTGGATACGTCTACAACGATCGCTAAATCCAGAGGATCAAAAGGCTCACTCTTATACGCATCAACACCTTTGAGATCTTTCAACCAGCCTTCTATAGAGCTTACAAGGGCATCGTCAAGTCCCCCTTCAGTCTTGACATCTTCCAAGACTACATGAATACCTTCTGCATCATCCAAATAGATCGGCGGCTTGCTCAGAGCCTTTTTCATCTTACCAACCAAACCAGAATCATCAACAGAATAATGAGACTACGGCATACTTAAGTCAGGTCAATGCCTATGTGCTGCGATGTAACAAGCGGAAGGATGAGCCGATAACGTAACAGAACCTAAAGTGGGAACACATGAACAATAGCCAGAAATTATATAACGCATAGCCGATACCGATATACTTGCAGCTCAAGAACAGCTCTGATAGCTGGATGTGAATGAAGAAATGAATCTCCTCCGGGCTACCAAACAACTTCATTCTAGGGTTATTTCGGGAAAAGAA
>CAYXJU010000162.1:0-3993 GCA_964464765.1 uncultured Candidatus Bathyarchaeia archaeon | reverse complement strand
CCGCCATCGCTATGATCGACGCGGCATACGGGCAACTCATGATGGAACAGGGAAAAATGCCTGACAGAACCCACCCAATCTTCAAGATAGCCTGAAGACCATCTCAAGATGTTAAGTAGTGGAAAGGAGACCGAACACACTCTTCCACAACCTTACACTTTTCAAGATATGACCGGGCTAGTTTACCGTACGCAATAGTCCAAATAACATCCTTTCTCGTGAGAATCATTGTCTTGACGTTTGAATGGAGCCCAGGCGCACGTTTGCACCGTCCTTCTTTCCAAACCCCACAAGACATGAACCGTGAACTACCATCAGGCCGCAACAATCTGAGTGGTGAATCTTGGTGCGCTCGAAACCGGCTACAGTACTAGTGATAAGGAGGTTTCCAAGGACAGCGTGGGCGGACCCCACGCCAAGTCATAAATACTGTTCTTCTGATCTAGTCATTGGGAAAACGCATGGCATCTGAAGGTACGTTCATACGGAAAGCAAGTGGCTTGGTTAGAACAGTTCCACCAATAGACGCTTGGGTATATAACTGTCTCACGATGGGCTGGCTTTCAGTCGCTGCATACAATTTGCCTTTCAATCCCTTCGCATTTCCTGGTGGAGATCAAAGCATCGCAATACTCATGACCGCAGCGGTTGGGATGTCGATGTGGACAACCTACATGTTTATTGTGAGTGCTCTACCACGTAGCGGAGTGGACTGGATCGCTCAGAGCAGGTTCCTGAGTCCATGGATCGCGTTCCCAATCGTAATCGGCGACTTTTGGTATCTCATATACTGGGATGTATGGGCCTACTGGTTCGCGACAAACCTGGGCATGAATCCATTCTTCGTGACGGCTGGTGTGGCGTGGAATAATCAAAGTCTGCTCGACTTTGGACAATGGGTGGTGACGCCGAAAGGATACCTCATCTTCGGAATGATCCTCCTATTCCTAATGGGCTGGCAGCTCTCACTGCCAATAAAGCTGTTCGCGTCAATTCAACGATACTTGATGTTCGCCGCGACCATAGGAATGGCTGTCTACATAGTGGTCTTTCTTGGCACGAATCCAACATCTTTCGCGCAAAACTTTAACGGGTTCGCTGCGAGGTTCGTCTCTGATCCTGACTACTATCATACAATCATAAACACTGCCATTGCAGGTGGCTACAATCCTAATCCAGGATTCAGCTGGTATGATCAGATAGGCTTGATGGCAATGATATGGAGCCTACTTGGATGGGCTTTCTGGAGCGCCCAACTAAGCGGTGAAATCAAAAGCGCAGGAAGCCTCAAAGTCCAAAACTATGTGATGAACGGCTCAGGGTGGGCAACGGCGATCGCCTGGCTTGTTGTCTGGCTCGCATTCTCTAATGCCATCGACCCAACATTCATCAAATGTGCAGGAGCGGCATATTATTCGGGTCAATGGGCGTTGCCAATTTCCAGCATTAACTTGGGCATGTACATTGCGGCTTCTGATGCGATGTTGGGAGCCGGAGTGATGGTCGCGCTCTTCTTGGTTATGATAGGACTACTCGCCAACGCCTACCAAGTGTACTACAACACGATGGTTGGACCAATCAGAATGTTCTTTGCCATGGCCTTCGATAGAGGCCTCCCAGACAAGTTTACAATAGTACACAACAGATGGCATACACCTGTATACGTGATTTGGCTCGCATGTGCGTGTGCAATAATTCAGATATACATGTCATCATACATGCCCAACGTTGCGCCAGTATTCTTGCCGGCGGCTCTCTCGAGCGGGTGCATACCCTACACTTTCACATCGCTAGCTGGAGCTCTAATGCCATGGAGAGGCAAAGCCATCTACGAAGCATCTCCTGCAGCCAAGTACAAGTTAGGTCCGATCCCTATGGTAACGGTCACGGGATTGATCAGTGTCATCTTCAATATCACGATGATTTACTACTGGCTGACTGTTCCAGCGCTTGGAATCAACCCACAATCAATGATCTTCGTATTCTTCTTCTACATTCTAGGTCTCGTCTGGTACATCTACTGGCGATGGCACAGAAAGAGACAAGGCATAGATCTGAGTCTGTCGTTCAAACTGGTTCCACCCGACTAAGCCCTTGAACCCCCTTTTTTTGTGAATCAGAAAAAGACAATTGGGGAAGAATTGGAGGTGAACAGAGTGGATAGAGAAGACAAAGGTATGGTAATCTTCTCAATAATAATGTGGGTGATAATCATCGCTTGGGCTGCTTTTGCCCCATAACCCCATTTCTAACGATATAGTCCGATGTCATGCAAACGGCTGATGCGAGTAATGATCAACCGAGATTGCACGACTAACCAGATACGAATTGATAGTTTACGACTTTGTTGTCAGCGATGTCCACTATTGCGCCTCTCAATATGGCTTCCCCATATTCGCTTCCGGGGTTGATGCAGAGCGTCCTTCCAATCTTCCTTGCACCTTTGGATTCGTGAATGTGCCCGTGAAGCCCAAGCAGGGGCTGATGTTTCTCGATTGCATTTCTAATTGATTGGCTACCTGCTCCGCAGGTAATGATCTGTCCCGCCTTGAAAATCGGTTGAGGAGGGTAAACCGAGGTGTCAAGCTGTGGTGCATCGTCCAATTCAGAATCCTTGGGTGGAATGTGAAAATTGAAAACAACATTCCTCATATCCTTAATACTGGCAATCAACTTCTCCACTCTTCCTCCAATCTCCTCATCGCTGCACTCTCTGGGGGTCTTCCAAGGAGTCGGGTTTCCCCAGCCCAGACTAGCCATCTCATGTAGGTCATCAATATAGACAACTCTGTTATCGGGATTCTTCACGTGATCAGTATCTCTAATAAGATCGACAATGTCCTGAGCATCATCATTTCCACCAGTAATGTAGCAGATTATGTGCGTATCCTTGAGCCGTTCATTGGCCAAATCCATCCATTTCAGCAGTCTTTCACGCATCAATTGTCTGAACAAGTCGTCTAGCTTCTTCTCATCAGCCGAAATCGTCTCGTACTCTTTTTGTTCCATAAGCGTAGTGTAAGCTCCTGTAGTCAGTATTCTCCTCTCCAGATCTCTCAGCTCTTCATCAGCCTTCACAGTCTGCTTCTGTCCGAGGAAGTGACTTACATAGCTACCGTCGGGCTGCTTAACGATCGGAGTTATCATCTTCCCAGTAATGTCGCCACCAAGTACGAGAACATCTGCTCCGTAAACCTTCCCTGCATTGACGAATTTCTTAAAGGTCGGTTCAGAACCATGAACGTCGGTAGCAAAAAATATCCGGGTCTTCCTTTCTTTGCTCTTCTCCTTCCCGCCGAAAAGTGGCAAAAAATCACCGCACAATGACTCGTTGCCCTATAGGTTGGGCGCACGATATTTAGGTTTCGCACAGGGCATTTATCTACGGCATATCAAATAGTGACTACTGAATGCTGGATCCAACTCTAGCCCATAGAGTTGAAATAAATCAGACTGTACGATCAAGAAGAGGATACAATTAGATCAGGGAGGATTCTGATTGCTCGAAGAACTCGCCATCTATCGAATAAAGATCAATTACCTAGAGGATTGGAAAGTGTATTTTCTTTCAGACATACAACGAATGAAAGGAGATGTAGCGTTTGCTCCCATCAAAGACAGTGGGAGAGAATGGAGAATAGTGCTTTCTTGGAGACCTCTCGAAAGGGCGAGGAAAAAATACTCGATGGCCGATGACCAAGCCAAAGAAACAATTAATCAATTGGCAAAAGGCAGACAGGTAAAATCGTATGAGATAATCGATCGTAAGGTTGCCGAACTAAACGGGCATCAGGCGATATTCTACAACCTCATGGTGAAATACTACAAACGCGGAGGTCTCGTAAGAAAGACCTTAGCAGACTGCATAATTCGCTTTCTTCTCTTGCACTGCCCTCAGTCCGATAGGTGTATGATACTGTACGAGGAGTCGGACTATCCCATCGAGCAAGAAAGAATCTTCGAGGATGTCGTAAAATCATTCAACTGCCATTC
>CAYXJU010000161.1:0-3993 GCA_964464765.1 uncultured Candidatus Bathyarchaeia archaeon | reverse complement strand
GATGTACTCCCAGATGTGCTCACGGGTCTGTGGATCTAGTCCTAGGGTTGGCTCGTCTAGGAACAGCACTCTTGGCAGATGAAGGAGTCCACGTGCAAGCTCTAAGCGCCTTCTCATGCCTCCAGAGTAGGTCTTCACGAGACTATGCTGTCTCGTTTCAAGACCAACCAGTTTGAGCATCTCATCTATTCTCTTAGTGCGCACCTCTTTGGGAACACCGTACCACATCGCGTGGAGACGGAGATTCTCTCTTCCAGTGAGAATGTCATCCACACTCGGTTCTTGGAACACTATCCCAATCGACTTTCTAACGTTGTGGGGATCCTTCAATATGTCATAACCATTGATTATGGCAGTTCCATCGGTCGGTCTCAGAATAGTGCAGAGCATCGAGATCATTGTTGTCTTGCCTGCACCATTCGGTCCAAGCAGGCCAAAAATCTCTCCGGGCTTGATCTTCAGATTGACATGATCTACTGCCGTCAGACCATTGAACTCTTTGGTAAGATCAAGAGTCTCTATTGCGTGTTCCAATGACAAATGAACTCCCGAACGATAGTACGCCTAGAAGATGGCCAACCTATTTGCATTGCCCCAGCGGTCAATTGTCCTGTGACTACACTTACAAGGAGTTGACTTCAGGACAGTTATCAAGAGATTATCTCTATCTGATTTGTCAGTCCTCTTTATGCTCATGATAATGTTTCACATTGTTTTTGTTTGTGAAATCTCTGTGATCGACTGAGGCATCTTGGTCCGTCTGGGATTTTGGATCAGTTGCAGAGTTTTGATCCAACTTTTCGTTTGGTTTGCCTCGCAGTTTCGAAAGGTACCCCTGAATCTTGGACGGGTCAGTCTTGAGCAGAATTGTCACAGCCAAGACTGAAAGAATGAGAGATCCAATGATTGAAGCACTATTTCCAAAATATGTTTCAAGTCTTGTCGCGGCAACTTTCATGCCGTACGCGCCGACCAACGTGATCAACAACTTCCCCAAGAAGTATGATGCGGCAAATTTCACGGAATCGTACCTTATCATTCCGAGCGGAATAATGACGGGGTCATCAGGGATTGGCGTAGCAGCCGCGATGAATGCGCCAAGCGCCCCCCATTGACCAAGTATCTTACTGTATTTGCCGAGTTTGCCGTTTGAGTAGTTGACCCGTTTTCCAAGTGCGGCAGCAATGAAGTAATGAACTAGTTTGGCCACTGTGGCGCCAACCGCTACAATAAACGCAACAGCGAGCGGGTTCATAGCTGTGAAGTAGACGATCGCTCCAGCCAAGATCAGGTTTGAGGGAGAGGCGAAAGGAAGTAGATTGATAGCTACGATCAGAAGTAGGACTCCAAGAAAGCCATAGGACAACAACGGTTCAATGATCAAATCTCTTTCATCGCTTTCTATTGGGATTTCACTAAGTGGACTTGTGAATCCAGTACAGCACTGCACCTACTGATTAACTTCTTGCAACTCTGAGAAATGCTGGCGTAATCCTTTTCAAAGAGGTTTAATATGCCGACCTTGAGAAACCATCAAAGGGATGACAAAAGGATGCCATATTGTTCGAAATGTGGGAAAGAAGTACCGGTTGACGCCAAATTCTGTATGAGCTGTGGAGCAACACTAGGGATCTCCAGTGCTTCCGTCCAGCCACCAATAGGTGGCACAGCAAGTCCACTCGCGAGTCTTGGATCTCGCATAATCGCGGGAATAATCGATTACATAATTATCGGAATAATTGCGGGTATCATATTCTTCGTCGCGTTTGCGCCTTTTTTCATGTCTAGCGGGCGTATGGGTGGGATGATGCCTGGCTTCGGATGGAGATGGTTGAGTGGAATGTTCCTTATTCAGTTCCTGTTGTGGCTGGTTTACTTCACATACTTCGAAGGAACATCTGGGCAGACGATTGGCAAGAAAGTTGCACATATCAAGGTAGTCAAGAATGACGAATCCAAATGCGACGTAGGATCTGCACTGATCAGAAACATACTAAGAATAATTGACCATCTACCATTCATATACATACTTGGAATGATTCTGATAGCCGCCACGAACAAGAAACAGCGCCTCGGCGATATGCTTGCGAAGACGATTGTTGTGAAGGTGTAGACAGGCGTTTTGCCCGTTGAATGAGACACGTTCTTACACACGAGCAGAGTGAAGCGCTATCTCACACGTAGCAGCACGATATTGAATGCAGCTACTCGCCCCAATGGTGAAGGAGACATTGGAATATGAGCATTGGACTCTTCGTTGACAAAGAGCACCCGCCAACACTTGATGAAGTATGGGGTGCAATTGGCGCGAAACGATCATTATGGGAGTCGCTGGTTCAATTAGTAGTGGACAACTACCGAGTCCAAGAGGATTTCAAATTCTATGGGAAAAAGTATGGATGGGCGCTGAGATTCCGCAAAAGAAGCAAGGCATTACTATCTATCTACCCGGGAAAAAAGACGTTTGTTGTGCAGATCGTTGTTGGCCCAACTCAAATAGAGAAGACTTCTGATCTGGGTTTAGGAGAGAATGTAAGGAAAGTCTTTGAGGATGCGCATCAGTTTCCTGAGGGACGATGGCTTTTCATAAAGATAAAATCAAAACGAGACGTTAACGACATTCAGCAGTTGCTGCTTCTGAAATCACGACCAACAAAGTGACTCCAGTTAGGCTTTGCCTCTCACGAGTGACGTGAACACTCCCAAGGCCGCGATGAATCCTGATACAAAGAACGCTCTATGAATACCCTCGACGAAAGCTTCAGTTGCGACTGTTCCAATATCGCTTTGAATGCCAATCAGTAGACCTGAAAGAATGGTTGAAGGAATTGCGGTTGCAGTAACGGCTCCCATAATCGCTATACTCAAGGATTGACCTGTGAACCTCATTGTGGAAAGAGTGCCAGCGGCAACACCCAATCTATTCTTTCCAACAGAACCCATGACACTACTAGTGTTAGGCGCAGAGAAGATCCCCATTCCCAAACCCAGCACAAGCAACATCAGAACCACATAGAAAGCGGGGAAAGTGACAGTCAGAGTACTGAGCATGAAAAGCGCTAGACACGTCAGAGCCATCCCAGCTGAACTTAGCACGCGCGAACCGAACTTGTCGGAGAGCCAACCACTTACTGGAGAGAGCATAGCCATAGTCAGGGGCATCGACAGTAGAACGATACCAGCCTTTGCAGGTCCAAACCCCAAGATCCTTTGGAGGTAGAACGACATCAAGAATGTCACACCGAACATTGATGTGTAATTCAGTAGGGCAGTGAGATTGGCCGATGCGAAAAGCCTGTTACGAGAGATCAGCGAAATATTGAACATGGCTCTTTCGCCGATTCTTCTCTCTGCGACTATGAACAGGAAAAAAGCGACTCCGGTGAATACGAGAAGACCTGCAATCCCGATGCCCTTCCATCCGTAGTCAGGTCCCAGTGTCAAGGCGAGAAGAAATGCCGCCAACGCCGTTGAGAATGTTCCAGCTCCCACAAGATCGAATCTCTCCTTTTTGTCTAAGGCGATGGACTCTTTCAATTTCCATAATGACAAGGTTACGACGAAGATTCCGATTGGAAGGTTTATGAAAAAGATCCAACGCCAGCCCAGATACTGGACAAGAAACCCTCCCAGCGTTGGACCAGTGGACAAACCACCGTATACAGCCATCGCATTGATTCCAAGAGCTTTTCCCCGCTGATCGGGAAAAGCGTCAGTCACTATAGCCGGTGCGGTTGCACTGACCATTGCTGCACTTAAGCCTTGAACAGAACGAAAGAAGATCAACTGCACTCCATTCTGCGAAGTTGCGCAAAGCGCAGAAGCAATCGTGAACAGAGCAAATCCAAGGATGAAGGGCCTCCTCCTTCCTCTCGTATCTGCAAATCTTCCGAAGATTAGGAGAAGAGCAGAAAGACAGAGAAGATACGACGTAGGAATCCAAATGACCGTTGCATAGTCTATTTGAAGGTTTGATGCAATCGAAGGCAAAGC
>CAYXJU010000160.1:0-4006 GCA_964464765.1 uncultured Candidatus Bathyarchaeia archaeon | reverse complement strand
GTTCCAAAGAAGATAGGAAAGCACCAAGACACTTCCGCATAATCATCAAATTGCCATTGTGGATGCATGTAGACAAGAGCTTCAAGAGCCACAAAAGGAAACTGAAGAAATGGCAGGCGTGGAAGAGACGCGAACTACCTAAGATAGTCACAAGACGCGACTCACTCCAACAGGGTGCCACAGCTTCCGCAAGGTCACTTTATGACCTCTATCTATCCCAAATCGCTGAAGAAGGGTCACGCTTCAAATCGGATGTGTCTCTACTTGAAGTGATGGCCTCAATGTCAACACTTCTCGAAGAGCACCAGCACCAAATCATTCGATTGGAGGATGAAGTTGCGAGACTATGGAGACAAAAAAGCGCCACTAAGTCTGTAATGACCCGCAGAACAAAAGAGATGGCTCGAAAAATAGAAGAAACGCTCAGCCCTATCAAAGCCGCCTTTGACGAACTTGCAGAAGAAATCGAGGTGCCACCTTCTGATGCCAAAAGATTATGGATATAGTGAAGCTGAGGTCATAGAACTAGAAACAAGATTGGCCTCACTTGCCGAATCCTTCTCGGCCTTGCTAGTACGGCTCCTCAAGTATTGTCGAGAGAAAAAGATTCCCTTGAGAGAAGAAGAACTGCCTCGACGGATGCTTGCACGAATCATGACAACTCTCAGTGAAATCAAAGATATAGAACAGCTAAGCGATATTGTACCAGTGTTCGAGCAGGCCAAAGCTCTAGCTGACGATAAGCGACCACCCGATAAGTTACCAGTGTACCTATAGGGGGGGTCCACGCCCGTAGCCATCAATACCATCCCTATTCTCAGATCCAATCAGGGTAAACCGATTCAGAAGGCCGCGGAACCACTCCAATCATACGTACGATTCGTCTGAATTGTCATACAGTTGATTTGGACTGTTATACGATTCACGCTCATGCCCCTCAAGGACGCGGCGAGTGTACGAGAGGCTCATGCTGCGAGTCCACCCGTGCAAGCGGAGGGCATGCAGGATCGTTCGGAGAATCAAGTTTATGTTTGAAAAATCGAACGTACGTTCGAAAAAACGAACATATTTAAGCCTAGAGCTCCAACCAACAGCCATGTCAGAAGAGTTCAGTTCACGCGGGCTGGTGCTACTGAAAAGCATGCACTCGAACGGGGTAGCTAACTGGGTGTACACTAGAAAGTTCGCTAGGCTGGCACGCGTCAGCGTCAGTACCGCGTCCATGCAGTCCAGGGAATTCGCAAAACACGGGATACTGTTGCAGAAAGTCGAAGGCAGGGAAAAGTCGTACAGGCTGAATTTGCTGAACCCCCGTGCGAAGAAGCTGTGCGAACTGTTCGAGACGGAGAAGCGTGAAAAGTTCTACCTGCAGCACAAGAGGCTGTCGTGGGCTCTCCAAGAATTCACTAAAAGGGTGTTCGATTTCCTTCCAGAGATACAGTCCGTAATTCTGTTTGGAAGCGCTGCGCGCGCGCAACTAACCAAGTCTAGTGATGTTGACTTGTTGGTGTTGGTGCCGAACCTCCAACAGGAATCGTTCAACGAGTTGATGAAATCCGTTGACAAGCTCGCTGCGGACATCAGAGGCGTCTATGGCTATCCGTTGTCAGCAGTCACGATGACAGTCAAGGATTTTGAAGCCGCGTTCCACGAACGGAAAAGGATAGCACATGATGCCGTTGGGGAGGGCATAGTTTTGTTTGGTGAGGATAGATATTACACATTGCTCGGCAGGCTGATAGTATGAAAACGGCAGGAGTGCGTCGAGCTCCGATTTGGGAGGACTGGCTCAAGAGTCCCAGCCGTCTTAAAATAGTCAAGTAACCAAGGACCCGTAGGGAGCCGAAAGACGGCCAAATCTATGCTCTCCGCACAGGAGAGGAAGCTGCTGTTGGAAACGCGGGACATTCTCGAAGAGCTCTTGGAAACAGAGGAAGTTCTCAGAGACAAAGCGCTGACGAAATCCATCAGGGGCTCCCAAGAAGATGTGAAGATGGGAAGGCTCTACACAATTGAGCAACTCAAGAGCAGACTCCGCAGAGAAGGCTAGACCGCCTTGAGAAACCGATCATAGACATCACAATTCAGTTTATCGCTCAAGATTACACCGACCCGAAACCACGACGATTCAGATTGAACGCCAAGTCGTGGGATGAACTCAACTTGACCGAGAGAGACTAGCCAGCTTCCTTAGTAAGCCGAGAGTTCCTATTTGCTCCTCGGCATCAGCTGCATCTTTCGGGCGAAGTTCACTAGGTCATGTAGATCGTTCTCGACATTGAATCTGTAGGTTTGGGCGTTGCCAACCTTTCGACCTTTCTTGACAAGTCCTAACCTTTCAAGCCTCTCCAATGATGACTGAACAGTCTTATAGTCTAGTTCTGTCGAGTCAGCGAGCATGCGGGCTGTCTGCTCCATATTCCCGACCAGAATGGATTGGTCGAGTACTCTTGCTATCGCTCTGCCATGCGGGTTTCCGAAGAGGTTGGTTAGAGGGCCTATCTCTGCCACTGACACTGCACCAGCATGCAGTAACATACACCCTCATGCAATATAAAGGTTGTAGTCCATTACACGGAGAGTGGATTGCATTCCAATAGCAAAGAAGGGCAACCCAACACATGTCCGAGGATTCATTCTCTACAAACTTTGGCTCAGTCATTGCTGGATCAGCAAAGGGCGGCATCACAGACACATAGATTTGGAGGATGATTTGCCCACAAACTACGACAAGAGATTCAAGGGCACAATTCTATCGGAAGCGAGAATCTTGCACGCTCATGGCTATGTCTCGATTTTCAAGTCTGAGGGTCGAGACGTCATATGTGCCGTTCTATCTGAGGAATGCATACGCGGGGGGTTGCCGATAGTGAACGCGTACCTCAAGGCGGTAGGAGAGGAACCGCTGGAAGGCACTATTCGGGAGATCATTACAGGTAAGCGGTCAGCGCCGACAACCCCGCTTACACCAGAGGAACTTCGCAAGTACGCCCGAATGCATCGGCAGGCACGGGCCTAAGGACCCCGACCCCCCTCTAGTTACCACCGACCAAACCGCAACGCAACCCCCCACTAACTTACCAGAACCCGGTACCGACCTATTGCGGGTCCACACTCGTAGCCATCAATACCATCCCTATTCTCAGATCCAACCAGGGTAAACCGATCCAGAAGGCCGCGGAACCATCCTAATCATACGTATGATTCATCTGAATTGTAATACAATTGATTTGGACTGTAATACAATTCACGCACATGCTCCTCAAGGACCCAGCGAGCGTAATCGCAGTGACTTTTTACCCGTTTGTTCCCTCATGAATGAAGATGGAGGAGTTTCCTGACTTGGTCGAAGACCGATTTGCCCATTCGCAGAAGCGATGCAGGCGTTGGGAAGGTAGTCAGCCTCACTAGAGCGGATCGGACTTGGTGAAGTTTTGCCGACGGTGCGGCACATACATACCGACTGGACGCAAGTCATGCCCCAAGTGTCGAGCCGATGTCGATCCTCAGGTGCAGCTGAAACAGCTTCGACCCTCGGAGCTTACTGTTCAGGATGTCCTCGAGTGCTTCCCAAGCAGTTCATTGAGACAATATCAGAAAGAGACCGTAGAGCACATGGTTGAAGCCTTCAAGTCCGGAAAGAAATGTGTGATCCTCACAGCTCCGACAGGGTTCGGCAAATCGTATGTGAACGCTTCATTCACGTCTGTTACTCGTTCATTCTATGCAACCCCGCAACTGGCACTGATAGATCAGATGCTTAGAGATCCACCTCTAAGAGGCAGGTTTGTTGAGATCAAGGGACGCAGAAACTACTCGTGCTATCACGCCTCACAGCGAGGGGTCAACGTAGGTAGATGCGTCACTGAAGGCTACGACTGCAAAGAACGCTTCGAAGTGTGCCCATACTGGATTCAGAAGGCGAGAGCCATTGAGGCTCCAAGTGTCTTGCTGAGCTTTGCGTATCTTGTAGCTGAAGGCCAAACGGAAGGCCACAGCGAAAGCT
>CAYXJU010000159.1:0-4052 GCA_964464765.1 uncultured Candidatus Bathyarchaeia archaeon | reverse complement strand
TCAAATAGTTGAGCTAAACGTAACCTCTTGGAAGAAGCGAAAGTGACAACCTGGAGAACAGAAAGCTTGTGAAAGACCCGTGTTTGTCAATCCATGAATGCAAAATTGTATATGTGTAGTAAGTCATATCAAAACTTCAGTTATATTGGGGAGGCAAAAAATAAGAGTCTGCTCCATTGATTCGTGAGCAAAAGGATCGCGATCATCGTTGGAAACGTCATTTGATGTTGAAGGCTTCATAGATTCTCAGGTAAATGAGATCAGGTCTAGACTTGGTCAAGAGAAGGCCATGATAGCCATCTCGGGGGGTGTTGACAGCACAACTTGCGCAGCGATAATGCACAAGGCGATTGGTTCGAACATGAAACCAATACTGATTGACACAGGATTCATGAGGTTGAACGAACCAGACGATGTGCGACGAACGCTGTCGAAACCGCCTCTTAGACTTCCACTGAAAATTGTGCGGGCAAGATCTGCTTTTATGAAGGCACTGGATGGTACCGCAAATGCTGAGGACAAGAGAAAAGCCTTCAGAGAAACCATGTACACCATACTCGGAGAGAATGCGAAAAGAGAAGGATGCAGATACCTAGTACAGGGAACAATCGCACCAGACTGGATTGAAACTAAGGGCGGAATCAAGACACAGCACAACGTGCTGGAACAGTTGGGCATAAAGACTCTTGAGAAATACGGTTTTATGCTGATAGAGCCATTAGCATCATTGTACAAAGATCAGGTCAGACAGGCAGCCAGATTCCTGAACGTAGGACCACTGATTTCTGAACGTCAACCGTTTCCTGGACCAGGACTTGTCGTTAGGTGCGTTGGGAGAATCGATTCCAGAAAGCTTCAAGCCCTAAAGACAGCTACCTGCATCGTTGAAAAAAAGCTAAGAGATCATGGGGCCCAGCAGTATTTTGCGGTTGTTCTGGAGAATCGATTCGTGGACAGCCAATTGACAAAAGATGCCCAAGAATTAACGACAAAGTTGTTGTCTCTGAGACCTGACGAAGCGAATGTGAGAATCTTTGAGGACCATGCTACGGGTGTTAAAGGAGATGAAAGGGCGTATGGCAAGGTGGCGGGAATTGGCATCTCAAAGACATCTAGGAAGACATTCGGGATG
The DNA here is from genome assembly GCA_964464765.1 of uncultured Candidatus Bathyarchaeia archaeon. GTDB lineage: Archaea > Thermoproteota > Bathyarchaeia > 40CM-2-53-6 > CAVXDP01 > CAVXDP01. The sequence continues at coordinate 2,920 of CAYXJU010000159.1, read as the reverse complement.
GACGTCACAAAACTTGTTGAACTTGAAGGTCGGGTAACATCGTCGTTCCCTGAACTCGTGCGAGTACTCTACCTTATTGATGAGCGGAAAACCGGAAAGTATTCTGTGGTTGTGCGGGCCATAAGCACAAGAGACTTCATGACCGCAGACGTTACACCTGTACCTTGGAATGCTCTGAACGGGATTGCAAGGGAGCTGCTTAAGTCTGTCAGAGGTATTTCATCTATCTACTATGACATAACGCCGAAGCCTCCGGCAACAGTAGAATTTGAGTAGATGATTGATTGGAAGAGTGGGATACAGGAAGATTTGACTCTAGTAGTTCCAGTTGTAAATGTCAAAGGGCAATACAATCATTTGATAACTCGAATGTTCTCAGAGCTTGGGGCGAAAAGCGAACTGATTCCCATGGAAACGACTGTCGAAGACCTGCAAAAGATGAAGGTTGACGCCTTAGCTGCTGGAGGAGGCCCCCAAAGAATACATGACGCTCTGAAAGAACACACCCTCGGGAATCTTCCAGTACTTTTGAAACAGATTGATGTCCCTCTTCTATGCATATGCCTAACTCACCAACTGTTGGCAGTTCTATACGGGGGAGAATCTGGACCGTCTCCCGTACCAGAATTTGGACCCGTAGAAATCATGGTTGATAGGGATGATGGATTGCTTTCAGGGATGGGACCAACATTCGTTGCTTGGGGGTCACATAACGACGAGGTTACGAGACTGCCTGAGCGCTTTGTGACTCTGGCGCATTCCGACAACTGTAAAGTCCAAGCAATGAGACATGAGCACAGAGCAATCTATGGTGTGCAGTTTCACCCTGAAGTTTCTCACACGATCAAAGGCAGACTCGTCTTCCAGAACTTCTTGAACTTGGTGAAGAAGTGAACGCCGAAACCTACATCTCGAAAGACTTTTTATAGGATGATTAGTTCTACACAGAATTCCAACTCATTGGGATTGCTCTTGTCCATGAAGCGCCTTCACCGTCCAAAGTGTCTGCATGAATTCAAGCTGACCTATGTCAAGAGCCTTCTGCAAGATGGTCTAGAACGATTAGAATGAAGGAGAAGTTGAATTGGCAAAAGACAAAAGGAAAATGACTGTGATAATCGCCATAGCTTCTTTTGCGGTCTTAATAGAATGGTTTTAAGTTGGTTACATGCTTGATCGTGGGTTGGAAGACAAGACAGCAGCGTTGGTAATAGTTCAAAGCAACTTCCCCTTGGTTGTCCTGCCAGCACTGGGTGCCTTTCTCGTGCTCCTCGCTTCTTGGAACTATGCTGGAGGAAAGATACTGCCCATAAGAGGTCGCCCCGAAGCAAAGGAACGAGACCGCTCTACTTGGGTGAGATCTGCAAGTGTTGCTATGCTTATCATGGCAACTTTTGTCTCCATCTTGTTCCTTCCATATGCTCTTTGGTCAAGCTGGTTCTGGGAGTACCTTGGTCGAATTGCCGGGTCAATAGGATTGTACGATGGCACATCGAGCCTATGGCAATTGCAGCCATTATGGAAGTACGTGATCTCCCTGAATCTATCGGCAGTCTTAGCTGCCATAGTAGCTATCACTTACTGCAGTAGATCCCCGCGGATCAGGAAAGCAAAGTAGTAACAACCGCATCAAATCAGGATATCTAGTTCATATCTCCAAGCTGCATTGCGTGGAATCGCACAATTAGGTGGGATTCTGAATGGTAGAAAGATGCATCCTATGTGACAAGCCACGCATCGTCGCATCTGAATTCTGTGATTTCCACACTGAAATAGATCAAGCGATTAAGCACTCATACAAGGTTTGGTTTGAGGCGTACGACAGAAAACTGTCTGAGAACGATTTTCTCGGAAGGATTCTGACTCTTTCCGAAACGGGTGAAGAAGTGAAACGGGTCGCAAACTATCTTCTGGCGAAAGGAGACGAATCGTCAAATGTCGACGACGCTTCTGATCTGTGAGAAACCCGATGCCGCAAAGAGGATTGCAGAGGCTCTGAGCGACGGTAAGCCTGAGAGACTTCTCAAATATGGAATGCCATACTACCACATATCACACAACATGCAGAGACTCATCGTCTGTTCTGCCATAGGCCACCTGTATACTGTCACTTCGAAAGCTGGAACAAAGAGGAGCTCCTACCCAGTCTGGGATTTTGACTGGAAACCTAGACATCTGGTTGAGCGAGAACAGGAGAGGCTTGGACTGTGGATTCAAGGAATAAACGAGTTGTCGAAACAAGCCGACCGGTTCGTGAATGCTTGCGATCTGGATCTTGAGGGATCTCTAATCGGCTACATGATTCTCAAGTACGCATGCGATAGTGCGGAGTCGAAAGCGAAACGGATGAAGTTTAGTACTCTTACTCGAAACGATCTACGATCAGCGTACCTGAACCTTGCACCAAATCTCGATTTCAACACCGTCTACGCTGCAATGTGTAGACACGAGATTGATTGGCTTTATGGAATAAACCTGTCTCGGGCACTGACAATTTCAACCAACAAATACGCGGGCGGATACGTCGCGCTCAGCACAGGGAGAGTCCAGGGTCCAACTCTTAGATTCATAGTCGAGAGAGAAGAGGAAATCCGGAAGTTTGTTCCAGAGCCTTACTGGACAATCGACGCCAGCATAAGAATCAATGGAGAAAACATTCCAGCTCAATATCACAATCAGAAGCTTCCCAATGTTTCATTAGCAAAAAATGTGGTAGACACCTGTCTCAGAAAGATGGGAATTGTGAGTGATGTCAAAGCAAGTCAAGCCCAGTTATCTCCTCCCCATCCATTCGATTTGTCAACTCTGCAGTCCGAAGCGTATCGACTGTTTGGTTTTTCACCCCGCGAGACTCTACGTGTCGCCGAACGACTCTACCTTGACACGCTCATCTCGTATCCACGGACCTCCAGCCAAAAAT
>CAYXJU010000158.1:0-4056 GCA_964464765.1 uncultured Candidatus Bathyarchaeia archaeon | reverse complement strand
AAGCATCCACTATATTCACAATTACGTCCGGCCGCTCGATGGCGATATAGTCGCGCGCAACTATCTCCTCCATCGAAAATGTGGACAATGAATAGATGCCTGGAAGGTCGAGAATCCTTACGGTATGCCCTCCAAAATGCAGAGTTCCCTCAGCCCTCTCAACCGTCTTGCCAGGCCAGTTGCCTATGATCTGATTCAGCCCTGTGAGTTGATTGAAAATTACCGACTTACCAACGTTGGCATTTCCAGCCAAGGCAACGGTTATCCATCGCCTAGCCTCCAACTAAAGTCCTCCCCTAGGTCGTTTGACAAAGACCTTAGAGGCTACGCCGCGACCGAGTGCGAGGGAAACTCCTCGAACCGATATCTCGATCGGTCCATGGAGGGGAGCGCTTCTTACAAGCGTGACTTCAGTGCCGGGAGTCAAACCCATCTCTGCAAGTCTTCTAACCAGTCCGTGACCGCCAAGTGCGAAGGCTATGACTCCTTTTTCTCCTTGATTCAAGTCTGCCAAAGTTGATGTCTCTTCGACGCGACCTTCAAGATCATGGATATTCGAGTAGAAGCCTTTCAGCGAGTTCTCGTCGAAGCCATGTCTAGAGCGCCAATGACCACGCCAGTCCTCGACGCCGCCCTCAACAAATCTTGCCACTCGTCCCAAGAAACCTGGCTTGTGAACATACCTGTCATGAATGTAGCGTTCCCTATGTCTCTGAACCTCCATGCGGCCCCTGTCAGTCAGTCTTAACGTGCTGTCGACACGTTCAACCAGACCTTCCCTCAAAGCAGTTTCGAGAAGACCTGTTGCATCATCTTTGGAGTACCCCAATCTATTTGCCAGGTCATTCTGTCCAAAGCCTTTGTCTTGAGCTTTTGAGGTCCCGATGAGCTCGAGGAGCTCTAGCAGACGAGGATCGATTGACATGAAAAACACCTTGAATCATTCTTTCCTAATCCAAATTACCGAAGCAATGTCGCTGCTTACTTGGCGCTGGGCATCTCCCAGATTCAGGACGATGGAACCGTTAAACTGAACTTTTCTCTCAACTTTCACGTGGGCCCCTACTACAAGGCCGAGCGAGCGAAGACAATCTAGTAGATCCTGATTTTCTTCAACTATTTTGGCTATGGTTCCGCTTTCTTGCGGTTTGAGATTGACTAGGCACTGTGACTTTTCTTCGATTATTCCTCCGCATCGGGTTGGGATTGGATTTCCATGGGGACAGGTCTTAGGGTGCCCTAGAATCTTTCCGAGAGGCTTCATCACTTCTTCAGTAAGGCCATGCTCGAGTTTGCAGGCTGCTTCGTGTACCCTGCTCCAATCCATATCCAATATGTCTGTTAGCAACCGTTCGACGAGTCTATGTCTCCTTTTCACATCCAGCGCTATTCTCCTACCTCTTTCGGTCAACCTAACCCCTTTGTAGGGTTTGTGCGTAACAAGTCCCTGCCTCTCGAGCATCTCGACTGTATTGGTAATTGTTCCAAGGCTTACCTGCATCTTGGCAGCAAGTTCCTTCGTCTTAGCCAACCCCTTTCTTTCCTGAAACCCATAGATGTTCTCCAGATATTCCTCGATCGAAGACGAAGCTTCAACTACCATAATTAGTTCCTCTGAGCTCAAAAAGTACGAGTCCTCGTAGTCATAAACCTTTAGGACAAGAGAAGTAAGTCGATGCCTTCACGACAGCGCAGATCGTTTCTTAACCTTGACCACCATCTCAACATGGAGTTTGACGTATTCTCTGCTTTCAATAATATGGGCAACTACAACACGAACTAAGAGGAGTGAGAAGCAGTAGTCTCGTTAATGGTCAGTTGAATTGCCAAATTTCCTAGCAATTCTTAGTGAGTTGGAGACTCTTGTTTCCGCTCGATCGATAGTATAGCCTCAATTCGGATAGGGCCTCTCCAACCGTAAGGGGAAGAGACTTCACCAGAGCGTTATTCCCTGCGGCTAGAAGCTGGAAGAGTTGCGCTATAATTGGAGGCTCAAGGCTTGCTTCACTCATTATTCTCTGGCTTGAGAAAATCTCTCTAAGTGAACCCTCGGCGATAACCCGTCCTTTATTCAGGACGTAAACTCTGTCCGCAACCATTGGGACGAAGTTCACGTCGTGTGTTGCCACAATAAACGTCATATCACGACTGTTACGCAGACCGTGCAGAAGACTCATCAACTCAAATCGGCCCTTCGGGTCCAAGTTGGCGGTCGGTTCATCCAAGACGAGGACCTTTGGTTCCATAGCTAGAACGGTTGCGATTGCAGCTCTCTTCTTCTCTCCCGCGCTGAGGTGATGTGGAGGCTTCTCTTCATAACCCATCATCCCCACAGCGCTTAAAGCGTCGAGAGCCCTTCTTCTTGCTTCTTCTTCTGAGAGACCCATGTTCAATGGGCCGTAACAGACGTCTTCCCATAATGTAGGAGAGAAGAGTTGATCGTCGGGATCTTGGAAAACAAGTCCTACATCGCGTCTAATCGTGCTTAGGTTCTCGTTGCTTGTGGGGATCCCAAGCACGCTGACCTTGCCTTCTGACGGTTTGTACAAACCGTTCAACAGCATAAGCAACGTGGACTTGCCTGCTCCGTTTGGTCCGAGGATCGCAAGCCTCTCACCTTTTGCGATTTTCAAGTCTACTTTTTGCAAAGCCATGTACCCGTCAGGGTAGATGTAACTCACATCATCCATTTCTATAACGAGTTCACTCATCCTACAAGCCACCAAGATGCAGATACTCAACGGACAGTACTGTTAGGCATAGTAGAATAGAGAGGCATGCGAAAACCCAGTCCCTCTGGACATATTTCATCGTATTTGGCGATCTAATTGTTCCAGCATAGCCTCTTGCCACCATGGCCAAGTATACCCTCTCGCCTCTCTCATAGGCTCTTATGAAGAGGGTAGCGATCATATTTGCCAGCGACTTCACATTTCCCTTCCACCGCAACCTTGTAACGGTGCGACTCTCTTTCGCCAAAGCCATTCGAAAAGTTTCGTTGATGAATAGAAAGATGAACCGGTAAGTGACCGCCATCATCGTTACGAAAACCTTTGGAAACCTGAAGTTCTCCATAGCCTGTATAAGCTTCGAGAACCTTGTAGTTAGCATTAGAAGAATCGATAATGCAACACAAGTCCACACTCTCAGTGTAAACTGTCCTGCCCTGTAGGCTCCTTCTCTTGTGACTGTAAGAATGAAATCGCCGTAGCCCACGGTGGCTAGTGGAGTACCAAGCGTTATGAACGGTAATGGTAGAGCTATCACGCCTGCAAAGATCGGAATGAAAATAGTCGTCCTCAAGAAAAAGAACTTTAATGGGATTTTCGACGCGATACAAACAGCAGCGACTGCTACCAACAGTATAGCCAGCGGGATAAGCGTTCTCACCGCTACTGCAGAAAATATGAGTGCCGCAACAGAGCAGAGTTTCACTCGTGGATCGATCCTCTGCAATAATCCATCTGACGCGGCATATCTTTCGACGTACACTATCTCCTGAAATGTTTTGAGAAAATTCCCTATCACTCTTCTTCCTTCAGACTTTTCTTTTCGATCTCAAGCACTTACCGACGGTGAAAGTAGCTCCAAGAGTCACCAACGTAAAGACTAATCCAACAGCTATGTTCGCTACCACATTTCCTTCAAGCCCAGGCATCTCATAGTCGGGGATTGGAGGATTCCAAACAGGGGATTCCGATGCTCCGATGTGTTCAGCAACATGATCAAGAGTCTCCGCAGAATTGGACAACCAAACAACTCCAACTACCACAAACAGTACCGAGATCATGATCCCCACAGTCAGCATGCGCATAGTCCTCGTCATTGTTGGGACCCACTCAGCCAGTTAGGTGACAATTTAGGCAACTGCAGCAGGTCAGGTCTAGTCTTCTGGAGGACCGAGAGGATTATCGCAGTAACTGCCCCTTCTCCGATTCCTATTATGACATGATGGGTTGCCATTGCCATGACAGCTATCGAAACACTATAGGGAAAGGAAAGCGTGGACAATCCTAACTCTAAGCCAGCGAATATCGCAGATAACACGTCACCTAC
>CAYXJU010000157.1:0-4067 GCA_964464765.1 uncultured Candidatus Bathyarchaeia archaeon | reverse complement strand
AGCTCTCATGGGTGGATCGAATGGCCATGGACTCATACCTTGCGGCAATAGAGACCTTCAACAGGCAGGTGGAACTCTTCACCGCGAAGATAGCATCCATATGTAATGAGGATGATAACGCTAGGCTGCTGATGACGATGCCGGGAGTGTGCTTCCTCACCGCCTTGACCATACTCTCCGAGATAGTTGACGTGAGAAGATTCTCTACGCCATGGAAGCTTGTGGCCTACGCTGGGCTTGCACCGTCGAGGAGGGATTCGGGAGAGCGCAAGCGGAGAGGCAGCATAACGAGGCAGGGATCGAGATGGCTGCGATACGCCGTAGTTGAGGCTGCGAATACGACGATCAAGCATGATGAGAGGCTCGGCGCATTCTATTGCAGGATCGCGGAGCGGAGAGGCCCCCAGAAGGCAAAGGTAGCTACCGCGAGGGAGATGCTTGTGATCATGTGGCATATGCTAACGAACAAGGAGCCCTACCGAACCATGAACGCAGATATGGTCAGGCGAAAGTATAAGCGCATGAAGTGGATAGCAGATAGGTCGGCGTGAAGCAGTAACCGTTCATCCATTCGAGCTAGCATCGAGCTAGGATTTCGTATGGGAGAGGCTGTTGCTATGCTCCCGTTGGAATCTACGTTTACCCCAGACCTTTCTAGGCGTTGAGATGGGGTTGTTCAATCCGACTTCGACGAGGATTCTATGGATGGTTCTATGACTAACCGGTGCGACGCCTTCAAGTCTATAGTTTTGCAGGTATCCCTCGATCTTGCATGGTCCCCAACGTTTACTCCGCCTCAATTCCAAAATGAAGTTCACAGTTGACTGAGGCGTCTTGTAGTACCTGTGGGGCTTCCTCGATTTAGTGAAGCACGGCATCACTATCAGGATACGAAGAAATGGAGAGGAAAGAGAGAGGCAACTCCAACTTTTCAATTTCGAAAAACCTGAGAAAAACGATTTCTTCGTCGTTAAAGAATTTGAGGTTCGCGAGAATGAGCGGACAAGACGTCTAGACCTCTGTCTGTTCGTGAATGGGATTCCTCTCGTTGACATAGAAACAAAGAATCCATTCGGCAAGCAAGAAGAAGGAACGAACTGGTATGACGCATATATGCAGATTTTGGAATACGAAGAGGCTATACCAAGTCTATACAAGTATGTACAGTTCTGTATCGCATCTGATGCTCATGAGACAAAACATTTTCCTAACTTCTTTGCAAAGGATTATTCACAGTTCATCGACAAGGAAAAGGGCATTTGGAAGAGCTACTATCCGTTTGATGAGAAAGGTGTCAGGCCACTCAAATCCTTCCGCTACCTCGACTCGACGATTTTCGGGATGCTTTCGAAGGGTAACTTGGTTGATCTGCTGGAGAATTTCATTTTCATCAAGAAGGTGAAAGACACCTACATTAAAATCCTAGGCTGGTACATGCAGTTCGAAGCTGCGAACCGTATCGTCAATCGAGTTGTCAATGAAAAAGAGAAGAAACTCGGCCTAGTCTGGCATTGGCAGGGTTCCGGTAAGACTCTCACAATGGCGTTCGCTGCATGGAAACTGTTAAGAAATCCAACGCTTGGCGTCCCAACGATTTTCATCATTGTTGATCGGCTTGACTTGCAGCGTCAGATCGTGCAGGAAGAATTCGCCCCGATTGGGATTGAAGTTGAGGAAATTAAGAGTGTCAAGGAACTCGTAAAAGTGTTGAAGTGGGGCGGGGAGAAAAGAGAAGGAAAGCGGGGTATTTTCATTTCGTTAATTCAGAAATTCTCTCCCGAGAAGCTGAAGAAGCTACATGACGCTGGCCAAATCAATCTTGCGCGCGAGAACATTGTCATCTTCACTGATGAGAGTCACCGGAGCCAATATGGGGTTCTGGCAAATGTCGTAAGAGGTATATTCAAGAATGCGGACATTTTTGGATTTACCGGCACTCCGCTCACAAAGCCAGAAAGGAACACGTTTCAGAAATTTTCTCCAAAAGGCGAGCTTTACCTCCACAGGTATGGTATGCTCAATTCAACTGACGACGGTTTTACAATCCCCATACGCTATGAACCTCGCTTACCAGAACTTCACTTGAAAGATGAAGAACTTGCTGATCTGGCTGACTATGAAGAGGAAGTACTCAAAGAACTCACTCAGATAGAGCGAACACGGTGGAGGAGAAAAGTCAAGCCACGTTTGGCTGTACTCAAGAGTGCCGATAGAATTGAAAAGGTAAGTAACGACATTTTTGAGTACTTCATTAACCGGGTGGAAAAAGAACCTCTCAAAGCGATGCTCGCAACCGTAGACAGAGAATCGTGTGTGCTTTTCAAAAGAGTGCTTGACAAACTCTTTGGAGACCCGAAGTACACTGAGATTGTAATGACATACTCAGCGAGAGAGAAATCTCGGGCAATCAAGGACTACAAGGAGGAACTCGCCAACCGCTATGGGCATTCAGATTTCGAGAAAATAAACCGCAACATTGTTGACAAGTTCCGAGACGAGCAATTCCCTAGAATCCTTATTGTCAGTGACATGCTATTGACAGGCTTCGATGCCAAGCGACTTTGGGTGCTATTTGTGTACAAAGCCCTGAAAGAACATAGGTTACTGCAGGCGGTCGCGCGGACGAATAGACCCTTCCAAGGGAAGGAATTCGGACTTGTGGCTGACTATATCGGTGTTTCAGAGAAGCTCGAACGTGCTCTGCAACAATTCGAGGCAGATTTCGTCAGAGAAGCGACACTCATTATTAGAGATCTTAGCAGTTCGGAGCGAGAGTTCGAGAAGAGCATTGTCGAACTCATGGAAATGCTCGAAGGCGTGGAGATGAAGACCATTGAGGATGTGGACAGCGCCGTAGCTCTACTTGTCAAGAACGGGAAGGAGCAGGAGTTTGAACAGAAAGCACGAGGCGTGAGAAATCTCTATGAGCTACTCTCTCCGAGTGATGCAACATTCAAGCACCTTGAAGCTTACAAATGGGTCATCTGTGTTTCGGTAGCTCTTCATCGCCGCCGCCAGATTGGTATGAGGCTTGGGGAAATCGAGAAAATGGCACGCAAGACATACGAACTGATTCAGAGGACCGTTGGCGTTGATAAGATCGAGAAGCTAGGGGAAGTTGAACTTGGAGTGGACCCCCGTGTTTGAGAACGTTTTTCGAGGTTTTGAACTTATGTTTTCATCGGTCATTCTTGGTCACCGTGAGTAGATACTCATATGGTGTTAGGTAGCCTAGTGCGGAATGTATTCTGTGTTGGTTGTAGTCTACGTGGGCTTCCTGGATGGCTTGTGATGCTTCTTGGAAGTTTTGAAAGTCTTTTGTCCAGATGTATTCGCGTTTCAAGGTTTTGTGGAAGGATTCCATGTGGCCGTTCTGTTCAGGCGTGTGGACGGCTATGAATTCCTGTTTGACGCGTAGGATCTTCATGCTCTCTTTGAAGGCTTCGCTTTCGTACTGTGGGCCGCGGTCGGTTCTCAGCCTTACATCTATGGCTTCTGGATGTTTGATGAGCGCTTCTTGGACGCTTAGGATGGCGTTCTCCTTTGTGGCTGTGGTGTCAAAGACGTAGGAGAGCCATTCTCTTGAGACCACGTCGAGAACGTTGAAGAGGTAGGCCCAGCCGTCTATGCCGCAGTGGATGTAGGTGAGGTCTGTCTCCCAGAGCTCGTTTGGCCTCGTCGGTTTGGGTCTCCTGTCGTATGCTGCTCTGAGGAGTTGCTTCTTCGATTTCTGCGGTTCAATCCAGCCTAGAATGCGGTAGATTCGCTGGATACGTTTCCGATTGATGGGTCTGTCTAGCTCCTTTGCAAGGGTGGCTGCCATGCGTCTGGTTCCGTAGAATGGTCTCTTCAGAGCTGTTTCTCTGACTTTCGCAAGGATGTAGGGGTCAGGAGGTACAGTTCTCTTTCTAGTTTGGTAGTAGTAGTTTCTCCGCGAGCATCCGGATAGGTGTAGAGCTTCTCTGAGGCTTAACCCTTGATCCTGGATCATGCGTGCTACCATCTTCCTTTCTCTCCCTGCAAAATTTTTTTGAATGCATCATTCGCTATGGTGAGTTCACCGATCA
>CAYXJU010000156.1:0-4068 GCA_964464765.1 uncultured Candidatus Bathyarchaeia archaeon | reverse complement strand
CCGTTTGGTCCCACAATCGCCAAGGTCGTGCCTTTTTCGAGTTTGAAGCTCACATTGTCCAGTATTGTTTGATTTTGAAGGTTTACAGTCAGGTTTGATATTTCTAGGACGTACTCTTTGTTGCTTTCGGTGATTAAGGTGCTCATTTCAAGGCTACGTGAGCTTCTCGCACCAATATAGGCTTTGCGATCTTGACGAAAACCGCCGATCTAAAACAGGTTTCGGGCAGAACATTTTTACTTACGTCCATTGTATTTTTCGAAAGGGATGAAACCATGGAACCTCCTTATTTGGAAAAAGTTGGCCAACGTGGGCCAATCACTGTCTGGGTTGTAGATGGATCCTATGTTCGGAAGAATCTTGACGAAGAATTCACCAATTTTGGTCAACATTACCGGTTCAATTTCATTCCTGAAAACGAGTTCTGGATCGATAGAGAGGCTGCCCAGGATGAACAGCGGTTCTTCATTGACCACCTTTTGATTGAGCATCGCTTGATGAAAAAAGATGTTCCTTATGTCAAGGCGTTGGAGATCGCCGACCGGAAGGAACGAGCTGAGAGAAAGAAAGCTGGGGATATTCCCGTAGGCCGAGATAGAGAAGAATCTGACCCGACTCGCGTTCACCTTCAACTATTGGATGAGACAAGTGATGCAAAGATATGGCTGGTTGACGGTCGACTGGTTCGAAGCCTATTTGACATCGACTTCACCGAAGGGGGGCATGATCAGGTCTATAGGTTCGTGCCAAAGGGAGAGGTGTGGATTGACAATGATATTGAACCTGATGAAAGACCCTATATCCTATTTCACGAGTTGCACGAACGTGATCTTATGAAAAAGGGGTCATCGTACAACGATGCTCATGCGGACTCAAGTCACTTGGAGTACCACCTGAGGTATCATCCGCAAGAACTCTCTGAAGCCTTAAAGAAGGAAATGGGAGAGAAATGAAAGACTTGACCGTTTGTTCAAGGGCGATCATTAATGGGTATACTTCTTGTAGAACCAATTCTTGACAATTTCAACCAAGGTCAAGTAGGCTCCGATCAACCCCGCAAGAACCAAGAAGAATGTAAGGGGAGGTGTTACAAATCCAAACAGGGCGCCCAATGGTGTGAATGGCATGATCGATGCGAAACCCACGACACTTAAGCTGCTGATGAGCAGAAACCTGCTAGGCTTGCTCTTGTAGAAAGGCGTTTTTCTCGTCCGTATGACAAAGATAACGAACATTTGAGTGCTTAGAGACTCAAGAAACCAAGCTGTTTGAAATAGTGGTTCAGTTGCCTTGAAGACAAGCAACATCGTGAAGAAGGTTAGGAAGTCAAAGATAGAACTGATTGGTCCTAGAAATATCATGAATCTTCTTACTAGGGAGATATCCCACCTCTTTGGTTTCTCAATGTATTCACGGTCAACACTGTCTGTTGGAATTGTCGACTGAGACAGGTCGTAGAGAAGGTTGTTCAAGAGTATCTGTATCGGAAGCATTGGCAAGAAAGGTAGAAACAGAGACGCTCCCGCGACACTGAACATGTTGCCAAAATTTGAACTGGCTCCTATCATAATATATTTCATAGTGTTGCCGAAGGTTTTTCGTCCTTCCAGTACTCCCTCTTCAAGCACCAGCAGGTCTTTGTTTAATAATATGATGTCCGCCGACTCCTTTGCAACATCCACAGCGTTGTCGACGGATACTCCTACGTCTGCTGTTTTCAGGGAGGGCGCATCGTTTATTCCGTCTCCTAGAAAACCGACTACATGGCCGTTGTTCTTCAACGCGTACATTACCCTGTCCTTTTGAGCAGGGGTCACTCTGGCAAAGATATTTGCCTTCTCGACAACCCTTGCCAGAGCGTCATCATGCATTTCTGCGATCTCGCTGCCAAGGACAACTCCTCTAATTTCAAAATCTAGCTCTCCACATGTCTTCCTCGTGACCAATTCGTTGTCTCCTGTGAGAATCTTCAGCTCAACGCCTGCTTTGCTCAACAACTGTAGGGATTCCTTAGCGGTCTCTTTTGGAGGATCGAGAAATGCTACAAAACCTAGGAATACCATGTCTCTCTCGTCGTTCACGGAATATACTGTTTTCTCCTCGCTGATCTTCTTGTATGAAACACCTAGGACTCTGAACCCTTCGGAGCTCAGATCATAGTATTTTTGCTCGATTTTTCTACGCAGCTCGTTCGTCAAATCGAATATCTTGTTTGCGCGTTCACCGTAGGAACAGACTCTGCTGACCTCTTCAGGAGCTCCTTTGGCAATCAGGAACCTCTGTCCTTCAAGTTCAACAACAATCGAAACGCGTTTTCTTGTAAAATCAAATGGAACCTCATCTATCTTTTGATATTTTCCAACGTCGACATCTCGGTATGCAAGGATGGCTTCGTCGAGAGGACTCTTGAGGCCCGTTTGGTAATAACTATTCAAAAAGGAGTAGGACAGTACTTTTTCGTCATCGTTTCCTTTCATGTCCACATGGAGTATGAGCGTTATCTTGTTCTCTGTAAGCGTGCCCGTCTTGTCAGTGCACAAGACATCCATACTTCCAAAGTTTTGAATGGACCTCAAACGCTTTACGATAACGCCTCTCTTGGACATGGCGAGAGCGCCATTTGAAAGGTTTATGGAGAGGACCATCGGCAAGAGTTCGGGTGTCAAGCCAACTGCCAGAGCCACAGCGAAAAGGAGCGACTCCAACACTTCACGTTTCAAGAGCACGTTTATGAAAAAGACAAAGATTACGAGAAGAAAGGTGATCTGCATCATCAGAAAACCAAATCTTCGGAGCCCTATCTCGGACTCGGTTTCAGGCACCCTTTCGATGAGTCTTTTAGCTATTCTTCCGTATTCCGTAGAGTTACCGGTCTCTATCACGACGGCCGTAGCTGTTCCGCTCACAACCGAAGTTCCCAAGAAAAGGTAGTTGTTCCATTCTGTGATTGTCGTAAACTCAGTCTTCGATGGCATGACTGTTTTTTCTACCGGAAACGATTCGCCCGTCAGCGCCGACTGGTTCACGAACAAATCCTTTGCGTTGATTGTTCTTGCGTCTGCTGGCACCATGTCCCCTGCTGAAAGGTAGATTATGTCACCGGGGACAATTTCAGAAAGCTTTACCTCTTGTTTGACGCCGTCTCTGAGCACCGTTGCGGTGGTAGTTACCTTCTCTCTCAGCATCTCTGCGGCTTTTTCAGCTTTTGACTCTTGATACATGTCAAGAACTACGCTTAGAAGCACCATCGAGAATATGACCGCGGAGTTTATCGTTTCTCCGAGAATGCCGGAAACGAAGCCTGCAAGTAAAAGTATGACTACCAAGGGATTTCTGAAGTGGGAGAGAAATTCGACGATGACGGTTTTTTCCTTTCTTTTGGCAAGTTCATTATAGCCATATACCACAAGACGATTCTCTGCCTCGTAGGAGGTAAGGCCTGATTGAGAAGTTTTCAGACGGGTAAGGAGCTCATCGACTGGCAGACTCAAAAGGTCTTCTGTGCTCATCACTGGTTGCGGCTTGTTTGCGATCCCGTTTCCGGCCGCTTTTTCCAGGTTGCTGCTGTCTCTCATCGGTTCTGCCATCTATCCTTGTATGTTTCGCGCGCGATTACGTGACAGATTACTAGGAACGGGTGACACTATATTTTTAGGTTTCCGATTCCTGTTTTTCTCTCGAAAACCTGCTGGCGACGCGCGCTTGAAGAAAAACACATCACGCTCTCAGAAAGTATACTATGTCTACATTCTCCTCTGCGGAGACGGCAGTTACTATACGGGTTACACATCGAACATAGGACTTCGAGTGAGGCAGCACAAAGAAGGCTCAGGCGCGAGGTACACAAGAATGCATAGGCTTGGTAGACTAGTTTATGCAGAGAAGTTCAGTTCACGTCGTGAGGCCATGTCTAGAGAGCGGAAGATCAAGGCTATGAGCCATGACCAAAAGAATCAGCTCATAAATTCTTCAAGGAACTTAATTATGTAGACTTGTTCTACGTTTTGGAGTAGACGTAGTCTCTCCATTTCCTTGTCCAGCTTTTCCAACCGGTCTTTACTAGGTGCT
>CAYXJU010000155.1:0-4074 GCA_964464765.1 uncultured Candidatus Bathyarchaeia archaeon | reverse complement strand
TACAGAGCCTGCCGGCATTCAAGATCCCGCCCCGAATGCCTCAAGATCCGCCAAGGGTTCTGTCAAGCCTACGGGAGATACTTCTCCCTGTCAAGTTCGGGAGATTTGAGGTCTGTGAAGTCTTCGTCGGATGACTTTCAGTATTTTAGTGCCTTGAGAAGTTGGTATTCAGCAATGACATCACCGATTGCATATTCATAGAAGAGAGTATTTTTTTGTCCTCCACTCTCAACAAATTCTAGGTACGCATCGAAGATAGCGTGACCCCCCGCTATCTTGTCAAGAACGTACCTAAGTGCAAAATCAAGGCTCCATCCCTTATTCTTCACGAGGTCTTTGGCCTTGGCGTCAGCCTGAGCCTTGATGTCTTGCCTGACTTTGTATTTTTCGGCTTTCTCACTCATTTTTAGTTTGTGGCCAACATCAATCCCGCACTCCGCACATACTTCTTCAAGCCTATATTTCTTCATCTTATTGAGTTCAGTCACTTTGGGTGTTTCAGACAGTTCGAAGATGCTTGATTCGGGTATTTCGACTCCCAGAAATTGCTTCAGAAGTGGAATGTCGAACTTCTTGACGTTATATCCCGCGAAGATATGCCCTTGAGATAACAAAGACGCTATTCGCTTCTTGCCCATTGCCAGAGTCCATAGTGGGTCTTTTGAATCATAGTATAATTCCTGTTTGATGGCATCCCCTAGCTGAATTGATAAGATTTGTTCATTATCTTTCATAATATCCGAGCCTAGATTTTTTGTTTCAACGTCTAATACGACGTACATAACTCTCTGCTAGCTATGGGTTGTTGTTACTCTTTTAGGTTCTGCTAAATTTACGGGCTAAGTATTGTTGTTAGCCTTCGGGTGATTGCTGGCATTTTGGATTAAGGTTATCCATTTGTTTTTGCCTTCTACCTTGATTCCGCAAGCTTCGGCAGGAGTTCTGCCGTCCAGAGCTTCATGTGGCCTGATGTAGTTGTGAAAGATTTGATACCCCGCCAGTATTGGAGTATCAGGCTTCTTCAATCCTCGCATGACTTTTTCTCTGTCTCTGACCTCACCGTTGAACCGTTCCATCTTGTTGTTATTGTGCTTGCCTCTGATCGTGATCTGTCGAATGTGCTGAGTGTCGGTGGCATGTGCTTGAGTTCGGAACTCCCGTCTGTACGCATCATGGTAGGCTGAGAGACCGTCGGTTATGAGAATCTTAGGCTTCCTACCCGCAACAGCACGACTTAGCTGAAACAGCCGTCTCGCATCATGGACATACTTGGAGTCTGCAACCTCCTGAGCTATCCAATAGCGGGTCTCATCATCCATCATCGCAAACAGATACTTCATGTTACCCTTTATCTTCACGTAGAGTTCATCTGCCCTCCAAACTCCAGAGACCTGAGGCGTTATCTTCTCAAGATACCTCTCCATCAGCTTAACGTAACGAGTAATCCAATTATAGATGGTTTGATGGCTTACATTGATGCCTTGAAGCCTCAGAAGCCTCTGAGTGTTCCTTAATGATTCTCCTGTGAAATACAGTTGAAGCGCACAAGTCACAGCTTGCGGTGTAGCCTTCAACCTCTCAAAGCCCAAATTCCTCACAAACCGTTTGCCACAAGTCTTGCAAGTGAACCTCTGAATCTCACCGTTCTTGTTATGTCTCAAGCCGTCCTTGACAACTGTTTGTGAGCCACAGTAAAGACAGATTTGTATATCGAGTGACTTGATGATGACCTGTTTTCTTACTTCATGTCTTAGGGCTTGAGAGAATTCAACGGCATAGATGTGTTTGCATTTGAGTTCACGATGAATATAGTCTGGACATGAGCAACGCCATTTAGTCTCAGATGACCTGACGACAGTGTAGCAACCGTGTCCTGACTGAGAATTAACCTCGTAGGTGAAGGGATCTAAACGCTTGATCTGGTTGCCTAGCTGACAGATTGCTTGTCCTCTCATCAGTCTTGCCTCGTCAATTGGTCTATCGAGTCGCATATTCCAATCGCTACCAATAGATATATAATACCAACAGACTTATAAAGGTATCCATAGATACCTAATGGTAGGTAGAAACTGTTGATGAGGAAAATCATGGTGTCAATGACGGAAGAAATGACAAAGGCTCTTGATGAAGAAAGGAAGAGACGACTACTAGACTCTATACCTGAAACGGTAAGATCGATACTGGGGGAATACTTCAAAGAAAAAGAATAGATGGCTAGCCGTCGTTAGTCATTTTTACAGCCAATCGAATAGCGTTGGAAATCTAGGAACAGTTATTCTGTGTCGTTTCTTGATGAAAGACAGATTTAGCTGATATTTCTTTCCAACGACTCTGAGGTAACCTAACTCTACCAAGGAGTTCAGCTCTTCCCAAGTCGCTGCAATTGCTCGGTCAACATCGGTAATATCTAGTCTCATATTGTGATATTCCGTAGCGGTTCTGTTTGGATACCTTAAGACAAGCGCCATTAGACGGGAGTAC
This sequence comes from uncultured Candidatus Bathyarchaeia archaeon, assembly GCA_964464765.1. Lineage (GTDB taxonomy): Archaea > Thermoproteota > Bathyarchaeia > 40CM-2-53-6 > CAVXDP01 > CAVXDP01. The sequence continues at coordinate 1,593 of CAYXJU010000155.1, read as the reverse complement.
ATGCTTTCCAGTGTCGAAATGTCAATATGACCCCCTGCCTTAAGCACTCTGAGGAACTCGTCCTTCTGAACCGCCTTTTCCGCTATCAATGAGTAATCGTCAAGAGTTGAAAGGAAGTTACGAGTTCCTGTTGGTATTGGCAGGTTAGGGTCGGCTCTGCGAACCGACTTCAGGACAATCGAAAGAGATAGCTCATCCACTTTCTTCTCAATTTTCCTCCTAGAATCTTCGATCTTCTGATTTCTGATTAGCTTGTCGAATTTGATTTGTGGGTTCAGTTGTTCAGCAGCTACAACCGAAATGGCTGTTTTCATATCATCGTCTAGGCTATATCTCTCAATGTTTGTTCGAGCTTGTGTATAAGTTGCCAAGAAAACGGATTCTTGCTCCAGTTCCAGAGGGCTACCTCTAATTCTGGTAAATAGTATTGGTTTTCCTGCGGGTTCGTATTTGGCCTGTTCCCAGTCAGCCATGGTTAACTTGAAGCGGAGAAGTCCTGATTCCCTCAAGTCTTCCTGAATTTCGTACAGCTTTTCGTTTATTTTCTGAATTTGCCTTATGTTTTTGAATTTCTCAAGTGCAATCGCAGCAAGATTTGACATTTCGACTATGGGCCTCTCAGCTTTTGTCTCCAGTCACTAAGGCGTTTGGCGTATAAGTTGCTTGCCTCCACCATACAAGGTGTTGAATAGCAGAAATAAAGCTTCTCACCGTCTACTTCTAGGATCTCGCCTAGCTGGTTAAACTCCTTCTTTTGACCACAAGAATAACAGGTAAATAGCGTTTGCGTCAATGGTAGTTGCACTGCTGATGACAATCTACTGATCTCTCCTCCAGAAAAATAATGAAGTCTAGGTTCACCCATTAGTCTAGTAGCGAGGTTCTGCTTAAATTTGACATACTTTGACGATGCCTCCAACAGATGATCAACTACGGTGCTAACCCATGTTACGGCGGCGATGATGCCCTCAGGAACCGCAATAACACTTAATGGACGGTTACGGTATATTAGCACAAAGATAGGCGCTGCAAAACTCCGTGTGATTAATCCTCCATCGACGTTTATGCTGGGCCAGTGATATGTCCATGACCATACTAGGAACAATGCGTTGAATCCTATGAGGCCCCTATTGCAAAAGCTCATGAGTTGTTTTTCACCCTCAGCTCCCGTAGGATAGACTCGTCTTCTCTTCTGCACTTTCAGGATTATCCCCAATAAGGCAGTTGGGACTAGGTAAGCAAGTAATACGTTTAGTGCGAAATCCCAGATTACGTTCAGAATCTCTGTCAATGGTGCCTAAATATGAATCTATGGACTTCACGTCCTATTTCTAACTTTGGATCGTGAAGACGATGGATTAAATCCGCTGGTTAGTTCTGTTTCTGATCCAGCAATGAAAAACTAAGTCAACCGACTTTTGACAGCCTGAAGATCAGACCGATTAACCGCAGACTTGACAGCACCTAACAGAACCTATAATTCAAGCTATCTCCCGACGTTGACAGGAGAAAATATCTCCCCAAGGTTTGACAGAACCCCGCCAAGAAAAGTTTATATATTGTTACTCAGGGTAACAGAACACAAAAGTCCTG
>CAYXJU010000154.1:0-4114 GCA_964464765.1 uncultured Candidatus Bathyarchaeia archaeon | reverse complement strand
TTTCATGCGCCTCCTTCAGACGAAGACTTCATGGATATGTCTATTTCTTGCATATGCTACGACTCTCTTGTAGAAATCAAGAGACTCTATTTCATGGAGCTTCTCATATAGTGTTTTCTGGTCTATGTGGATTTCGACAGTCTTCCTCTGCACAGGCGTTGCACCAATGGGAGTCTGCCACTTCACTGTAAACGAGCATTCCAAATAGCCTGCAGCTATGCAAGCAGTCTCTTCGGATTCGAGACTGATCCTATTGCATCAATGCTGTCGTTCAATTGTGACTCTTCTTTCCTTCTGACATATTCAGAGAGTGCCTGCACAAAAGTGGGCCGCCATCTGTTTTGCAGGTTGTGTCAAGTGGACATGAGTTCAATCGGCAGTGTCACCAAGAATACTTTTAAGACTTGACAGTTCCCTGAACTGCCCGCTAGCCATCAGTCAGGGATTGAGCCCTTGGATTCGTGACGAAGATCAACCCACACGACGCCCACATGAGAACGTATCATCAGTATTGAGTCATGCATAATATAATAACCAAGAAGTTCGATCTAGTTTCAGAATGATGTTACTTGACTGATCTGAAAGAATCCAAGTTAGCCTCGCTGAGTTTCATTTTGGTGAAGGGCTATCCTAAACCATGGCAAGAATTCTGGGAACCTATTCACTCACTTTCTCGAAAGCTAGGCATTCCTATCGATGCGATTTTGGAAACGTTCAGACTCGTTCATGAATGTGTCTCAAAGGAAGAGGAAGGAAGGCCGGTATCGACAGGCTTCCTGATAGGAGATTCTGAGAAGCTAAGGCAGATCCTTCCAGATTCTGCAGGATTGGATATCCCGAAGCAGAAGATTTTCGAATTATCCAAGACTGTTAGAAGCCTTTTCGGCCTAGTGGATGGAGTTACATCGGTTTTCATAATTGGCACAGATGGAACACTCGAAGACACTAGATTAGCGCCCCGTCTCTCAAGAGTGCCTGATGAGAATTGTTTCATAACAAGTGAACTCAACTGGTACTCTGAAATTTTGAAAGGGGTTCCTGCCTATGGATTGGTGGCATTGGGACCATATAAGACTGCAAAACTCCTACATGATGGGCAACTGAGGGCAGAAGTCTACTTCTCTGGAAAGGTGGGTGGATGGGCATACAGGTCTCTAAGCGAGATACGAGAGAAACTTGATCAGTTAGCAAAAGAGAAAGGAATTGACACAAAAGTTTTGCAGAAGGTATTCGCCACCACCATCAACATGTCTAATCATCGAAAAGGCGGCACTATGATTGTGGGGGACTCGGAAGAAGTTCTGAAGCAATCTGAAGCCCCCCGACACCGAATAGATGGAGTCAATATTCTTGATTTAAAGGGATCTCAAGAAAAGCATCTGTACAGTCTTTCCACACAAGAATTCGCCTTGATTATGAACAGTAATGGAGATCTAAAGGCGTCATCAGTCAGACTATTGGCCAAGGTCCCTGACAAAGCCAAAGTTGAACTCACTGCGGTGGATGGTGGAAGACACAGAAGCGCTGCTGAGATTTCAGCCGTATCCAACAGTATCGCCTTCGTAGTTTCGGATGATGGCCCAATATCTGTATTCTCGGAAGGAAGAAGAATTCTAAGAATATAGATCAAGTCATACTGATTTGCTTCGTAAGTGATGGTTTGGGATGATCAACCTACTAGCCATCTCCCACGCTGATGACGTAGATGGCCTTGTCTGCGCATCCCTACTTAAGATGGGATTAGATTCAGAGTACACGTTGGTTGACTATTCCGATCTTCCTATTGAGCTTAAGAGAATTCCTAACAATGTAAACACACTTTACATCTGCGACTTGAGCATCGACAATTCGATTATCAATCAACTGAGAACTCTCTGCAAATCCATGAAAGTCACATACATTGATCACCACCCTTCCAAACCCGAAATTACTGACTATCTAAAGACACTTGGCGTGAACTTGATACACTCAAACGTGAAATGCGCCGGAGTAATGACATACGAACTTTTGAAGAAGAAACTGCCTGAAAACGCATCAGTACTAGCGACCTACGCGGCCCTATCGGATTACCCCTATGTAGATCGATTCCAGCGATTATCCAATGAAAAACTCGACGCACATATCTTGACATTAGAGTCAGAACTTCTTTACTACGCAGTAGCCAAAGCATCGAATGACAAAGGGTTCAAGAGAAAAGTTGTAGATGAGTTGTCGAAGCTGAAATTTCCTCACGAAATCAAAAATGTTGTAGCTTGCGCGAGGGATGAAATCAGGTACCTCACTAATCTAGCGAGAAACATTGACAATGAAACAAACTACATGCGCAATCTAGCATATGTGAAAGTGAAGGGGAGCACCGGTGTTGCGGCGAATGCTCTTGTCCATTATTCCAAGAAACCTATACTGGTATGTTATGGGCATTATCGAGGTGGAGCATACTGCCATCTGTCCATTCGTAGCAAGAGCACACAATACGGTCTGGATAATGTGACAGCAGATGCCGCGGAGAAATTGGGCGGATCTGGTGGAGGACACCCTCAAGCAGCCGCGGCGAGACTGCGCACTGAAGATTTTGCGAAATTTGTAGAATTAATTGACAGAGAATTTGACAGATGTTCAACTAATACAGGATAGCCCAGGCTTTACCAATCTGTGAATCTCATCACCATTATTGTTGTCTGGAGGTGAGAGTGTTGTCGCAGCGTATGCAGAGGTTATCTAGGCGCGGGAATACTTGCAGGCATACCACACAACGTGAACCCAAATTGGTCGTTGGCAGATGTCTGGTAGGTTATGATACCTCCAGTAGCTTTCAAGAAATTCGTCGCTGACGTAAGACTCAAGACGAGAAATGACTCGTTGGTTTTTTGGCAGCGCATTGAACAATCTAATCGGTGCCAGCTGGGGCGCGATCACGCTTCCTACACAACGTCGCTCAGCCCGACTCAAGCCTGAAGAGGTTGCTGCGGCCCAGCTGTCGGTGCTTTTCGAACACTCTTAACCACTTTCACTTGATTCATCAGGTCACGGAAGAACTCCGTGCCCATGACTTTCTCTGCTTCTCTCTTCACGCTGTCTTCGTCGATTACTATCTCAAGTTTCCGGACGGTATCTTCCAAGTCTGATGAGTATTTCCTTAGTCTGCCGATCTCCAGTTCGCGGATGCGTATCTCTTTCTGCATTAGTTCCTGCTGAAGACGGTCCCTTTCAATGGCGGTTTTTCTTTCGTTGATCATGTTGTCTACGATGAAGGCGAAGACGACCATACCCGCCGAGTTACCGAATGCCATGGGAAGATAGACTGTCTGAACCACCGCGAGCGCCTCGCTGAAAGGTTGTGCTATCGCAAGTGTGAGTGCCATGTGAAGTGACTCCACAGAGAACGCGAAAACCGTCGCCCAGATAGCACCAATCAGCTTCTTCTTCCAGATCCAGATCATGCCCCCCAGAAGTCCCGAGAGTACGGTTGACAGCGAGCACGGAACCGCCGTGAATCCCCCCATAGAGTACCTGTAGATGCCTCCAATCAGGCCTGTAGCCAGGCCAACCACAGGACCGCCTAGAAGGCCGGCGATCATTGGGCCAAGGTCCCTAACGTTAGCTACCGCTCCCAGTATCTCGACCCCGCTATAGTTACCGAAGATCGAGAGCGCTCCAAAGATTGCTACCATGAGCACCCCGCCCTTCGGTCCGATCTTGCGGTTGCATATCTCAAAGAACCAATCTGTACGCGTTACAAGGTAGGCGATTATCGCAATAACCGCCATCAGCTTGACCAGTTGAATAAGTGTCTCAATGATCGTTGGCATGATTCATCATTGACCGAACTTGGAGGAGAACTGGAGATAAAGCTAGCTACTGGCTCACATTTGGACGACGATGGAGGGATCCGCGAAAATCGTTTCCCCCACGGTTCCTTGACTCAATCTGCCAGTCTACAGAAAGAGCGTATGACACATCACCAAACAAGAAAGGACTTGCAGGTACGAGCTGACTCGCCCTCTTTCAACACCCGCGCGGCAAGATATACTGTTGCTCGAAATTCCCTGATCTCTGTTTCTAGACCATGGTAGCCCGGGGACACCATCACTGAAGCGTGAACTCGCACAATTCT
>CAYXJU010000153.1:0-4138 GCA_964464765.1 uncultured Candidatus Bathyarchaeia archaeon | reverse complement strand
CCTCTTGTAACGCCGGCACCGTCACCTACTGCAAACAGGTTTTGGACTTTCGCCTCCAGAGAAGGATTCAGTTCCATTCTAGACGAATAGAATTTAACTTCAACTCCATACAGCAAAGTATGCTTTTCATATACGCCTGGAGCCACTTGATCAATCGCTTTTATCATCTCCTTAACATCCACCAAATATCTGTAGGGTAGAACAAAACTGAGGTCACCGGGCGTCGCGTTCTTCAGGGTTGGTTCTACAAGGTTCCGTTCAAGCCTCTTTCTAGTGGACCGTCTGCCTACATCTAGATCTCCAAGCCTCTGAACGAGTATTCCGCCGCCCAGTAGGTTCGCTAGTCTTGCGATATGTTTTCCGTAGGCGATCGGTTCTTTAAACGGCTCTGTAAATGTTGTGCTCACAAGAATTGCAAAGTTCGTGTTTCTTGTCTTTCTATCTTCGTAGCTGTGGCCGTTCACCGTTACTACGCCATCATACGTTTCTGTTATCACTTCGCCACCGGGGCAGAGACAGAATAGGCGAACGGGATCATCAAAAGTCTTCGAGGTGAAGATGAATTTAGGCTCGTACAATATGGTTGTTAATGGTTCCATTACAGGTGCAGGCACTTCAACCCTCACACCTAGATCCACCGGATTCTGAAGGGTTTCAAGACCGAGGACTCTCGCCTGTTTGGTAAGCCACTCTGCTCCAACTCTTCCCGGGGCGGCTATGACGTATTTTGAAAACAATTTTTCAGCGGTCTTAGTTTCCACACCCTCAACGTGACCCTCCTTAATGATAAGTCGAGCCGCTTCTGTTCTTGTTCTGATCTCAAGTCTGTTTCGCAAGAAATCCTTTATCTGTCCTAGAACTCGCAGGCAGTTTTCACTTCCAAGATGTCTGATCTTGTTATGGACAAGTTTCATACCCGCGAGGGCGGCCTTCCTCTCAATTTCTCCTATCTTATCTTCATCAATTCCATAGAGCCGATGTGGAGCGCCGAACCGGAGGTATAGATTATCCACATACCGAGTCAACTTTTCCAGTTCCGGAAGGAGAACATAATCGCTCAGAAATCCGCCGACACTCTGTGACATGGTTAGTTTTCCATCGCTAAATGCCCCTGCACCACCCCAGCCGCTCAGATAGTCAACGGAACCAGATGCTTTTGAAGAAACCCGTTCATCAAGGTCAGAACCTTTATCAAGCATCAGTATGCGCAGACCTGTATTCTCCACTAGTTCAAGAGCCGAAAAGATTCCCGCGGGTCCACATCCAATGATTATAACATCGTAACTCTCAGTGTTTGACAAGCCCTTTTTGCTTCTGGATCACATTATGATCGTAGGGTGATCATAAGTTTTATACACGTACCGAACAAATAATGGAGGGTCAACCTTGAGTTTACTTCACACAAGCCTAGGCAGACGCCACAGACAGATCCTAGACTCGCTTGCACGAAAGAAGGAGTATGGAACCTATAGGAAAGTCCTCGAGAAATCCCTAGAGGAATTACAAGACATCACCAAACGTAAACGACTTGAGAGATCACATGAGGACAGGGTAAAAGAACTTGACTGCTTCTATGGCATCTCGAAATTGGTTGAGCATCACGGGTCAGACATTGCTGGGATTTTCGAAGGAGTCGTTGCCCTACTCCCTACGGCTTGGCAGTACCCTCACATCACCTGCGCCAGAATAACCTATGATGAACAAACGTTTCAAACACCCAACTTCAAAGAAACGATGTGGAAACAGACAGCCGACATCAAGACGCAGAGCAAAAAAATCGGCGCGATAGAAGCCTATTACTTGGAAGAGAAACCCGAGCTTTACGAAGGCCCATTTCTCAAGGGGGAACGAGATCTGATAGATGCTGTTGCCGAAAGGTTAGGTAGAATTATCGAACGTATAGACACTGAGAAGCAGCTGCATGAGAGCGAGGAGAGGTTCCGCATTTTAGCCGAGAACGCCGCAGACATGATCTACAGGTATTCAGTGGATAAGGGATTTGAGTATGTGAACCCATCCTCAACGGCGATTATGGGCTACACACCTGAGGAACATTATGCCGATCCAGAACTTGGCTTAAAGATCGTACACCCAGAAGATCGCCCTAAACTTCTCAAGGTAATAGAGGACTTTCGCGAGCATCGTCAACCACAGCAACCTGTGGAAATCAGATGGCTTCACAAGAACGGTTACATCGTCGTAACCGAGCAACGTAATGTGCCTATCTACGATGAAACTGGAAAACTCGTAGCGATGCAAGGAATAGCCAGAGACATCACTCAGCGCAAGCAATTGGAAGAGACACTACGAGAAACTCAGGAGTTACTAACCTCCCTATTGGACTATGCTCCGATGCCGATTCATGTTGTTTCGATTGACAACCGATACTGCTTGGTCAATCGAAGCTGGGAAAATTTCATGGGCTTGAAGCGAGAAGAAGTCATTGGACGATCGATAGATCAAGTGTTCTCTGCAGAAGTCTCTCGTCAGTTGACAGACGTTAATCAACGGGTCATCAATAGTGGGACACATGTAGTCGCCCAGGAATTCATAGATTTACAGGATGGACGACACTATTATCACACGGTTAAGTTTCCAGTACGCGACACCAAGGGACGTTTGAAAGCTGTTGGAGGAATCTCCGTAGAAATTACTGGAAGGAAATCTGCGATGAACAGGTTGCAGGCAAGTAATCAACCGAGTGTAACAGGGGCAGAATCAGATACTCACCCAAGCAGGCGCTGAAAAAATACATAATGCTTTCCGAACTAATTCCGAAATAGGCAATGAACGATGGCAAATGTGGCGTTAGTAGAGTCGGTGTTCCTGAGAGTTGTCCTAATGGGAATGATGTAAAGGAGGTAATACATATGGCGGAACTCGACAAGCAGAAGATGATGGATAAAGCTGCTGAAATAGTCAAGATGGCCCAAGACAAACATGTAACAATGAGAGTTCTTGGAGCTACCGCCTTCGTAATTCACTGCCCGCAGTATCGTCATTTTCACGATTCTCTTAAAAGAAAACTGACCGACATAGACTTCGCCGCATATAGAAAGCAATGGAAATCGATAAGAGAAATCTTCGTGAAAGGTCTGGGATGGAATGAACCGGCCGCATACATGATGGCCGTCGCATCCCGATTGATCTTTTTTGATCCCAAGAATGAGAATCTACATAGTGATATCTTCTTTGACAAGCTTGAGTTTTGTCATGATATCCCTTTTCAAGGCAGACTGGAAGTCGACTATCCAACTCTGCCGTTGGCCGAGCTACTGTTGGAGAAACTCCAGATAGTCAAAATCAATGAGAAAGACATAATCGACGTAATAATGCTCATGAGAGAACACGATGTTGGAAATTCTGACAAGGAAACCATTAACGCAGATCGAATTGCCAAGTTGTTCTCCGAGGAATGGGGATTCTATTATACAGGAACTACGAATCTGAAAAAAGTGAGAGACGAGCATCTGCCCAGATATACAACGCTTACAGATGAAGATCGAAAAAACGTTACAGATAAAATCAACTCTCTTCTCGAAAAGATTGAGAGCCAACCGAAATCGATGGGTTGGAAGATCAGAGCAAAAGTTGGACCCAGCCGAAAATGGTACAGAGACGCAATAGAAGAGGTAAGTCGTGGAGAAGGCCTAGAGGGATACGAAGAGCAGAAAATCTAATCTGATAGCTGCACGGAGGACCCACCGAACGTGGCATCTTCTCAAGACTGAGTACGGTGGGGATTGGAATACAGGTTGATGATAATAGTTTGAAAACGTTACAAGTTGCATCACGGATGGCCAATCATCTTTTGCACTTGTTGACCTGGCCGCAGCTTGGCCTCATTCCGTGAGTACAGAAGGATTTGGAAAGTGGCTCGAATGATTGTCGACACATTAAAGACCATCAGGTATGGTATGGGCAATCCCCTGTCTCGTGCCATACTCAGGGCTGGATCCGCATACTCTTCAGAAGGAACTTCTAGGCTTGATGCAGCGCTCGAAGCTTTTGCCTTTGGAACAGTTTCAAAGAACTTTGGAGATCGCGCCTACGCAGGGTTGCTTCGAGTGGTCTTGGACACGATCTGCTGGATATTTTCTGTTAAGCCCAGAGATTTGGCAAAGTATCTTCAAGACCC
>CAYXJU010000152.1:0-4178 GCA_964464765.1 uncultured Candidatus Bathyarchaeia archaeon | reverse complement strand
AGGAATAGAACCTCCTTCTTTGGAGTGAACCAGCGTATTCTGAAATCCGCTTTGTCGCTTGGAAGAATAAATGCTGTCTCTGACAGATTCATTTCGTTCGCGATGGATTGCATCTCTTCGTCAGTCAAACCCTGAGCCGATGAAACGACACCAGCAGGATTTCCACCAAATATCCTATCGGTGAAAGCGTCAACCTGTCTTATTTTGAGCTTTCTCATGTTAAAAGGAGAAGTTTTCAAGATGTATTTAAGTCAACCCAAGAATATGAAACCATAATTTGGCAAAGCAGGATGGAATATCAAGTTTAGAGGACAATCTCTTCGAGATCGAAGCCCTTTACGGATGGTCATCGTCCCCTGCGTAAAGAAGCAAAAAGCGAAGGAATTTGCATTCGTGTCTACACCACGATAAATGCACACACCTATGAAATAGTCTGAAAAGGATCTTCAGACTCGGAAATCAAATAAGCAAGACTCTTTTTCACAATTCTTCGTTGATAAGATGATAATCAAGAATTCAAGTGATTTATTGTCGAAAGGTAACATTCATGGTAGAAGAGTAGTCTTTGATATAGCAGAAAACGCGCTGCAGCAAGTGAACTCCTACAATCTCATCAGGCAATTCGTGAAACTTGAGGATAAGCTCAAGATCGGTACGATAATGTATGACCTAGAAAAGATCAACTCGATCTATGTAGTGGGGGGAGGTAAGCAGGTTACATACGTGGCAGCTGCCCTCGAAGACATTCTTGAGGACAGGATTCGTGATGGAGTTGTTGTCGAAAAGAGAGGATCAGGATGCCCAACAAAACGGATTCGCGTCATAAAAGGAGGTCATCCTGTGCCTGATGGTGGTAGTGTGAAAGGGGCGGAGGCGATAGTCAACATGGCCAGAAAGGTAACCGCGAAGGATCTTGTAATAGTTGCCGTCACTGGAGGCTGTACATCACTCACAATGTTACCTCCTAAGAGTCTAACACTTCAAGATATAGCGGAAGTGTCGCAGCTGCTCCTGAGTTCAGGTGCGTCAATTGAAGACATGAACGCGGTCCGAAAACATCTTTCCCAGCTCGGTGGTGGAAAACTCTCCCTATTAATGGAACCTGCAGAGATCGTGAGCCTCATAGCGATGGATGAGGTGGCAGGCGTTCCTTGGGGTCCGACCGTCGCAGACACTACAACCTTTTTCGATGCGATCAATGTCTTGAGGAGATTCGACCTCTGGGACAAGGTTCCAAAATCCGTAAGACAATACCTTAAACGAGCTGATGAGCTCGAAGAGACACCTAAGTGCATAGACTTTGAGCGAAAGAACGTGAAGATCCACAATCTGATCTTTGCAGAAAACACTATGATATGCAGAGCTGGAGAAACAAGAGCAAGGGCGCTTGGATTGAACTCCATCACACTCTCAAGCGTAATGGAGGGAGAAGCCAAGGATGTGGGCCTGGTACTGTCCAGCATAGCAAAAGAGATTGAGAAGACCTCAAGACCGTTCAAACCTCCATGCATCATCATCGTTGGTGGGGAAACCACGGTCAAGGTTACTGGAGAGCATGGAGAAGGAGGTCGCAACCAAGAGCTGGTTCTGTCAGCCGCTTCGAGAATAGCTGGAAGCAAGAACATAGTCATTGCATCCATGGGAACAGATGGAACCGATGGTCCAACGGACATAGCAGGCGCAGTTGCTGACGGTTCTACAGTAGAAAGGGCAAAGAGTCTTAATTTAGATCTCTTTGAAAGCTTGTCGCGACATGACTCATCGAGTGCGTTCAGGATGTTGAAGGATGTCATATACACTAACGATACGAGGACAAATCTAATGGACCTCACAATCGTATACGTCGGTGTCAGAGAATGAAGCAGTCTTCTAATCTATGGGTGAATTTATGAAACCTATAGCGTTGGGATTCGTCGGAGACTATCAGTGTAGGGACATTGTGTCTTACAGTAGGCTTGCAGAGCGTAGTGGATACGATTCTGTATGGGTTTCAGAGGACCTTGGCTTCAGAGATGCTGTAACACCACTTGCATCACTGGCGATGTCAACGAATAGAATTGGACTTGCAACAGGCATCATACCCTTGTACTACAGAAGTCCTGCACTTGCGGCAATGACAGTAGCTACTCTGGACGAGTTGTCAAAAGGAAGGATGATTCTCGGGATTGGGTGTGGAGTTCGTTCCTATGTTGAGAAGCAGGGAATACAATTCAGAAGTCCCCTAAAAGCAATGGAAGAATACATATTCATTCTTCGACAGCTTCTGAGAGGCGGGGCACTCAATTTTGAAGGCGAGGTCTATAGGCTAAACGACGTGCAGTTATCCTTCGAAGGCAGGAAGTCAAGAGTCCCAATATACATAGCCTCCAGAAGAAAGAGAATGTTTCAACTCGCGGGCAAGATTGCAGACGGAGCAATTATGAATGATGGATTCTGCTCGGAGGGTTACATCAAATGGGCTCTGGAAAACATGAGGATAGGCGCAGAAAGCGCAGGCCGAGACAAACGAGATGTAAAACTAGTGTCTCTTGTCTGGCTGTCCGTATCGGACAACTTCGACCGCGCAAAAGAATGTGTGAAACCTTGGTTCATCAGCCTACTTGCGGAGGGTGCGTTCGATCCTCATATGGAAAGACTGAGCATTTCTGCAAATGAGGCAATAAAAGTGAAGCAAGCTTGGATCAGAGGATGCAAGAAAGAGGCGTTTGAGAGAATCAGCGAAACGATGTTAGACTCGACTGCTATATATGGGCGCCCCAAAGAATGTGCAAAGAAAATGTCAAAATTCAGATCATCTGGAGTAAGCCTTCCAATAATCATGCCGTTGATGCCGGAAAAGAAGAAGGTCATCAGCATGGCAAAAAGATGGTGAAGAGGAGAAATATGTAATTGGATCAATTCAAGATAAGAGCCGTAAAAGCTAGGGAAGTGCTGGACTGTCGAGGAGACCCCACAATAGAAGTTGATGTAGTCACCGAATCTGGTATCCTAGGACGTGCTGACACCCCTGCAGGGCGTTCAAGAGGAAAATACGAGGCTTTCGAAATCAGAGATGGCGCTAGGAAGTATCATGGTCTAGGTGTTCAGAAAGCCGTCAAGATAGTAAATGAATCAATCGCACCTATGCTGGCATGTATGGATGTGAGAAGACAAAGGGAAATAGACTATGCGATGATCGAATGTGACGGCACAGAAGACAAGTCAAAGCTTGGAGGAAACGTGATGGTTGCAACATCATGGGCCGTGGCAAAAGCAGCGGCAAACACGCTCTCTATTCCTGTCTATCGGTACGTAGGAGGCTCGAATGCCTACGTACTACCGGTGCCAATGTTCCTCTACATTTGTGGCGGAAAACTGGCGGCGACCGATTTCGATTTTCAAGAGTTTAATGTTATGCCTGTGGGAGCCAAGACTTTTGCTGAAGCTATGCGAATGGGTTCAGAGGTTTACCACACGCTGGGCAAGATGTTAGCGAAGAAATATGGGAAACAGGCTTTGAATACTGGAGACGAAGGATCATTTTCTCCCTGCGGAACAAACGATCCAAAAGAAGCTTACGAGATAATACTTCAAGCGATTGAGGAAGAAGGATACCAGAACGACTTCATACTGGCAATGGACGCAGCCTCAACACACATGTATAACGAAAAAACGGGAAAATATAGGTACAGAGGAAATGAGATCACACCTGAACAGTTGATGGATGTATACGAAGATCTGGTCAAGACTTTTCCGTTGCAGTCAATAGAAGACCCGTTGCAAGAGGATGATTTTGAAGGATTTGCCAAGATCACAAGAAGACTCAACATCCAGATAGTAGGAGATGACTTCTTTGTCTCAAACCTCAAACGTGTATCGAAGGGGGTCCAAATGCATGCAGCAAACAGCGTCCTGCTGAAAGTGAATCAGATAGGAACCCTAACCGAAGCTCTTGAAACAGCGTCATATGCCAGAGAAAACGGATACAGCATCCTAGTTTCCGAAAGGTCTGGACAGACTGAAGACACTTGGCTCGCTGACCTGACAGTCGCGATAAACGCGGGACAGATAAAGAACGGTGCGCCAACAAGAAGTGAAAGAGTTGCACAGTTCAATCAGCTCCTTAGAATCGAAGAGGAGTTGGGCAAGTCCGGGAGATACGCAGGCAGAAATTTCAGAAAACCTTGAAAGTCCCACTT
>CAYXJU010000151.1:0-4179 GCA_964464765.1 uncultured Candidatus Bathyarchaeia archaeon | reverse complement strand
AAGGAGAATGGACTTCCCTTAGAATGGAACAGCCGTATGCTCAGTTCGGAACCAGAAGCAGGAATACATTGATCGTGGCCGCATGTGACGTTTCAGTGATAATCCCCGCATTGAACGAAAAGAAGTACCTTCGGAGATGCCTCAAGTCCCTTGTTAATCAGCCCGGTAAGAACAAATGCGAAGTTATCGTTGTTGATGGTGGAAGCAAGGATGATACGGTTCAGGTGGCAAGACAATATGCTGACAAGGTTGTTGTGCAACCTGTTCGACCCGTTGGCGCTGCAAGAAATGTTGGCGTGAAACACGCCTGCGGGAACATCCTAGCATTTGTTGATGCTGACACAATGGTCTGTGAGGGTTGGCTGAAGCAGGTGGCTCAAGCCTTTGATTCCAATTCAAGAATCGTCGGCATGACCGGACCGACATTCCCTTATGAGGGAAACAAACTCGACAATCTGGTTTATCACATCGCGACTGGTTATTGCCAGCGCATATCGTTCAAGATTGGTATTCCTCATGTTGCGGGGTTCAACTGCGCCTACCGAAGGGAACCATTCTTGAAAGCAGGTGGATTTGACGAGAACAGGCAATTATCTGAGGATGTAATGCTTAGTTTAAGGATGAGGCATCAAGGACAGATTCTCTTCAATTCCACTATGATCGCCTACACATCTTTGAGAAGGATTAGAGAATATGGTTACCCGTATCTGACCACCTACTACATGATAAACGGCTTCATGATGCTTCTCTTCAAGAGAACATTCAGCTACCCAGAAGTTCGATGAACCCCTAGGAAATTTGCTCAGTGATCTGCAGAATGACCAGAGTCTCTGAAACCACGTCGGAAAAAAATGAGCGACGATTGAACATAATTGGCATAGCACTGATTGCACTCTTCATCATTCTTGGTGTTGTTGTTTTCTCAGGCCGACTTCAATCAAGCGATACGACTTTGTTCTACTCAATCAATTCGACACATACTCTAGCCTTCGACTACGTGATGGTTTTCTTGAGTAACTATGGACGAGAACTACTCTGGGGTTGCATCATCATCCTCCTCTGGTTTCTTGGAGGTAGAGAATCCAAATTAACAGCATTCATACTAGTCATCTCCTTCCTTTCTCTAACAGTTCTAGGAGAGTCACTGAAGCTCCTTGAGTTCAGGCAGAGACCTTTTGAAACGCTACTCGATGTGAGGCTTCTCGTCCGTCCACCAACGGATTCGAGTTTTCCATCAGGACATGCACTAAATGCCTGCGCTGGAGCGACCGTAGCATGGCATAGGATGAAGAAACGCTACTCTTTACCACTCATGCTAGAATCTTCTTTGGTGGCTTACTCAAGAATATACGTCGGTGTTCATTATCCTTTGGACGTCATATCCGGAAGTATTCTGGGGATTGCGATTGCTTGTCTGATACTGGCGCAGTCGGACAAAGTAAACGCACTCTATGATGGTGTTCTACGGTTTGGGATGCGATTCATTTCAAGCTCATCAAAGAATGCCTCAACCTCTAGATTCAAAGGCGATAGCTGAATTCGATTCTTTATTCTGACGGTTAAGTAGCTCTACAGGGCCCCCTTCGTCACTCGTCTTGTCAACTCGCGACCAAGCTCGTTTCCACATTGTCGCATGTAGAGGTTCCACAATAAGTTCCAAGGATTTCGAATGATGGAAAGCGGTTCGCAGAACCCTAGCATTGATTCGTTAGTTACACTCACCTCGCCAGCGGGACTCTGCTTAGCGATCTGTATAATTCATTTCTTGCAAGTTGTTTAATCTCGAACTCCTCGGCACTGGACGAAGAGAACCACGGTCTTCTCAGCTTCATCGCATGGAGGCCGGGTAGAAGGATAATACGGGATCTTAGTCCAACAGACATATTTTCAAACCAGACTCCAATCCACTGGAATTCGGTCAAGATTGCGTTAACCAAACTCATGTGAATCACCTTCGAACCATCAAAGAGATCGAACCAACGATAGTAGTTTGTGCCGTCGTACGATGGCGAAATGTAGCCATCTTCAGCTGAAATGCGACACCCGTCTTACGCTGGCATATCGCTTATATTCAGACGGGGAAGATCACATGGATAGTGGAAAAAACATGTTCGAGGTTCATTTCAGGGTTCAGCATGAGTGTCCCTATGTGAAGTTCTCGGCAAAGCATCCTGAAGTGAGAATCGTCGAGTGGTGTAACAACAAGACAGATGTACTTGAAATTGAATGTCCAGATATTGAGACTTTCACCAAGATTGAACATGATCTGAACGCTTTGGTTTGTTGGAAGGGCGGGAGGATCTTGAAGAAGACATTCTATGAAAAGAATCTTCAGGTGATCACGAAGACATGCTGTGACTCCAAGATCTCTCCCAGCATATCGGGCGTGATTGAAAAGAATTCATTTCTAAGCATACAACCGATTGCTTACTATGGAGGCTGGGAAGAACACAGAGCCATAGGTTTCCGAGAAAGTGACTACAAGAAAATGTTCCGGGAACTCGGCGACATAAGCCTCATAGAGATACTTGAGAAAAAAGTTGTCCCAGAAAAAAGCATTCACGACACATTCATCATGTCACTGAGCAGCGCGTTTTCTAAACTGACCGAGAAACAAGTCGACGCCCTCATGGCTGCACTCGATAATGGCTACTACGAGGTTCCAAAGAAGACAACTGCTGAAGAGATAGCGCGGAAATACGGAGTTCCTAGAACAACCTACGAAGAACATGTAAGAAAAGCCGAGAGCAAGATTTTCCGAGCTATATCCCCATACATAGGAATGTACGCATCTAGTGTAAGATTGCTTGCACATACACCACAAACGAATGTGACAATATAGGGAAGAGAAGCCCGAAGATGTTCCTTTCTCAACTCTCGGCCTTGGATAGGCAACGGTGATATTCTCTCTGTCAAGTTGACTTACATCTGGCCGAGAAACATTTCAGTGAAGAACAGGTTCAATAACTTGAGTTGCATCTTAGAGAAACTATGAGGTTCTGACCGTGAGACTTTTTGAGCCGATCTTGATAGGGTCGATGGAAGTTAAGAATAGAATAGTCATGCCGCCAATGGGAACCAACTTCGCAAGTGACACAGGGGCAGTTACTGAGCGGCTCGTAAACTATTATGCAGAGCGAGCCAAAGGGATGGTTGGTCTAATCATAGTAGAGGTTACATGTGTTGAAGGTTTACTGGGAAAGGGTATCACCAACCAGCTTCGGGTAGACAGCGACAGGTTTCTTCCAGGATTGGCTGATTTGGTCGATGCGGTTCACCGTGACGGTGCCAAGATTGCGCTTCAGCTTCATCATGCTGGAAGAGAGACAACACTTGATGTTACTGAAGGCAGAACTCCGGTCTCGTCTTCAAATGTGCCTTATATTGACATGTACGTTTCTCCCGGTTCAATTGTTGTGCGACCGAGACCGCTCAAACTGAGAGAAATCGCTGAGCTAGTGGAAAAGTTCGGAGAAGGCGCTCGGAGAGCAAAATCCGCGGGGTTTGATGCTGTCGAGATCCATGGAGCGCATGGCTATCTCATTGCACAGTTTCTTTCGCCGTACACTAACAAGCGAACCGACAAATACGGAAGAGACTTTGAAGGCAGAATGCGATTTCCACTCGAGGTTATCAAACGCATCAGAGAGAAAGTGGGCTCAAACTACCCACTCTCCTTCCGAATCAGTGCGGATGAGTTCATCAAAGGCGGGATTACTCTCGAACTGGCTAAGAGAATAGCGATTGAGCTTGAGAAAGCTGGAATCAACGTCATACATGTCTCAGGGTCACTTTCCGAGACTGAACACATGTGCGAAGGCCCCATGGCAATGCAAAGAGGATACATGGTTCACCTAGCGGAAGGAGTCAAGAAAGTCGTGGAGGTTCCTGTGATTACGGTTGGAAGAATAAACGACCCCGAATTCGCTGAAAAAATCCTGCAAGAAGGAAAAGCAGACCTAGTCTCTATGGGACGAGCCTTGATTGCTGATCCGATGCTCCCTCTGAAAACGATGGAGGGAAGATTTGACGAGGTGCGTAAATGCATAGCCTGCGACCAAGGATGCATAAGCCGCCTCTTCGCAGGTCTCCGTATAACATGCAACATCAATCCCGAAGTCGGCAAAGAGATAGAGTACAGAATAACCCGCGCGGATAAGGTGAAGAGCGTCCTCATAG
>CAYXJU010000150.1:0-4215 GCA_964464765.1 uncultured Candidatus Bathyarchaeia archaeon | reverse complement strand
TCGGCATAGCTCTGCAGAATATTCCAGAAGGTTTTCTCATATCGGTTCCACTTAGAAGCCAAGGCTATTCAGCGCGACGTAGTTTTGTTGCAGGAGTTCTGTCAGGCGCTGTAGAGCCAGTCTGTTCAGTGGCGGCACTTATTCTTGTAGGTTTGTTCCGTATTCTTCTTCCTTATGCTCTTGCTTTCTCTGTAGGAGCCATGCTATACGTTATCTTTGATGAGATGGTGCCTGAGAGTCACGGCCACGGCTTTGAGCGAACAGCAACCGCAAGTTTCATGATGGGTTTTCTATTGATGGCGATTCTAAATTACATTGCCACCGTGATCTTCAGTTGATGTAGAACCACAACTACATTCTCTAAAGAATGGAACATTTGGACTCATTCTTATTTTGTATACGAATAGTCTCGGCGATATTATATGGTAGTCCGAGGGGTACTGTTCCCAAGTTGTAATCTCTACCACTTTTCTTTGGCTTTTGATTTATTGCCAGATTTTGCATGTGAAAAAAGATCAAATTGGTCGGTTTGCGATTGTAGATGTTGATCCTATAATAACATGAAAACCCTACTGGATCGAGACAGGTTCTGGAACGTAATGACTCTACAGCATTCCACAGCAAGAGTGAGGCTTGTCCGATTCCAAAACCTTCATTTCAATTTACTTTTCTCTGTACTGATTAGTGCAAGTCGCAATGCTCGGAGGAGCAGTGATTTCATATCTCTTTCATCATTTTTCTCAACTCTATAGCTAACTGTCGCTAGATATGCTGATGGAGAAACATCAACGAGATAGAACCTTTCTTCCTCACCTTTGAAATCCCGGATTCTTGATATTTGATGAGTGAGATTCGTATGCAGTTTGTCGGGGTCGATATGGATTGGAATCTCGAACTGAGTTTCGATGTGACCATACTTATCATGACCCATGTTCAAAACGAGAGATTGTGTCACAATCCCATTAGGGACTATTACCAAGGTGTTCGAATCAGTCAAGATTTTCGTATGCATCAAAGTGACTTCTTTCACAGACCCTGTGTATGCAGGTTCCAACCACCCATGGGATAGTGAAGGGGGGAACTTGCCATACTGCCACGTGATTAACGCTATTCTGTCACTAATGTTGAAGGGGCGGGAAGCGAGCAGCATCAAACCCGAAAAGAAGTTTCCTAGTACAGTTTGAGCGGCAAGACCGACAACGATACCGAGAAAACCCATCCCCACGAGTGCGTTGACAATATTGATGCTAGTCATCGAGAACAGAATGAGGAAGACTATTGAAAAACCAAGAACCTGAATCAACAACCTGATCGCATTTCCTTGCGTCGCCCCAAAATAGTCAGCAATGCGGCGAGCCATCAATTGCGAAAGAAGCAACGTGGCTACGATTCCGGCAACAAATACAAGCCCCATATCGATAATGTGAATCACTTGTTCGCTTAGCGCGATTATAGTTATCAACCAAAGCCGAAATATGATCCATAACGTCAGGACAGCCCCGACCGACAGGATTAGAGCTAATAATATCTTTCTTGGTGAGAAGATCCTCCAGTTTCTCGTAGCCATTCCCACACTTTCTCCTAGACGCTTGATAGTTTACTTCGAGAGGATGGCTTGAAGCTTTTTTTGAAGGTCACTGGTCAACTTTTCAAGCGAGAACTCCTGAGCCCTCTGCCTGGCATTCCTAGACATCTCATTCCTTAAGTCTGGGTCCTCAACGAGCTGCTTGATTGATCTTGCGGCTCCTCCTATATCTCCTGGTCCATCCACGTGGGTCCCATCCACTTTATCCCTCACCAGCCATCGTTGTCCTCCAACAGCGGATGTAATTATGGGGACTCCACCATACATGAACTCGATTTGGGTTATGCCGAGAGCTTCTGTGCGGCTCATGAGAATATTCAGATAAGATCCCTTGATCAGCTGCACCTTCTCCTTATCTGAGATCTCACCGATGTAACTTACGTTCTTCAGCTCTTTTGTCTCATCTCTAACTTTTCTCTCCTGATTTGATCCATGACCCGCTATGACGAAGTGTGCTTCATGTAGATCATGCAATTCCTCGGCTATCCTGACAACGACAAGAGGATTCTTTCTTTCCTCTATCGTCCCAACGTATGAGATTATGTCTCTATTTCCTGGGATTCCATGTTTTTCCCTGAACTGTTCGAATTCAACCTTGCCAAAATCCTTGAAGAGCTCCTCGTCCAAACCGGCGGGGAACAGATGACATTGATCATAGGTTGCACCCATCTTTGTCATATAGCCCTGCTCAATCGGCGTGGTCATGAGAATCAAGTTGGCGACTCTGAATATCTGGGGAAAGACAAGCCTATTCCACGTCAAACGAAATGATCTCTCTGTGATGCGATACCCCATAGGTTCAGGTGGCTG
Organism: uncultured Candidatus Bathyarchaeia archaeon; assembly: GCA_964464765.1. GTDB lineage: Archaea > Thermoproteota > Bathyarchaeia > 40CM-2-53-6 > CAVXDP01 > CAVXDP01. Next base: position 1,820 of record CAYXJU010000150.1, on the reverse strand, counting down.
ATAATGTGGCATATGGCAGTACACCATTTGTCTTTCATCGAGACCTAGTTCCCTCATCGTTCTCTTCCACGAGACGAATTTCACGGTCTCTTCAGGCCCATTCCATAGAGTGCTATGGGTGATCAAGACATCGATTCCAAATCCATCAACAATCCTTCGTAATGTATCAACGAAATTGCGGAACATTATTCGCCTAGGAGGCCAGCTACTTACATATCCACCGACTCTAAGCGTTGGAATCCGATAATCTTCATTATCTATAACATATCCCCTTTCGGACCTATCAATTGTATCGACCGAGACAATTCTGTTGCCATCATGGAACGGACCTGTTATTAGATACGCTTCGACACCAGCCTTTCTGAATGCTCTTGTCATTCGTTGTGCAACAAGTTCCTGTCCCTTGCTCTGGCTTGTCTGATACATGATGATTCCAATTTTCATTGGCAATATCCCCAGCCAAGGAGCAGAGATTTAGTTGGTTCTCCGCTCGTTCCTCACGATCCATCGAGATTCTAGATTGAAGACGAGTTGATTCTCTAGAAGTTCGTGGAACAAACCTTCAACATCATCAAACAAAACAAAGAATTGAGAGTCTAGCTCAGGAGAAGTCTCGTCGTGTATCACACCTATCGATATCTCGGCTAGTTCAAATGCTGGGTTATCAAGCTCAGAGTCTCCTAGATACATAATTGACCCGTCTACTTTCAATCCCTCTTTCAGGATGAGGAACGCGCGTCCTTTGCTCACGCCTTCTGGATAGACGTCAAGATAGGGGCAGCCATCATATGTTCGAATGACGAGATCGCGTTCTCTAAATGGTTTGAGGATCGCATAGATGCGTCTTCCAACAGAATTCCAATCTTCGGCCTGCCTCCAATCCGCGCAGAAAGCGACGACCCTGCCATCAGACAAGGCTTTCCTCTCGATGCAGATGCCTTTGCCAATCTTTCTCATCTCAGCCTCTATGAGTCTCAGCACGGATTCAACGATTGGAGAAAACTTGATTGCATGTGGTAGAGTCAGCGTCCTATCTCCAATCGTAACTTCAACTCCACCTATCGCTGCCCAAGCTGAAGCAAATGGAACTCTCTCTTTGATGAAATGCATGTCCTTTGTTGTTATTACTGCAACGGGTATTGTCTCAGCTATTTCCTGTAGAAGCTTCCGAGCCATAGGAGTCGGCTGTGCCTTCTCTCTAGAAACGTCTACGGGGCTGATCGTTCCATCAAAATCCAAGAACAGGGCAGATATGGCTGTCCTCTTAGGCATCTCGCTGCTCCTTATCATCTTCTTTTGCTCTTCGTGAAAACTGATCGATCCACGGGCGTATCTCATCCTTGAGATGCCAGCCCACTGCTATCGCTACAGCTATGGCGATCGACCACGCAAATGCTTGGGCAAATATGTAGAGTATCGTCACATCAATTTTCATCTGTGCTAAAGCCATTACAAGAATTACGAAATAGAGAAAGATTCGGATAGCATCTCCGAAAAGGTTCTGATAACCTGCTCTATTTTGACCGCCACTTTGTTTGACAACTTCAGAGACTGAATCTGCGAAGATGAAGCCCACGATCATTATGAGCAAGCCTGAGAAGAGATAGGGAAGGTAGAGAACAATCTGTCGCAGAAATAGCTGCAATGTCGGGATCTCTAGAATTTCAATTGCTTGATATACGGCTATCAAGAAAACAGACCATTTTACGAGGCTGGCAAAGAACTGTGCCGGCGTGTACCCTGACACTAGTATGGCTCTTCCAATTGAAGCTTTTCTGAAAAACGTTCCAAACCCCCATTCACGAGTTGCTCTATGCACA
>CAYXJU010000149.1:0-4250 GCA_964464765.1 uncultured Candidatus Bathyarchaeia archaeon | reverse complement strand
CTTTGAAGAAGGTTGAGAGCGAAGCAAGACTCCTAGAGAAGATCATGCTTGTTGTGCCCGGGTTTAGAGGGTACAAACAGAAGGAGATGAGGAGGGAGGCTGACAAACTTGTTAGAGATCACTTCGGAAGAATGCTCGAAAAGAATAGGAATGACCTTCAAGACATCTACAAGATCTTGCAGACGAGTAAGCTTGAGGAAGTGGCTGAAGCTATCGACCAGACTGTAACAAAGTTAGATAGAATTGTTGCCAGAATCGAACATGCTTCCTACGGGTACTCAGGTTTCTTTGATGCTGTGAAGATCTCTGAGGACGACTTGGACAGGATGCTTCAGTTCGATGTCAAACTTCTTGACGATTCCAAGAACATTGGTGATTTGGTAAAGTCTTTCAAAGAAGAAGTTGAGAACCGCAAATTTGAGAATGCACTTACTCATCAAAATGAACTTTCCAAAATGCTTGACCAGTTGGATGAGACGTTCGATCAGCGTATAGATACCATAAAGGGATTGGAGGTTCAGTAGATTATGCCACAGATCATTGAATGGACGAACCCGAGAGCTGAGGACGTAGTTTGGCGATACCCCATAGAAGAGATCACGTGGGGCGCTCAACTGATAGTTCATGAATATGAAATGGCCGTCTTCTTCAGAGATGGAAAGAGTTACGACACCTTCGGCGCAGGTCGACATGTTCTCACAACTCTGAACCTGCCTCTATTGACAGGTGCATTGTCGAAAGTTGCCGGATACGATCGTACACCTTTCAAAAGCACTGTCATATTCATTTCGACAAAACAGTTTGCAGGGAAGTTTGGAACGAGAGCGCAGACTACAGAACTTGCACCTCTCATGACATATGGGTCGTTCTGGTTCAAGATTGAGGATTCATCCGTTTTTGTAAATGAAGTCGTGGGCGGGCAGAACGCATACAGCACCTCAGACGTGAACAATTTTCTCAGAGGTTTCGTGAACGAGAGGATGATTGATGACCTTTCAAAATACGATTTGGTCACTGTTTTCACGAAACTTGATGAAACCTCAGCTCAGGTCAAGGCCCACATAATCGACTATTTCCGAAGACTTGGCGTCCAGCTCATAGACCTTAAGTTCGAAGGCGTCGACACGAGTCCCGAGTATAGGGATAGACTGTTCTGGTTGAAGGCTGGGAAAATCTCTCCTGAAGAAGTTCTCAGGATGGAGACGGTGAAGGAGGCGGCGAAGGAGTTGGGTAAATCGTCTGGAGCCGGCTTTGGAACTGGCATGGTTCTCGTGCCACCGCTCTTCCAAACTATGGGAGCTCCAGTCAGCGCGCCATCTGTCGCTTTAGTCATATGTCCAAGTTGCAACGCTCAGATTCCATCAACATCCAAATTCTGTCCAAGCTGTGGCAAGAGTATCTCTCCAGCCACACCGCCAGCCCAAGTTCCTGTGGAGAAGTGTAAGAACTGTGGAGAAGTTGTCGCAGTGGGCGCGAAGTTCTGCTCAAGCTGCGGAACAAAGCTGAGCTAGATCAACCATTTCGGATGTGCGAACTGTCAACCTATTTGGCCAGTCATCGCTTCAGTTTCTTAGTCCATTCGACTAGGGCCTGAAGAAGCTCTTGGATCTTCTCCCTTGTATGCTCATCCTTTAGGTTGCCCTCTTCGTCAAACTTCCCCTGTGCCTCGGGAATCATCACTTCAGGTTGATTGATAGAAAACATGTTCAAGAAGACGAAAGACTGACGAAGATGGTATTGTGCTCTTGCCGTGCCGATATTCCCTATCGTGGCGCCCATCAACGCAACTGGCTTCCCGTCGAAAGCATTGTCACCATAGGGTCTAGACGCCCAGTCAATGGCATTCTTCAGAACCCCGGGAATAGAGTAGTTGTATTCAGGAGTCGCGATCAGGATAGCATCTGCTCCCCTAATTTTGGCCTTGAACTCCTTCACTTTGCTCGGTGGATTTTGTTCCAAATCCTGATTGAAGGGCGGAATTCCTTCGAGATCAAAAACCTCTAGTTCCGCACCGTCAGGAACAACCTTAGTCGCGATCTGAAGAGCCATCTTGTTGTAGGAACCCTTTCTGAGACTACCAGCGAATCCAAGGATCCTGACTTTCTTACTTGACATAAGTCAAAATTAGATTCATAGCCTTTAATCCTTTTCTCTATTCAAACGGTTCGAAAGGATTCACTTTAGGACATAATCCAGTGTACTCTGGTTGAATACGTTGTGGAATGAGAACAGTCGATACTGACCAACTCGATCGGCTTAAATTGCTGGTCATGTTATGAAGAAGTGGTAGAGAGATTATGATTGACGCGGAACGTTTGAGAAAACAGGCAGAAAATTCGATTGAGAAGCTCTATGGGAATGTTCTTGATGTCAAGATAACTAATGTCGAAACTAAGGACCAAAAGATACTGGTGCAGGGAGTATTTGTGGAACATGATCAGATGACGACAAGACCATTCAATATGCGAATGGATCAGAACGGAAAACTACTTGATTTCTCAGTTGTTGAGAAAGCTCAGAAGAAGCAAGGCTAACGTCACTTTCTTCCGATCGATTGGTATCATCACGTTTTCTTGAAAAAGATTATGTGCTCGGTCGGAATAGCGCCTCTTTCAGATGCTTTTTGAAGTTCGATGTCGATCGAGTTAAGATGTTCCAAAGCTGAAGGTTTCTTCTTTCCAATCTCTTCCATTGTAGCTCCAAGTTCTACGGTGATGGTTCCATTCTGCGTGCTCACAGATTGTTGCTTGCCAATTATCATAACTAGCTTCTTCCCTGGCTTCAGTACTGTGGACATTTGTTCAAATGCGGTACGCATATCAACAAAATACTGGTACAGTGCTGCGGCTTTCTTTTCTCGACCATTTCTCACCATATCAAGGAGAGATTTCTGTGCAGTCTCTGGGAGAGACAAGAAAGCTTCGCTCTTCTCGACAATCTCAGCGACATCAGTCTTGCGCGATGAACCAATGTGGGATTCTTCGTCGAGCTTCAGGTGGTCTTTGGTCAGGCCAAGCGCGTAGAGTGCCCATACGTGGTCTCCAATGTAGTCGATTGCGGTTCCATATGGAGGAGATGTGATTATCCCATCGATCTCTCCCTTCGTCAGTCTTGAATCCTCTATTCTACTCAATTGTCTAACGTCGGAAGTGTATACATCAACATCGCCAATCTCAAAATTGCATATCTCTCTGTCAAACTTGTGGAAGTAATAGACTGAATAGAACATCTTCCAGAGATACTCGCTGTAGGTTTGAAAGACCTTCTCAGGGTCTTGCTTCTTCAACATGCTTCTCATCCAGTACGCGAGGGGGAGTCTACAGAAGTCCTGTAGATCTTTCCTCGTGGTCGCGTCTTCTGCATCAGATCCCACTTCATCTATGCAGTTCTTGACATTTTCGACAAATGCTAGTGAATCATTTCGAACGCCCTTCATCAAAGATTTTGGCAGAAAGACATCGACCTTGTCGCCCGTCGTCATTTGTTTGGCTGTTTTTTTCAAACAATCTTCAGTGAAATTCGCCTGAATGTCATGAAGTAATCGTTCAATGCTCTGTCTGAGCCAATCGTCATTCCAGTACATCGACCTAATCTTCAGTCGAGTCATCATGGTGAATAGAGGTTGCATATCTATTCCAATGCTGTTTACCCCGCGTATGGCTGCTTCGACATTCATAGTTCCTGATCCACAAAATGGATCGAGAATACAATCGCTCTTGGAAATCTTCATGGAGTTCATTATGGCGCCTATCATGCGTGGAAAGAATTTTCCATGAATTCCGAAAATATAATGGGTGAGATAGAGTTGCGGAGCTTCTCTACTATCCATGAAATCGGCAATTCTCTTGAACCATCTTGCAGACGATGGTGAATACGGTCGGTAGATCTCAGTTTGCACGTGTCGAATGCTCTCGTTGAACATCCTCTCGACATGCTCGACTTTCTGGGACAAGCGGCAGACAAACTCAGAAGACTCGTACAATGCATGTAGTGTGGTCAATCTAAGCAGCAATTTCGGATTTGTCTTATGAACCGTGAATACTTGAACATAGGGAAGCACTTCGTAGATGTTCACTTGATCACGAAACTCTAGTTCTCCTAGGGAAGTTCCTGGAAGAAGGTGAGCAAGGACCGAATCTCTGGATTCTGCCAGAACATAAAACTCTCTGAAGTACGTAAGTTGTTTCGCCAGAGAGATGCAGTCTCTTGGCGTGCCCTCAATATGATATCCTTGAATCGCACCTGGATAT
>CAYXJU010000148.1:0-4382 GCA_964464765.1 uncultured Candidatus Bathyarchaeia archaeon | reverse complement strand
CCATTATTGTATTGTCATCATTCTCCACCGATATCCGTCGGAATCTCCGCCGGTGTTGCACCCCAAATCCGGCGAGTACATTACTTTCTTAATGTAACGATGAAATGTCGAATACGGCCAGTCTTTCGGTGGGCCGAGTCCACCCTACTTGGCTAAGGCAGGACGCCTTTTGGACTGGGTTAGGTCAGAAAAGGGGAATGGGACAACGACAACATCACCTTTTATAAATTTTGCCATGCCTCATCCTCTTCTGGCTTAAGCCAATCTTTTTTAAGAGAAGATTCACTTGCGATAGCAGTATCGAACCTTTCCTTAATTAATTTTGTCTTTAGGAAGTGAACAAAATCCAGTACCTCATCAAGAAAAGGCTCCGGGACTTGCTCGATTTCATCTATAAGCAATTCCTTTTTACTCATGGGTTCCCTCCTTCTGTTCATTTTAAACGAATTATACCAAATTCAACTTTATTATTTTACGGTTATTTGTTTAGCCGTCTGTTGTAGGCACGATTAAATAAGAATGCTGTATTGTTAAAGAAGGCCGTAGCCCTTTGGTGTTAACCTCAAGCGCCCTGTTATCTGCCGTTATGGGCAACAAGAAACTTATAAATTTATGGATGTCCCGCACCACTACCCTACAAGACACGATGTCGTGCAGCGCCATCATACGAAATCAACCGTCATCATCGAATAGACTGGTCTGGACTCCGCTCGAACTCCCATAAGGTTCAGTACTTATGACGATAGAATCGAAATTAGCGATTCCAAACAGTCTGCAAAGCTTTCTGCGTTCACTTTTTGGTACTAGTGCTGCCATTTTGGGCAAATGCAAGTGAGACTTAAAGACCTTCTGTCGGTGCCTTGCGTTTTCCGTACACCGCCAATGGGGGTAATCTCCCCAATAGCCGAACTCAACAGGTGAATTACATGAACCACATGTCAGTACACCGTCATAGGGATAAGGCTGGTTTATGCTCCTCGAATAGCATCCATCGTTTATGCAACGCCAATAATAGGGTTCGTCCGCGCCTTCTGCTGCAACCATTTCGGAGCCACAAATTGGACATTTGGATTCCGGATTCCCATAAACAGACAGCAATTCATCGAGGCGCAGAATCTTGAAATAGTCCTGAAGGACGGAAGCACTCTTCCGACGTTCCATAATTTCTTGCGTGTTGGAGAAACTCAGGGGATTAAGTGAACCAGACCACGTAACGTCATCATCGATAAAGACAAGCTTTTCATGCATTCTCATCTTGTGCATGACAACGACACCAATTTCTCCCAACTGTGCCTCCATTTTTCTACATTGCTGTAGCTCGGACCTTGAACGCTCCGAGTGTGATTTGGTTATTATAAAGATGGATACACCGCGGGATGAGGCAGCTTGGAGTTGCGGCAAGAGAAAGGCGGTGCGGTCTTGAGTCATAAAAGGGGAGTATATGACAATGCGGCCTTCGGCCCGTGACAAATCCGTGGAAAGGATACGAAAGAAATCGGCTTGGGTAACAACAATGCGGTCTGAGTCAGGTTCGATTTCGCCCCCTAACATGGTCATCTGCGCTCTTGCTGCCCTTGAGGCCAAGCCCTCTGGAACAAGTTGTGATGCATCAATACGGGGATACGTCTTTGTGAGAAAGGGTAATAGTGTCTTACCAAGGAATGCCTTTTTGCCGTGAGACTGACAGTACGCAAAGTCGCCCAGTATGATTAGGCGGTACTTGGCGCGTGTCAAACTGACATTGAGAAGGCATTTGAGTTGGTCATCCAAGGCTGGTATGAAAAGGTTCACACGGAAGTGTGGTTCGTCGGCAACCAAGTCGAATATGACAACATCGGCTTCAGAGCCTTGAAAGCTATGCGCGGTACCAGCAATCACGTCGTCTCGCAGAGCAGTGTTCTCTCGCAGCAGAATACTCACCAATTTCGCGTGCGCTCGGTATGGAGCAACTATGAGGATGCGCTTGGGCGCTCCTTCTGGCCGTTTTGCGCGCTCGGGTAGAAGCAATTGCTCGGCTAGGTCAACGGCAACAGTAGCCGATAGAAAATTTAACCTGCTGGAATTTCCGTTCTTTACGACGCTTGTTACCCATGCATTGAGAGAACCTGTATCCACAAGAACAACAGGATTGTCATGCGGCCAATCCCTGTTGTACCAACTGAAAAACTCCTCAAAGTTGAAGCTGGAGAGGGCAGCAGGAGTACGCAGTATACCGTCGTAGAATCGGTTCGCTATTTCAGCTATCTGCGGTAGCATACGCCTTTGCTCATTCAAGGGAATGAAGTACTTTGGTGGTTCGCCCTTCATCCACAGGGCCTTGACGCCCGACGCTTCGAAGACATCTCGACCAAGCCATTTTATAGCCAATGGTTTTGTGGAGAGCACAATAGGGGGGAGCTGCTTAAAGTCGCCGACGATTATGAGATTCTTTTCTGAAAGGAGAGCCGCCGCCCAGAGTGCCGGAATAGGAGCCATAGAGGCTTCGTCTAAAATGACAGTGTCGAACTTACGGGCTTGGATGTCATCACTCAGGTAGGTCTTCGTCAAAGTCGCACCAATTATCGACGCATTGGCGATGACTGTTTTCTCCACTTGCGCCAGAATGTCATCAATCCGCGCTATTTCGGAAGACACAGCGGCAATTTCTGACCGCACGGAGGTAGCCTTCTCTTTGATATTCGGCAGGTTAGAAGACTTGTGGTCAGCTGCAACCCTTGTATGTGATTCGATAACGAGTGCCAACATATCTTCAATGCCTGTTGGGACTTGGGCAACAATCCCCCATTCAAGAAGGCAATGGAGCATGTGTGAGAGGGTTGCTGTCAGGTCCGCTCTGGCAGCCATTGCCTGCGAGCGCAGGGATTTGATTTGTTCCTGTAGTTCTAAAAACCTTCGGAGCTGTACGTCTACGGTGTTAAGGATGGCTTCTGGTGTACCTCCAAGTGAGGAAGACTCAGCATCTATTGAGGATCTCAATCGATTGACTTCCTGACGGGCGGCTTCAAGTTTCGATGCCAGTTCGCGCGATTCCTCTCTCAAATAGTCTAAGACTTGTAGAGCTCTTTTATGTTTGGTCAATTCCTCAGAATAGTCGTCTATATCGGCGTATTGTGAAAGTTCCCCGTTAAGTTCTATGATTCGCGAGAGCTTCATTTCAGCAACATCATAGGATTTCTGTATGCCCGTTCGTTCGGCTTCAAGCGCGGCCAATTCTTTCCGGTAATTATTGACTATTTCTTGTTGATCTTCAGGCTTTGGCAATCGTTTCCACAGCCGCATCATTACACCAGTATCGAGAGATTGCTGTAGAATGGCGGTTGCATCATTACATTTCCTCTGCCCGCCTTGAATCTGCATCGTGATTGTCGTCATTTTTTCGGAGAAGTCACCAATAATTGACTTCTGCTCATCTATCGATGGGTAACTGGCTCTTTCCTGCCTTAGTGGTTCAATGCGCTGGGCAATCTGCAAGCGCATCTCGTAGTCCTCAACTTTGGTAGCTGCAGCTTCAGAATCGGATGCATTCTTCTGCTGCAATAGGCACAACTGGTTCTCCTCATCACGCCTTAACGCCAGATTCTTCCGCAGTGAGAGAACCGTTGTGGCACGTTTCTGCAATTCTAGGAGTTGGGCGTACTTGGAAGCAATCTCAGCCAAGGCTTTCTCAGAGGAGCCAAGTTCCTCCTCTTTGTTGTGTATTTCTTCGAGCGTTTCTTGAGCGGACTGGATATCAGATTCCGAGGCTTCGACCCATTCTGTAATGGCTATTTCATGCTCAAGCGAGTTCAAATCATCGGAAAGTGTCTGTTTTCGCGAAGAGAACTTGTCTCTTTGTTCAGAAAGCTCTTGTGATTGCCTTTCGACCTGTTTTTTGAGAAGAACATCGGGGAATTCTGATTTCAGAACCTCGTCCCGTACCTCGCCTATTCTAATCAAGTCGCCTTCCGGCAGTTTGTCGGGGATAGCAGATGCAACATGCTTGACAGCTTGGTCAACGGCAATATTCGTGTGCGAAACGATTAGAACAGTTCGATCCGAGCGATATAGATGTTCCGCAATCGTGCCAATGGTGTGGGTTTTCCCAGTACCGGGAGGCCCCCAAATTATAGTAAGATTCCGACCGAGTGCGCTCTCGAATGCCTTTAACTGGTTTTCATTTAGGTTAGGGAGCTTTTCTGGACGAATTGGGGCACCTGTGACATGAGTCTCACCAAGCATTCTTGAGGCAGCTTCATTACTGTTTGATGAATTATTCTCAATTCGTTCGATTAACTTACGCATGAGAATTGTAAGGTTTGTCTGAAGGCGAGCCGTTGGAACGAACTGTCCAAGGTCATTATTGACGCTAATAACCAACCTTAGCCCTTCCGCTGAGACTATGG
>CAYXJU010000147.1:0-4415 GCA_964464765.1 uncultured Candidatus Bathyarchaeia archaeon | reverse complement strand
AGGCGAAAGTCCAAAACCTGTTTGCAGTAGGTGACGGTGCCGGCGTTACAAGAGGCTTAATGCAAGCCTCTATATCCGGTGTAATAGCGGCTAAAGAGATTGCAAGAAAAGAAGGGTGCATCAAGAAATCATCTGCAAATCTGTATGGTCTCAAGATATATTTTCCATGAAACTTCAGCTGAGCCTCGCACAGCAATACAGGATATTATGGTATAGAAGCCAAGGTTGGCTTCGCCTGGTCGAGAATGAACGTCAAAATTTGATCCAGAAGAGGAACCTGAAGATATCAGGGAGATCGTACGTCGGTGAGGCCGGTCATAAGGCTCCGGGAGGCCTCGTACGCGTCCTTCTAGAAACCAAAGACGACAAGAACAAGATAGAGGACATTATGATAACCGGCGACTTCTGCTTCATTCCGCCAGACCATGTTCGGAGTGTAGAGAAAGATCTTAGAGGAGAATATCTGACTAGGAAAATCTTGGCGGATCGAATAAATCGTTTCTACAAGGAACATAATATCGAGTCACCTGGTATGACTGCGGAAGATGTGGCCGATGCAATACTGGCAGCTTCATCGAAGTCAATCTGTTGATCTCCTTGGCTTTGTAACCTTCTTATGATAACATTTCGTGTGCAGGTCCTTCCCAGCGTCATGAATCATCTAATCAAAGAGGTCTCTAACCACGACTGCGCCAGCCGTCGTAATGAACAATCTGCCCGGTTCGTTTCCACGTGAATACGACCTGTGCTTTCCCGGTTGCCTAAGTCACAGTCTTCGAGACTATATGACAGCCGTAGAATCTTCTCCTGCATATCGACTATTTCTTTGGCAGCATGGAGATGCCTACCTCAGTCACTTTCAGATGGTAAGTTACAACGACTCTACAGTGTCTCCAGTGATTCTCCTTACCTACATTACGTCTGATGGGTTCATCATTACATTCATGACGAGATCGTTCAGTCATGATCTAGTGGCAAATGCTGGTAAGGTGGAGACCGCTAGTCCAGAACAGTTGTCAAGACGGGATACTCAAGAGAAGATTCAGAAGATTTCGTTGATCAAATTTGAATCCCTTTTTTATATGCTTGTCGAAAATTACCACAATTTGATCCGTAACGAGGTCAAAGAATTAGCTCAAACACCAAAACCAGATGGCACGAGCATTGGACTGAGCGTTAACTATGATAATGGAGAAATACGTTTCCACCTATCCACGTTCTCTCGAATATACGGCAGACTCTTCACCGCCGATGTAGATCCTTCTGGCAGCATTCTGCGTTTCACTATATCATATCCATAAACAGAGCATAGGAACAGCGTAGAACCGTGGCTTCCCATGAGATTTCTGTCAGTTAGTGGTCAGTAAAGATTTCTTCACGAGAACCCTCTTATACACCACAAGCGATCGCCTTCATGGTCAAAGATGAACCTCAGAAAGCTCATAGTCAGCCTCACAATCTTGGCCATTATTGCTGGAAACATCCAACTTGCGAAAGCACAATCATCCGAGCCTGCTCTAACTCCAGTATTCAATGTGCCAATCAAAGAAGACGAAGTCAAACCGGCTTTTCCAAGTGCGTACATGGGCAGTATTCAAAGTCTCTGGGTGTCTGATAATGCGCTGTATTTCTTGGCGTTTTATGATAACGTAATAGTCAAGATGGATCTCTCAACGAAAGAGATCAGCAAATTCTACGAGGCCGAAACAGGCATAGTTTTTGATCCAAGTTTCAAGTATAAGGGCTTCTGGTTAATTGGTGTAAATTATACACCTATCCCAAGCAAGAATGAAGGAACGCACATAACAGTACCTCTTGGAGCCGGAGCTATTGAAGCAGTGAATATGACCACTAAAGAAACGGTCTGGTCGTTCCCCACAAAATATCCCACATATCCTTTCGGAATGCGAAACGATCTGATCTACTTTGACGTCTATGATGAAGGGACCTACGCACTCGACCTTTCAACAAGAAAGGTCAGATGGTTTTACCCCGACTTTCCAGATAATACGTCTTCCACTGGCAAGATGGGGTTTTACTCCCATCTGTTGGTTCAGGATACTATTTACGCCACTGCAAGCCATGTCTTACTTGCGATAGATTCAGCCACAGGCAAGGAAAAGTTCAGAGTCAACATAAAAGAAGGGTCTCTGGATAGCTTGGTATTCAAAGACAACATCTTGTATGGAACCAAGACGGGTGTGAGTGAAAACATTTTCAACGTGTCCTATGTCGCTTTTGATCTTTCAACGAAGAATTTCATTTGGCAGACCTATTTTTCTTCATACGGTTTTGGTTCACTACCAATAATTACAGGTGACTCGATCTATGTTATTGCGATGGATGAAAATGGTGAGCTTGCATCTTATCCACAGAGAATATGTGCCTTCACTTCTTCGGGTAAGTTTCTATGGCGCTCGGAGTACGGCAATTTCGTGCCGAAGATTCTCTTAAACGGGCCTTATCTCTACGCTGTCGAAAGAGTCGATCTTGATAAGAAACAAGGTAGTCGCCATGGTTTTGTCGTTATCAATGTGTATGATGCAAGTAGTGGTGAAAAAGTTTGGTCGTATCGATTAAGTTCAACAGACTATTCCGGAGCAGTTCAGGATTATTGGATGTACATCAATACTGCGTATGATATTGCCCTACATGACAACACACTAATCCTATCAGGCTTTCAAGCTATCTACAAAGAAGACCCCGGACCATACGCACCAGGAACATTCCACATTTGGGGATTCAACTCAGATTCAGCAGAGTCTGTACCTGAATTTTCACGTATGCCATTGATTTTCTCAGCCTCGATTCTGGCATTGATTCCTTTACTATTCAGTAACAAAGTGAGGGAGATAGGTCGACGAAATTCAAGATGTTGATTGTTGCTTTTCTGGTGCTAGTTGCAGTTGCTGGAAATATTCAAGTGATTGGAGGAGATTCAGTCGGGTCTAGTTCACAATCATCTGGAACACTGATTCCACCGCTAAACGTTACCTTTAGGATCAAGATAGATGAGAGCATAGCTAAGGGCAGCGACGATCTTAGAAGTTTCATACTCTTCGATGATAAACTCGTCTTCAATGGCGAATATAGCCACTCATTATACGTCATGGATTTGAACACTGGGAAAATTGTGTGGTATTACCAAGCACCAGCGTATATCGATTGTCTGGGAAACGGATTCAAGCGATATCAGAATCTAATGATTATGACTCAAGACTACACAACAACACCGCCGACTGGTGCCCACACATGGACGACTGGGTCTGGAGCAGTTGTGGCCATTGATATGAATACCAAGAAGGAAGTGTGGAACTTTCCAACCAAACATATGCCATTCGACTTACATGTGAGCAATGGGGCACTCTACTTCATTTCAAATGAAGAGGGAATATTCGCTCTAAATGCTTCCACGGGAAAGATGAGGTGGCTTTACCCTGAACTTCCAGACGAAAGCTCTTCGACAGGCAAGAAAGGATTCAATTCTCCCATGGTCATAGCCCAAGACACAATCTACGTTACCACATCAAGCGTTCTAATTGGGTTAGATCCGAAAACGGGAAGAGAGAAGTTCAGGTTTGAAACGCCACACGCAGATTTACACGACTTGGTTCTGGCAAACAACATATTGTACGGAATCTTCAATGAACCCGACGCCAACCAGACCGATTACCATTACTTTGTCGCCTTCGATCCTTCAACTCAACGTTTCCTGTGGAAGACGTTCAAAAATCCTCTAGGAGTTGGACCGCGGCGACCTATAATCACGAATGATTCAGTCTATGTAACTTGGATCGAAGAAGAGAAAAAGGATCAGTTTAACGATTCTTACAATAGAGTATACGCGTTGAACGTTTCTACTGGAAAGGTTAGATGGCGATCTGATTGGGGCCTGTTTGAATCGAGAGATCCCAGCGGCATGGCTCTGGATGAACCCTACCTGTACGTTATGGGCAGAGTGAATGTTCCACACATGTCACAATATGGCATAGAACATTGGGTTTACGTCACAGTAACCGCTTTAGATACGAGAACAGGTGAGAAAGTCTGGAATTACACAATCAACAAGGGCGGAACAACCAGTTGGGCAAACACCGGGCTATATTATGGCAATGGATCGGGGAGAAAAGCGATCTACTTAGGTGTTTACGAAAACTACGAATTGAATAGCCGCTTATGGGGTCAAGATGCTGTCATTTACGGTTTTAGCTTGCCATCCGCAGAACCCATACCAGAGCTTCCGAATACATCTCTGATACTCACGGTCTCCATCTTGGCTTTGATCCCCATACTATTCAGGAAGAGGTGGAGGTGCGAATATGCTTGACAAGGACAAAATGAACCACGTTGACAATGGGAAAGAGGAGATGGAAGAAGAAACCTACTCCGTTATCTTCAGGGCTTTAAAGCATCCC
>CAYXJU010000146.1:0-4429 GCA_964464765.1 uncultured Candidatus Bathyarchaeia archaeon | reverse complement strand
ACATAACCGCAATCAAGGGAGACCTTGAAGGCTACCGCATAGTGGAGCTGAAAGATGGTAAATGGAACTGCGACTGCTTCCGCTATGCTCAGAATAATGATACATGTGAACACACATACGCTGCGCAACTTGCCAAGAACGCCAATCGACGCTGGGAAACAGAAATACCTTCACATGATGAGGGCTCCTTGAAATGCCGGTACTGTGGCTCACCGGACATAAACAGGTGTGGCTTTCGATTTAATTCCAGAGGGATTTCACGCCGCTACTTCTGCCACGAATGCGAACGCAAGTTCTCCATTCGAATTGTGGAAAGCCAACAGTCCATCGCCAATGTGCCAGCGGAGGTCGTATGGCTTCTAAATGCGGTTGGATTGCAGGTTTCGAGATTGAATGAGTTGCTTAGGCAATTAGATTCTAAACTGACCCAATACTCGACTAGCAGTTGAATTTTGGGTGGTGGGTTTGAGAGGGAGTCGGTTGCAAGAGGTTTTTGCTTTAAATACTCAGCATACCGAGTATACTTGGATGCTTCTTGGGAGAAGTTACAACGGTTAAGGTTACGAAGCGGACGAGGGACCGCCTAGCAGAGTTGGGCAACAAGAAAGAGACGTATGATGATGTCATCAGCAAGCTCATAGAATTCTATAAGAGAAATTGTAAGGGGAAAGAATGAGAGATTGAGACAATCGAATCTTGCTGGGCGAAAAACAGTGAAAGCCGGAAATCAGGCAAACACGTTCAACTTCTATGCGACTTTAGGTGGGAAGCCTATTGCTGCGGTAGAGATAACGCCAACTGGAATGCGGATACTAAATAATTGGATGAATATGCGACCCACATCTGAACTGACAGAGCCTAACGAGACCCTTGGAGATCTTGAGGTCTCCATGGAGGAAATCACAGAAAGAGGAAGAAGGAAGCGGTTACTTGCGTTTAGGTGGTACGGTGGAAAGTTCAGTCACCTCAATTGGCTCCTCCCCCTCCTTCCCAAGACCCAACATTATTGTGAGCCCTTCGGTGGGTCTGCCGCCGTCCTCTTGAATAGGGAACCGTCACCTGTCGAAACATATAATGATATAGACCAAAACATGGTGACGTTCTTTGAGGTTTTGAGGGACAACCCTCAAGAATTGATAGACAAGCTCTACTTGACACCATTCTCCCACGAGGAATTCAAGAAAGCGTACGAGTCTAGGAGTAGAGGCGACCTCTCAGATGTTGAGCGTGCACGCCTCTTCTTTATTCGAGCAGAACAAGTGAGGATCGGTCTTGCACAGACGGCTACCCAAGGTCGGTGGGCATGGTGCAAACTTACAAGTAGAAGAGGAATGTCAGGAGCCGTATCGAGATGGCTGAATAGGGTTGAGGCTTTGTGGGCTGTGGCTGAGAGGCTCCGGAGGGTTCAGATAGAGAATAAGGATGCAATAGAAGTTATTACACAATACGACAGCCCAGAAACCCTCTTCTATTGTGACCCACCTTACCCACATGAAACCAGAGGCGACTCCAATGCATATGGCTACGAAATGAGCGATGAAGATCATGAAAAGCTAGCGGAAGTTCTACATGGAGTAGCAGGAAAAGTGGCCATCTCATCTTACAAGTCAAGGCTCATGGATAAACTCTATGAAGGCTGGACTCGTGTAGATGCACCTACAATGATAGCGCATTCGGTCAAGGAGTTACGGACAGAATCGCTCTGGACAAATTATGGCTTGGACTGGATTGAAAAAGAGACGCTGACACATTTGAAGGAGCTCGGCTGCAAGTTCAACATGAGCTCTTCCTCCAAGAAGTGATGGCTTTGGATCACAAACTGAATACTACGAGGGCACTGGAGAAACTGAATGAGGTGTGGAGTGAGGTGGAAAGCCTTGCAAAAGATAAGCTAGAAGAAATCTCATTTGTCGAGGATGTAGAGCTTCAAAACAAGATAGCCCGCTTAGTTACAGGAAGAACGGTGTCATACAGGTACGCTATTTTGACCCAGATCCTTGCGAAGACTACCGAACCCTCGATAAATGCCCTCTGCCTCCAAGCCAAGGCTAAGGATCCTGGGGCCTTCGATGCTAGGTCTTTCTGCAAGAAGACCATCGTGGTATTTGAGGAAGATAAACTAGGCAATGCTTTAGGAGGGTCAAAGGATCCCTACGTAAGCAAACCACTGCGCCACGACGTAATATCGCCAAAGCTACAGGACATAAAGGATGTATCGGGTTGGATAGACCTTTACGAGATCCTCAAGAGAATAGAAGATGCTAACAATGCAGATTTCACCTCAAGAATATTGAGGCAGACTCTGCTTGAAGTATACAAGCTCCGACATGAAGTTCTCAAACCTCCATTATCCATTCCCACCATCAACATAGGTCAGCTCAAGGCAGTGCTCATTAGTTATCTGGCAAAACCATCTCAGGGAGCTCGACCCCAAGCCATCATCTATGCGCTGCTGAAGACGCTAAATGAAAGGGTGAAGGCTTTCGACATAATCGACACGGCAAAGGCCACAACGGCTAATGGTTTCGCAGGGCGCCTAGCAGACATCGAATGTAAGGACAGCTCTAACAACCTTAAACTGGCCGTAGCAGTAACTGATGAACTAAATGCTACTAAACTCAAAGATGAGTTGGATAAAGCGCTCAAAAACAACATCAGGAATCTCATAGTCATAGCACATAACATTAGGGAAAAGAGTAGGATCGATGAGGTAGTTGACCGCTACAGGTACGATCTAGATGTAGTTGTAATGTCTTTAATCGAGTTTGTGAGTGTCGTAACAATCCTATGGAACTCCGAGCTGCGGCGAAGATTCGCTCTAAAGGCATACGACGTGTTACATGAACTCGCATACCATGAACATGCTGTGGCATGGGATCGGATATTAAGGAAAAACTTGAACTTAGATGCCTAGACATGGTGTTGCAGCTACGACTTATGCAGATAAGACTCCTGAGCCTGCCTACAACTAGAGTATAGACGTGAGAGAAGCCTCAAGCCTCTCCATAATGATTCTCCACACCCACTCCTCCACATGTAGAGTGGAGCTTCTTTGTATGGATTCATTGTGCTTGTTGGAGGTTACCATACGTTGAAATGCCGACATTGGCAGAATGGATGAAAGCATCTCATCACAAAAAAATTCAAACCTCTATGGTTACATGGAGAACATAACCTTCGAGCCGAAGCAGGAGATCAATACGCTTTCTTGGAGTCAAAATAATGGAAAGTGTTAGACCTTGAATAGGGAACAGATGATTGCTCAACTACAAGAAGCGTTTGACACTATTTCGACCTTGGTTCCCTCGCTTAGAATCAAGGAGATATATGCCTTCGGCAGTCTGGCACGGGGAATAAAGAAGTCTGTTGGAGATGCAGACCTTATCATCATTGCTGATATGAAAGAGATTGGGGACTTCCTTGTTAACTTGAAGAGGTTGCTGTATCTAAGAGAGAATCCTGCAAGAATCAAGTTGTTTGATAAGTATGAACAGTTGAAAAACAAGTCTTGGGAGGTTAGGGGAAACGGTTCCAAGTGGAAGTGGCCCTCCCTTAATGAATTTGTTTGCAGCGAACCAATGTATTCTACTCTCAAAAACGATGAATTGACTCCAGAGTGGCTTGCCCAATTCACTTGGGCTGAATTATGCGACTGGAGCCGTTATGGTGCTCCTAACTACAATGTTCTCACAGCAGAACATCTTGTACGAAGAATACTTTTCGGCTCTAAGCGTGGATTCCAAATATTCAGAGTTGTCAGCTCCCTTGAGGAGGCGACTGAAATACTCGTCACAGAAAAAACGGTTCTCGCATGGTCTCCAGAAAAGCCAGATGTGGCAAAGAACTTGGCGTCAAATAGTGCGGCTCGCAGAGAACTCATTGAGAAGGACCATCATAGTATGTGGGAGCAGCTACAGTATGCAAATGTCAAGAACACCATCTTAGCTAGGTTGTGTAGGTATTACTTGTCATTCATTCAGAGTGGAGTAGTGGACGACACAAAGACGGAAGAGGATAGACCAATCAAACCTCCATCTCACTTGTTGAGTGAATTAACGACTTCCACCAAAGTATCTGAGGAATGGCTGCTTGACTTCCTGAAGAATCTACCCTACGAGATCCACCGTAGCGCAATTTCGCAGATACCCAACCTCGAGATTGGCAATTCACCCGAATTGACTTCAGACAGAGATGTTGAGGAGGTGCGGTTGAAGCTGAAAGATGCTAGACAACGATTCAATGTGCTTGTGGAAATCTATCTTCAACTTCGCTACCTATCTCACAAAGAATCACGTCCAACCGACCTTGCTGGTTGTCTGCTTGAAGGGGTCCCCATGAACGTTGCACCAAAGAAGTTCACTGTCTCAATTCTGAACGAATTTGACATCCACAAAGAATGTGAGAAATGCGACGTCTTCGAATCCGGTTG
>CAYXJU010000145.1:0-4450 GCA_964464765.1 uncultured Candidatus Bathyarchaeia archaeon | reverse complement strand
TGAACTGATCCGCATATGTCTAGACAAATTGTATGCCAGTAGTAAACAGAAGGAAGGTGTGATGTTGTTCTTGGGTCTGCCTAGTGAATTTGAAAGAAGAGAACAGCTCAAGACACTAGGCATCATAGTGGGTTGTGATGCAACGGTTTTCACTGCGGGCAAGATCAAGAAGTTCATGGAGACCGACCCGCAATTTCACTTCGAACAAAGAATTAGAGAATCCCATGGACCTCTAAGGCGTGGTCTCAGATTCCTTTTCAGACAAGGGTTGATAAGAAAACGTTGCAAGGGCAAGCGGATCGTGTACGAAGTGGAGAACTGGAAACGACTTGAGGAGCGGTACCATGAGCTTCTCTGGAGAGAAGCGGTGATGCTTGGGGTCTGCGACGTTTTGCCATGACAGCTGATACTGCAGCGATGCCAATCAACGACCGCCCTAGAATCGTTCCGGTTAGAGTATGAATTCCAGTCTAGACCATGGTAGGCCGGGGAGATTCGAATTCGGTATTTTCCTGTGGTTTGAAACACGCAGGTCCTCTTGACTAGCGGAACATCTTGACCTCTGTTCGTTGGGCTATCATACGCATCGTCCAAACACAGTAAGGATGAATCATCTCTCATGTCTATTGAAACCGCTGACGAAAAGGATGAAGCTGATGGTTCGCCCGTCCCAAGCATGTTTTGAAGCGTTTTGAACATCCGAACAACTGGTTTCTGCCAGGCCTTTCGGATATTCATTGTAGTGCACGAAGGCGCCAGATAGCCACATGAAATATTGAGAGTCAAAGTTGAGGAAGTGTGGCGAGGCTTGGCAAAAATAGACTTGCAATAGATTCAGTTTTCATGGTTCAAAGAAACCACTAATATAGATTCAAGACTAGAGAGGAGTAGATTGCTATAAAATCAGAAGGTTCAGAGAGATAATGTCGAAGCTATCGTTCTCAAATCATCCGCGGCTTCAACTACTATCAAGAGAGCAGTTGGAAACAATTCATCTATCATCGCTGAAGGTCCTCGAACAAGTAGGCGTAATGGTTCAAAACGACTCGGCTTTGAAGTTGATTGCAGATTCTGGAGGACAAGTCGACACGACCAAGAAGACCACACGTATCCCAGAAAATCTGGTAAAAGAGTCCCTAGACAAGGCACCTTCAACGATAAAACTGTACAGCCGCGACGGAAGACATGACCTATTCCTCGATGGCAACCAAGTCAACTATAATCCGGGATCAGCGGCGCTCTATCTACTAGACTCGGAAACCCACGAGGTCAGGCGACCCGTTTCAAGAGACCTCGCTAATTTCGTTAGACTGGTCGATGGCCTAGAACATATTCAGGCTCAAAGCACAGCTCTCGTAGTTTCAGACGTTCCAAACGAGATCGTTGACCGATACAGACTGTTCATAGTCTTGAAAAATTCTCCAAAGACGATAGTCACCGGCACCTTTGGCATAGAAGGCCTATACGACATGAAGGATATGCTGACCTCGGTTGTTGGAAGCGAAGAAGAGCTAGCGCGAAAACCCATGGCAGTATTCGACTTGTGTCCGTCAGCCCCATTGAAGTGGGGAGCTTTCATCGTACAGAACCTCATCGACTGCGCCAAGTATAAGCTTCCAGCAGAGATCCTTCCGATGCCACAGCTTGGTGCAACAAGCCCCGTAACACTTGCAGGATCCTTGGTTCAGATGAACGCTGAATTCCTCAGCGGCCTAGTTATCTCACAACTCACCAATCCTGGGGCTCCCGTAATTTATGGAGGTTCACCTACAACCTTCGACATGCACTACATTACATCACGCCTCGGCGCCATAGAAACGACCATGATGAGCTGCGCCTACACGCAGATTGGAAAGCACTATGGTCTCCCAACTCATACATACGCGGGTTTAACCGATACCAAGATAGTTGATGCGCAATCTGGATTTGAATCTGGCATTGGAATAACGCTGGGCGCTCTTGCAGGCATCAACATGATCTCGGGCCCGGGAATGTTGGATTTCGAGAATTGCCAGAGCTTCGAAAAGCTCGCAATAGATGATGCCATCTGCGGAATGGCGCTGAGACTCATCAATGGCATAGACGTAAGCGATGAGAGCCTCGCGGTCGATGTTATCCGAAAGGTTGGAATTGGTGGGAATTACCTTGGCGATAAGCATACAATAGAATGGTTCGATAAGGAACTCTTCATCCCTTCAGACCTGGTGGACAGACAGGATCTGAACCTTTGGAAGAAGCTAGGGTCAAAGGATACTGTTCAACGAGCCAGAGAAATAGCCCAAAAGATGCTCAGCGAACACAAACCCGAATCATTGCCTGCAGACATCGACAAGAACCTAGATGACGTAACAAGAAACATCATGAAAAAGCATGGCATAGATGAGCTGCCCTTGGGTCCAATCTGAGACTGAACGTGCATTCGAAAGAAACATTCGAACATCTAACTCGGATTCTGAGATTCCTGCTGCTTGGCACTTCTTCCGCCTCTTCAGCACATCTTTGAACAGTTGCCAGCAATTTATGACACTGTGAAAGAAATCTTCTGCCCTTTTCCATCGAAGATGGCAACGTCTTCAACTGACCGATAGGGATACGCGACTATCATCATTATCTTCCCGTAAAAATGATTCAAATCATATACCGACGGCTCTAATGCTCCTGAAGGGTGAGAATGAACTATTCCAAGTATGGAAAGATCAAAGGGAATCATGTGAGGTTGGAAGAGAGAAAAACGTTGACCATGGACTGCTGATGGTGGTATGATTACCTCATCGACCTCAATGTCGTCTCCAACTTTTCCTCTGAGAAGAAGAATCATCTCCTTTGGATGCGTGTCTCTTGAATACGCCAAGAGTCCTTCTATCACATCGCTCTTTACCTTCAACTTCACTCTCCACTCATCCGATGACCGCTAGGAGTCCAAATCATCTTCAGCCTATCATTGACCTGAAGGTGGTTTGAAAGGTTCTGTAAGAAGATAAGTATAAAGTGGAGTTCTTCAGTCGATTGTTGGCAGGAAGTATTCACCGACGGTAGATTCGAGTTTTAAGCTTGTTTCGGAGTATGATCCGAAAGGCGACCAGCCCGATGCTATTGATCGATTATCGAAGGGGTTACTGGACGGGCTGGAAAAGCAGGTTCTGAAAGGTGCCACTGGAACTGGCAAAACCTACGTCATAGCCCACGTCATAGAGCAGGCGAAGAAGCCAACCCTCGTAATCTCGCATAACAAGACTTTGGCAGCTCAGTTGTATGGTGAGTTCAAAACTTTCTTTCCTGAAAATGCTGTAGAGTATTTCGTAAGTTACTATGACTATTATCAACCTGAGGCGTATATTCCTCAGACTGACACATACATCGCCAAAGATGTCTCAATAAACGAGGAGATTGATCGGTTAAGGCATTCAGCTACTCAATCGCTTCTAACAAGGTCTGATGTGATAGTTGTTGCCAGCGTCTCCTGTCTATACGGCATAGGTTCACCAATTGAATACCTGAAAGCAGCCTTCAAGTTGACCAAGGGCGAATCCATACCACGGAATACTATACTGAGAAAACTGGTGGATATGCTCTATGAAAGAAACGATGTAGCCCTTGCCCGAGGAAAATTCCGTGCACGAGGAAACATCATAGAACTTTGTAACGTCAACCAAGACCGTGGCGTGCGAATTGTCCTCCAAGGAGACAAGGTCAAAGATATTGTGGGTCTTGATCCGGTTACAGGTCAGATAATTGACCGCAAAGACTCCACTTTGATATTTCCCGCAAGACATTTCGTGACTCCTCCGGAGAAGTTGAATGGAATTCTAGGCGCCATAGAAGCTGAGCTTGAGGAGCGGCTGGACCAACTTAGAATAGATAACAAGTTGCTTGAAGCGCAGCGACTGGAACAGAGAACAAATTACGATATGGAGATGATTCGAAATATCGGGTACTGCAGTGGAATCGAGAATTATTCCCGACATTTTGATGGGAGAAATCCCGGTGAACCTCCAAGTACTTTGATCGACTATTTTCCCAAAGGTTTCCTGACGATCATAGATGAGTCTCATGTTACGGTTCCGCAGGTTCAGGGTATGTTCGGCGGTGATCTCTCGAGGAAGAATATGTTGATAGAATTTGGTTTCAGGCTTCCGTCGGCTCGAGACAATCGACCTTTGACTTTCGATGAATTTAGCAAGAAGATCGGCACAACAATATACATGTCAGCAACTCCAGGTCCGTACGAACTTGCACAGAGCCAACAAGTGGTTGATCAAATCATAAGACCGACAGGGCTAGTCGATCCAGAGATTATCGTCAAGCCAGTCAAGGGTCAGATTAACGATCTTATTGAAGAGATCAAGAAACGTTCCGAACGAAATGAGAAGACTCTCATAACCACCCTTACCAAGAAGATGGCTGAAAGCATCGCGGAATACCTTCAAGATGAAGGCATCAAGGTCCACTA
>CAYXJU010000144.1:0-4454 GCA_964464765.1 uncultured Candidatus Bathyarchaeia archaeon | reverse complement strand
ACTCAATACTATGTCGAGTGCAACGTCAAGACATCAGTAACAGCCTAAGACTGTGATTAGCGCTAGCGCTCATTGGGGGGCGCCCCCCTCCCTTTTTGTGATTTCTCTAGCTAGGTGAGGCGATGAGTCTTAACAAAGCGAACAAAGGCCTAGCTACTCCAGTATCGCTACTGATTCTTCTATCTTCTTTCATACTCCTCACGATGGCAACCTATTATTCCGCCATAGCCTCGGTCAACACGAAAGCAGGCCAACTGAACTATGCAGCCGCCAAGCAGGATATGGTAACACTGGACAACTCCATCGTCTCCATGGCTTGGTCTCCAGGCTCCGCTCTGGTTCAATATTTTCAAGGTCACGGCGGAAGGTTCGAGGTTAAGCCTGGGCTGAGGCGTTTGCTCATAAACCTTACATTAGGCTCATCCAGCGATATTATCTTCAACTCCACAATCGGACGAATAGAGTACGAAATGCCTTCCGCAGACGTAAGTGATTCTGGCTTGTTTTTGAGCGGGGATGAAAGAGCCATAATTAATAAAAGCTACACAAGAATGTCGCAAATGTACATAGCGAATGACGAAGACAGTCAAGTGATTCATCTAGGTTACCGACCATTAGCAACATCCTTTGTTGACATATCAGAGAACAACACGACAAACATTGTCACAATATGCATTATCAACCTTAACTCATCGAAGGACCTCACATTCCAAGGAAACTTCCGTATTAAAGTCCACTGTGTAAATGTGACGAGCGAGACACGAAACTACAATTTGCCTTATGAAGTATCCACCGTCATTGTAGAGGCATCTATCGACGACGATGAAGGGAGAGTCTATCTGCCAATTTCAAGTAATGTTGAT
Organism: uncultured Candidatus Bathyarchaeia archaeon; assembly: GCA_964464765.1. GTDB lineage: Archaea > Thermoproteota > Bathyarchaeia > 40CM-2-53-6 > CAVXDP01 > CAVXDP01. The sequence continues at coordinate 3,591 of CAYXJU010000144.1, read as the reverse complement.
TCTACGCTTGTTAAAACTGAAATCCTGATTTGTAATATTAGGTTAGAGGAGGTAAATAGTTAGTGCCCTCGACGTCGACTAATTTCCTCTACTCCCTTATCACTATGATGATGGTTGGCGCGATTCTGACATTTTCTTTTGTTTCATACGTAAATCCACTAAGAGGAATCTCTGAAATTAACAAATTGAAAGAGGTACTTAACCAGGTGGCAGCCAAGGCTGAAGAAGCTACGTCTGTGATTACTGAATGTGACTCTACATTACGAGTTGTTATTCAATTGCCATTAACAATCGGGGACCGTAATTATTGGATTCAATTTACTAACGATTCATCTAGGATCTGGTTGGAGGGAGCATTCGGAGAACCAGGGGAAATCGGGGTTCAAAAATATCGTATCTACTTGCCAGGAGTCGCGATGGTCTCCGGGATATTTGAAGGGAGATATGGATTGGCAATCTTAAGTTGTTCATTTACTGGATCAATACCAAAACTCACTTTGAATCGTCAGGAGTGATAAGGAAATGAAGCTGAAATTTGGCAGGAAAGAACGAGAAATAGAGGATAAGCCAGAAGACGATTCTTCGATTGAGGATTTGATGGTTGCCTTAAACCTTAGGCAGAGTAAGCTTCAAGAGAATAGTGAGATTATTGAGACTTATCCATTGAAGCCTCCCTTCTCTTTTGCTTTCATAGTCCAAGATAAGAATACGAGGGAGCTATTATATCTAATAGATGAAATTCCTCTTGGTAAGAAGGAGCGCGAGGCCTTCGTTAAGATAAAGGGAATCCTTGAGGCCGAATTACAGGCGCCGAAGGAGGGAGAGGGTCCAGTTGATTCTTTCAGAAGGCAGTTTCCACAGATAGGCGAGAAGCATCCGCAGATAATAAAGGATCTTCCACCAGTTGAGGCTAAAATAATAAACTATTACTTGGAGCGCGATATAGCTGGTTTCGGCAAGATCGATTCACTGCTGTCTGATTTGTATGTTGAGGATATTAGTTGCAACGGGGTGAACAAAGCGATTTATCTATGGCATAGAAAGTACGAGAATATTAGGACGAACCTGTCTTTCGTCGATGAGGAGGAACTTGACAGCTTTATTATGAGACTAGCACATAAGGCTGGAAAACATGTAAGTATAGCCTTCCCGATGGTTGACGCCACCTTACCCGGTAAACATCGATTGGCAATATATTACAGGAAAGAAGTTACGCCTCTGGGAACAAGTTTCACGATTAGGAAATTTCGAGAGGATCCCCTCACTGTGATCGACCTAATACAGAATGAGACCCTCAGCCTAGAGGCCGCCGCTTACTTATGGTTACTGGTGGAGAACAAGTTTTCCTCTATGATAATAGGATCGACTGGAGCGGGTAAAACTACATCACTCAACGCGATCGCTGGATTGATTCATCCACAGCATAAGATAATTACTGTAGAGGAGGTTGCTGAAATCAATTTATCTAGGGAAAACTGGGTTTCAACAATTTCCCGGGCAGGTTTTGGAACAGAGGATGCTGGCCAGATTCCTTTATATGACCTCATTAGATCGGCTGTGAGACATAGGCCTGACTGGATAATTGTCGGAGAGGTACGAGGCGAAGAGGCGTACGTTCTGTTTCAAGCTCTTGCTACTGGACATGGAGGGCTGTGTACCATGCATGCCGAGGACACGGAGACTGCGATTAAGCGATTGACACAGCCGCCCATGAATATTCCAACATCTATCATTCCACTTATGCATTGCGCGATCTCCGTAAAGCACGTTACAGCTCCCGTTCTTGTTGAATATGGACGAAAAATCTCTACGAGGAAGTTTGTCCAGATTTCAGAGATAGAAAGTGCAAATAAGATTAACGATGTGTTCACTTGGAATAGTTCTTCGGACGATTTCAAGGAGGACCTATCTAACAGCTACCTATTTAGGAAAATGGCTGAAAGATGGAGCCTCCCTATCAGGTACATTAATGAAGAATTTGAACGCCGCAAGGAGGTTTTATCCTATCTTGTTGAAAAGAACATAAGAGGATGCAGTAGCGTTGCCAAATTTCTGAATGAATTTTACAATGATCCTAAAGTGACGTATAAACAAATACTTGGTCTAGGGTGAATATGTCATTGAGTCAAGTATTTGCCATCGCTAAAAGAAGCAATATTTTGACGCGGATACATGGAGGTTTCTCAAAACTCTTATTTAAGGAAAGTGATAATGAGCTTCCTTTCGCCTTCATGTTGATAACTCTGATGTCCTCATGCGGTATATCACCATATGAAAGCTTCAAGAGGTTGAGATCCATCAAGAGCCTTCCCTTTATCCAAAAGGAATCATGTGAGATTGTCAGACAGGTTGAAGTATTGAGCAAGGACCCGTTAACAGCTATGCTACAGAGAGCTGACGAGACGGATTCGAAGATTTATGGAGACTCCTTGAGAGGGTACGTCTCCACTGTTCAGAGCGGAGGTAGCGTGACAAGTTACTTGAAGAGTAAACTGCGTTCCATCCTCGAGATTCAAGCCGAAGTGGCAGCTCGTTCAATCGGAACGTTGGAGACTTTGGTTGAAGCGTATATGGTGATGTTGATTGTTTTGCTTTGCACATATATCCTTGCGACGGTCATGTCGTCCACCGCAATGTTCTCCAACGCCCTAGGACTGAATTTCGGTGGTCCAAGCCTTGTCTACGCCATACTCTTTCTAATAATGCCTTCAGTATCCGTAATGTTCATGTTCTTTGCGCATCAGACACGAAGAGGAACGATCATAGGTCTGAGGAGCATATATAATAAGGCTCTTCCGCCTGCAATAGCAACTGCAATCCTTCTAGTTCTATACATTTTTGTACCTCAGATGAAAGTGATGATGAACATTATTGGCGTGCCGATCTTCACGACCGCGTGCTTGGTAGCTGTTTCCTTGTTGCCGATGATCTCTTATCGTAGAATGATTGGTGTGAATATCAAGGCTGAGGAGTCCATGCCAAGTTTTCTAAGAGATATAAGTGAGGCAAGGAAAACTGGTATGTCGCCTGAGAAGAGTATAGTTCATGGAGCAACACGTAAAGGATATGGCTCCTTTTCAAAGATTCTCCAGCGAATAGTTACTCAGCTTGAATGGGGAGTATCTTTGAGGAAGATCTATGAAGATATGAAGGAACATATACAAAGCTGGCCAGTTCTTACCGACTTCATAATATTGATTGAGACTATAGAGGTTGGAGGAGGTTCTTCTGACGCTTTAGAACTGTTGGCAGGTTACAGTGAGAAGATTAGGGATATTGAGAAAAACAAGCGTGACATGTTAAAAGCATATGTTATTCTGCCCTTCATTTGGAGCGTCTTAATGTCCTTGACCTTTACCTTCACGTTCTACGTGATGACTCAAATCCCGACTTTATATCTGCCCCACAGTCAGTCTGCGTCTTTGGGGTCGGAGATAGGCATCTTCTCAAGCGCTTTGATCTTCCAGTGTTGGCTGTCCGGGCTCTTCATAGGTAAGGTTATTCAGGGAACCTTTGCGGCTGGATTTGAGTATTCAATACTTCTGGCAGCTGTATCTCTTGTATCTCTCCTCCTCTCGCAGAACATAACAT
>CAYXJU010000143.1:0-4493 GCA_964464765.1 uncultured Candidatus Bathyarchaeia archaeon | reverse complement strand
TGAGGGCTTTAGGCTCCCAACGTATGTAAATGTGAGATCTCTAACCTCAACAGCAGCCAATCGGGTGTTCATCTCTAGAAGCGGGCAAACCTTCAGATCTACAACGTCTATTTAATGTCGTGGTTTTTCTTAGACTGGTTTTAGGATAGTATCGCCACATGCTGCACCTATTCTTCTGCGCGGCCTAGACGTTGCTGAATGCAGACGTGGCCCCAGTAAGCTAGAAAGTCCGAAAACGCGTCGACACAACGTTCGCAGATATATTAGATATAGCATTTATGCCCTGTCGAAGTAAATGGATAAGTTGTTAGCGGTATGTTCTATGCCCCGTTTTGCTCTTTCTAGTTGAATAGAATAGACGAGTGCAGTCGTGCAAACTGATATATGTATTCTGATGCAACGGTCTTCTGGCCGTGAATAGACTACCGATCCTTGACCTTATCATCATTCGATATATGATTCTAGAGGTGGAACTGAATCAGGGCGTAGAAACTACAACGTTAGGTGATGTTGTTGGATGTTCCAAGCTTTGGTCAGAGATCTGAGATTGTTCTTACAATAATACTCTTCATGTTAGACGTTGTGCGCAACATTCTAGCTGACGGATAGTATCATTGGACCCGTGGATTGTCGTGTTATTGGATCCTTTCGGCGCGAGTTTTTATCCATTCAACCAGTTTCTCTTCTGTCAGCTTTTCAGTTTCTTCTTGTTTATCCAGTTCTTTGTGTATCGTTTCTAGGAGTTGTTTTGGCTCGACGGGTTTGGTGATGTAAGCGTCTGCCTCTAGGTTTAGAGCTTTCACAGCAGTTTCAGTTGATGGGTAACCTGTAAGCATTATCTTAACAGTCTTAGGAATGTGTCCGTTGATTTTGTGAAGTAGTTCCGTACCATCCATGTCTGGAAGTTTAATGTCAAGTAGGGCTAGGTGGTAGAATTGTGTTTTACTTTTCTCTATGGCTTCTTTGCCTGTTTCGGCTGTGTCAACTTGATATCCTTCGTTAGTTAGGATGTGAACGAGGGTTCTGAGTAATGACTTGTCGTCGTCAACGATTAGGATACGTTTCTTTTCCATGGTTATGCACCTCCTTTCTTCAAGGGTATTGACATGGTAAAAATAGAGCCTTTTCCAACTTGGCTTTCAACACTGATTGTACCGTCTTGTGCTTCGACTAGGCGTTTGGATACGGGTAATCCTAATCCAACTCCCTTTGCCTTGGTAGTTTGTAGGGCAATCCATAGTCTATCCAAGTTTTCTGGTGGTATGCCGACTCCAGTGTCTTGTATGCTGATTTGAAGTATATCCATTGTTTTTGATGCTTTGACTGCTAGTGTTCCACCTTGAGGCATTGCTTGAATTCCGTTGATGATTAGATTGTGTAGTACTCGTTGAGTTAGATGTGGGTCAATCATTATCTTGGCTGCGTCTTTGTCAACTTCTCTAACTATTTTCACGTTGCTAGGTATGTCGATTATTGAGAGTGTTTTGTCGAGTAAATCGTTTAAATCTGTTTCAACAGGTTGTGGTTCAATCTGTCTTGCGTAATCTTGAAGATCCGAAACTATCTTGTTCATGTACCGCATCTGATCCTCAAGTTCAGTAAACATCTCCTCTAAACCAAGTTCTCTAGCGACTTCAGAATATTTTCCTGACAACCTGTTCACAGCATCCCTTGCCATGTATAATCTGTTCATAACAACCTGTAATGGATTACGCAGGTCATGGCCGATCATGGTCGCTGTCTCACCAATGCCCGCCAACCGCTGTGCTTTCTGAAGTTTTTCCTCCAATCGTCTACGTTCCGTAACGTCGCGTCCCACTCCCTGAATATCGACTAGCCTACCTTTCTCGTCGAATATTCCGCGGCTACTCCACTCTTGCCAGCGAATCTCTCCATTCGGTGCCATAACTCGCTCTTCGTAGAAGACAACTGGATTCTCCGGGGAAAGGGTTGCTTGCGCATTTTTGATTTTTTCACGATCCTCTTCGACTATTAACGGCTCGAATGTGTGTCCAACCAATTCATCACGTGTCTTTCCAAAATAGTTGCAGTACGCGTTGTTGACAAAGGTAAGCGTCCAGTCAGGTCGAAGACGACAAATGAGCTCAGTCTGATCTTCAATTACCGCTCGATAACGACCTTCACTGAGATGTAATGCTTCTTCCATCGCCTTGCGCTCAGTGATGTCTCTGAAAGCGCCAACAACGGTGAGTCTTCCGGCAAATGTCATTGGAGCTGCACTAATGTCCGCGTAGAATATGCTGCCATCTTTTCTTTTCACTGGAATGTTTTCAGCGAGTGTGATCTTCTGTTTCGCCAGACACTCAAATTGTTCCAGTACATGGGGCAGACTCTCCTTGGGGTGAATGTCCATTACTGTCTTGTTCTTGAGTTCCTCAAGACTATAGCCTAACATTCGACAAAACGCGTTATTGCCGTCAAGGAATCTCTTGGTTTCCACGTCAGTAAGCTGTATCCCATCTAATGCATTGTCAAATATTGCCCTGAATTTTGACTCGCTCTCAACCAACTCTGCACTTCGTTCCCGAACCAACACCTCCAAATGTTCAACGTGTTTGTTCAACTCTTCTTCCAGTTTCTTGCGTTCAGTCACGTCTTCGTAGATGGCGACGATTTCGCCTGAAGGCAGCTTGTAGACATGATTCTCCCTCCAACCAGTAATTCTCTGGTCTTTGTATAATGTGGTGGGGTGATGTGTGGGCTCACCGGTCTTCCATACTTTCTGGAAAACGTCGAATAATCCGAACTCTTTGACTCCTGGAAACATTTTGAGAACGCTTTGACCGACTAAATCCTCCCGTTTCACTTGGTCGATCATTTCACCGGCGCGGTTGAAATCCTTGAAGATGAAATCGTTTCCATCGTCCATTGCCTCATACACGGCCACTGCACTGGGCATATTATCAAAAGTCAACCTGAAACGGGTCTCGCTAATTCGCAACGCCTCCTCAGCCCGCTTGCGTTCGGTGACGTCGACATCTACCTCCAGAATCATAGGCGAACCATCTGTGTCGGAAAAAGGAAAATCATGGACGTCGATAATGGTATGACCGTCAGGACCTATCACTTCGTAGTGATGAGGCTTTCCTGTTTCCAGAGCCTTGTATGCCTCGCAAAAGTCACATGGTTCTTTCTTCCCAAAACAATACTCATAGCAGCGTCTCCCGTGTGACTCACCAAACCTCTCTTTGAAAGCACGATTGGCAAAATCGACATGGTAATCCGGTTTCAGCAGACAAACCATAAAGGGCACACCATCTAGTATGGTAAGAAGCCGACCGCGCTCCGCCAGAATCTCTTTCTCCATCTTCTTGCGGAGGGTAATGTCTCGTCCGTAGAGGTTCACATGTCCAGAATTCAAACTTGGTACAAGATTGAATAGGTAAGTGATCGTACCGGATTCGCTTTCTACGTTTCTACTTGATTTACTTTCGAATACCTCGGCGACCAAGTCACTCCAATACTTCGGAGCATAGTCACCTATCTTCTTCCCCCAATCTTTCAGTAATGGGTCGCATGCTTTGTTCGCGTGAAGAATGACGCCATTCTTATCTAACCTTAGTATTGGACTTGGATTCTCTGCAGGGTATTTTGCTAGGTTTTCAAGTTCCTTTTCTGCTTTCTTATGTTCCGTTATGTCTACGAGGGACACTATGCTCTTTTTTGTTCTTGGAATCAACGTAACGGTTAGCAGGGCATCTACGATTTTCCCTTGTCTGTCAATTAACTTGGATTCGTAGGTTCTTGGAGCTGCTTTGGGGTCGATCCTTCGCAGATCATGGTATTCTCTCATCTTTTCCAGATAGCCCTTGGCGACGAACTCTGTCCAACTCCGCTTACCCTCTATCTCCTTCTTTGAGTATCCGCTGATTCTTTCGAACTCTGTGTTCATCGTCAATATCGTAGTGTCTTCGTCAATAGCCAACATCCCAGTACCCGTGTTCTCAAAAAGGGCATAGTACATGGCTTCCGATTCTTCAAGAGCCTTCTCCACCCGTTTCTCATTCGTTTGTTGATTCACTATCTTCTTGCGTTTGGTAGTTTGACTATCACGTTTGATGTTAGCCACAGCCTGTTTCCGTTTCAGCTTACGTCTTCCAGAAGCTTTCAGGCGCATGTTCGCACCGCCATATGAATTATTGTGAAGCCCATTGAACTGTTTTTTGGTCTATCAAGGGCAATTCGACGAAAATTGTGTCAGCGCCGAAATCATGGTTTCTGTTGAAAATAAGCCAGTTTTGGTGTCGTCACTGCAGATAACAGCATTTCTCTACCAGCAACGTACATAATTCGACCTTTTCGACAAAGTCTATGTGATCGAATGTGCTTGGGTACTACGGCGTATGTTGCCTCGTATCCAGATGTACTTCAAATGGATGTCCGCTATCCAGACAGATGAGCAGAGGGCAGAGCTATCTCTATTTATTGTTTAGGCGACAAACATTAACCCGTTCTCAGCAACCAGAGACCAC
>CAYXJU010000142.1:668-4519 GCA_964464765.1 uncultured Candidatus Bathyarchaeia archaeon | reverse complement strand
GGCTGGCGATGAGCAGGTTTCCCAGCGCAAGATACAAGAGACAGTTGGAGAACTTGATTACACAATATCATCTCCTGCCTCCAGCAGCCTCGCGGCATCACCTTGAAGTCTCAACCGTGTTTGCCGCTCACTCCGTATCGCACTACATGATTCAGGACGGAAAGTTTGGATTCATTCTGCCTCGTGTGATTCTTAATGGTGGCCAGCATGACCCGTTGCGCAGGTCTGAGTTCAAGCAGTACGCTCCGATGAAAGTGGTCAGAGTTTGGGATCTAGAAGAAGTGCACGATCTTTTTGGACGCCCTGCCTCTGCTGTTTTCGGCACAAGAGACGAGCTGACAGCAGGTTTCCCACAGCGTCTTCCTTGCACCGTCCTAAGTGGAGAACCAAAGAACCTTGCCGAGTGGGAAACGGAACTGCAGCTTTCAACGCTTGGCAAGAAATCATCGTTCACTGCCCAGATCCATGAACTCAGAGAAGATGAATCCTACAAACCAATGTTCAGGCAAGGTGCTGATCTGATGCCCCGTCGTGCCGTAATGATCGACATCATAGGAAATAAGACGGCACAGATTCCTAGCATTCAGACGTCTGCCGCAGAAAAAGGAAATCGAGACAACAAGCCCCCATGGAATAGGATCGACATAAAAGGCACAGTGGAGTCATCATACATTTTCACAACGCTCAAATCAGATGCAATTCTCCCGTTCGTCTATGGCAACCCATGCTATGCTGTCCTGCCCGTAAAAGGATTGAACGGCAAATTCACAATAGTCACTCAACATGATCTCTCACTTAGCGGTCACGTAAAGGCAAAAGCATGGTTCAAGAAGATAGATAGCGAATTGATGCGACTAGGCAAGAAGAAACTTGAGAGTTGGATCAAGCGTAAGAACAAGTTAACCGACCAATCAGCTGAAGGCCATCAGAACTTGGTCGTCTATGGCGCCGGCGGAAAGAACATCTGCGCAACAGTCATCAAGACAACCTCCTTAGAATTCCCATTTGTAAACGATCAGACATTGTATGCGTGGGAAGCACAAAGTTCAGATGAAGCGTGGTATGTCTGTGGTATGCTCAACAGTCAAGCCATCAACATGGCAATTAAAGGGCATCAATCGAGGGGGGCATTCAGTGAACAGCATATCCACAAATTGCCTCTATCGTTGATACCAAGATTCAATTCACAAGATCAGAGGCACACGGACTTGGCTGGCGAATCGAAACGAGTAGGGAAGGCAGCAAGAGAACTCGTGAAGACAGACGCGAAATATCTGAACACGGCAAAACCGCTCGCTTCTCGCCGCAGGATGTTCATGAACGCCTTGTCTCCTGAGCTCAAGACTCTGGACAAATTGGCTTGGGAAATCTTCAATGAAATACAAACAAATGAATCTGAGAAGACCCAGTCACATTGAAAGGAACCACGGACACTTGGAGTTCGACCCATATCTAGCTCCTATGGTATCAACGCGAGGAGAAGCAATCTATCGTATTCACCCTTATCCAACCAAAATTGACTATCGAAGCATTATCCCTCTGATTCTCGCACATACAAAACCTGGAGACATAGTCTACGATTGCTTCGCTGGAACTTGTAGCACTGGATTTGCCGCAGCGGCTTGCGGTGATAGGATCAAAGCGAGTCTGTTGAATGTCAAGCTGGATAATAGAGATGCTTGGGGAGCGCGACGTGCCATATGCATAGACATAGGAGTGCTCCCCACCTTCATCGGCAGAACATTACTGCGACCAATTGATGTAACCCGGTTTCAAGCAGTCTTTTACGAATTGATGAACGAAATTGAGTCGAAGTGGAATTGGATATACGAAGCTAAAGACAATCACGGAAATCTTGGAACCATTGCACACACAGTCTTTAGCGACGTGATTTCTTGCACGAAGTGCCGCGCGGAGGCGAAGTTTTGCGATCTCTTCGTGGATTTTGAGCATGGAACCTTCAAGGATGAATCCGAGTGCCCGGTTTGTCATGCCACAATTAGAGCGAAGTCAGCAAAGAAAGCCACAGTCCTCATATATGATGACCTGCTAAATACCACACAGCCAAGCACCAAACGCGTCCCTGTGACCGTCTATGGAAGAACTGGCAAACGACGATGGACTCGAGCAGTCAACGAAAAAGACTTGGAAGTTCTCTCAAGGATAGATAGGATATCTTTCCCTTCAAGCGCTAGGGCAATTCGAGTACCTTGGGGGGACTTGTATCGCTCTGGATACCACCAGAACATCACCCATGTACACCACTTCTATACAAGGAGGAATTTCTTGGCACTATCGCTCCTTTATGAAGCCGCAAACAAGCTGCCTGAACAGTTTCGCGATCATTTCATTCTTGTTGTATCAAGCTACAATGTGGCTCACTCCACGCTTATGACTCGGTTTGTCTTCAAGAGAGGCAAATCTGAGCCGGTCGTAACAAGCGGACAACCTGGCGTCCTATACGTCGGCAGTTGCCCATTGGAGAAGAACGTATTCCATGGCGTTAGGCAGAAATTCAATGACCTGTGTAAAGCAATCACACAAGTCAGCAAATGGAATCCGGAAGTCTGGGTCTATCGAAGACCTGCACAACAATCAGGATTGCCAGACAGCTCAGTGGACTACATTTTCACTGATCCACCTTTCGCAGGCAACATTCCATATTCGGAGATTAACTTCCTTTCCGAGATATGGCTCGGCAACCTGACTGACACGAAATATGAGACCATAGTAAGCGACTCCCAAAAGAAGCAGTTGCCTGAATACGAGAATCTCCTCATCGAAGCATTTCGTGAGAATTTCCGCGTACTTCGACCTGGGAGCTATATGAGCGTGGTTTTCCATCATACAAGCAGTAAAGTCTGGAATTCCTTGCGTCGTGCCATAACCACCGCAGGCTTCCAGATCGTCAACGCCTCGATACTCGACAAACAGCAGACAAGCTTCAAACAAACCACTACAACAGGCGCTGTTAAGAAGGATCCAATTATCGTGGCACAGAAGCCATCTGTGCCAACAATGAATGACATGAAGCCAAGGCTAGAAACCCCAAGATCATTCATACAACGCAGACTCTCGAAGTTGGCGGATGACTCTGTCGAGAGGACGTTCGACTACCTCTTTAGCCGCTACGTGGGTCAATGCTTTTCATCTGGAGTTGACGTTGCGGTCGACGCGAAGCGGTTTCGAGTAATCTTGAAAGAAATTGCAGAGTTGCGGGGCGAAAAGTGGTATGTGCGAGGCCGAAGGAAATGACGATTCAATTTCACATGGACTCTCAGCCACACATTGCCACTCCGAAAGAGCTGCTTCGTAATTTTGGGAAGCTCATTCAGCTTGGAGACGCCGATGCGCGTCTCTTCTATGAGACGCTGGCCGAATGTGCAAAGGAGTCAGTCAGCAAGAACACGCTGCTAGAAAGACTTGCGCCCCCGGCCCGCATAAGGGATGATCCAAAGAAGGGCCCTGTCTGGGTTCAAGCTGCCAAATATTTCGCCTCAGCTGTTGCTGAAAATGGGACCAGATTGGTGTGGGAACTATACGAGCACCTACCAACGAGCGAACGATTCAAGCTGCTGGGGCAGTATTTTACCCCTCAACATGTAGGGAAGTTTGCTTTGTCTGGCTTGAGAGATCAGCCGACAAGCATCCTAGATCCGATGGCTGGTCATGGCATTTTCCTTCAACAAGCCAGGGCTCGGTATCCTTCAGCGCATATCGTTGGCGTGGATATTGATTATCTTCCCCTTGCAGCTGCTCGTCTAGTTTTGGGCAACGAAACCACTCTAGTATGCGACGACGTTTTCAGGTGGGCTCGTGTTCAAGTCGCAAACGCGGCTGATTTTGGATTT
>CAYXJU010000142.1:0-658 GCA_964464765.1 uncultured Candidatus Bathyarchaeia archaeon | reverse complement strand
GTGATAGGTAACCCAGCCTACGTCAGCTATCAGAACCTCTCAATGGCTAGAAATGTGACTGGAGAAATCGTTGTTGAAGGGAGCTACAGAGACTGGTTACTTGAAACGCTCAAGGAGATAGCCACAGAGAAGGCTGTTGACTCAGAACTTGCTTCTCTTTTCAAGTTCTGGTCAGGGTACAGTGATCTTTCCGTCTATGTCATGACATTGGCATGGCTGTTGGTCGAGAATGGTGGACAAATCGCTTTCGTTTTGAGCAATCACTGGATGGAACGAAGATATGGGTTGGAACTCCGGCGCTTTCTTTCATCCCATGGAACCATCCGAGGAATAGTGATACACAGAGCTGGCAAATGGTTCCCCAGAGCTCAGATACCTGCAAGCATCATTGTCTACATTAAGGGCCCGATTTCAGAGCGACAGAAGAACAAGGGAATTCCATATGTTGAAATCGACGCGCCTCCCCTGCCCGATATCAACGCATATCTGAATTCCATCTTGAAAGAAGACTTTTGGCAATGGATTGATGCGGCCGATCAGCCTGGAAAATATGGATCGCTTCGTGTAACGTTCAAACCGTGGCAAAATGATGGCGATCGTTCTGCGCTGGACACAAGAGGGCGGGTCCTCGATTTTCCTTCGGGCTTCCCCCAAAGGA
>CAYXJU010000141.1:0-4519 GCA_964464765.1 uncultured Candidatus Bathyarchaeia archaeon | reverse complement strand
CATTATTGTATTGGCGCTGCTTCCTGTCGGCGTCCCGGATGAAAGCCCTGCAACTAGACCTCGACTGCCTTTATCATCAATCTATCATTTTCATTAGAGATTTCGATTTATCTCCTGATACGACCGAGGGATCGCTTAGCACACATAATTCTGTCGTCGTTCCTAAGGGTGCCGATTCCAGCGGCCGCACCATCCTATACACACACTTGAATTCCAACTTCACTAATTGTTCATTGCAGAGCTGTCGGAAATATGATTCTGACAGCTGGAGAACTTGCAAAGATACAGATGAAGAGGCAACTGTGGAATATTCGGTTGATTGTATTTCGAAAAAAAGGAAAAAGGGGGGATTGGCTGTTACGTTTACCAGACTGGATAGAAGCGGACTTGCAGCAGCCTTACTCCATCGTTTTTGACGTTCCACCAGTAGCCTTCAAGCATAGCGATGTTGAAAACCCACTCATTTGTATAGGTTATCAATTCGTTATCCACGATGCCGTTGCCGTTGGCGTCTATCCATTCGCCAGGATCGATGACTCCATTATTGTTTGCATCGTTCCATTCTTGATCCACTATGCCATCGCCATCTGCATCATTCCATAGTGTCATGCTGTCAATGGTGAAGAGATCTGTAGCGTTCTGCCAGCTAGGCTGACCTGTGGGGCTGCCAAACTTCTTGTTCTTGTGGCCATCCACCGTAATCTCGCCGATAGACCAATAGACCTGCCCTGAACTGTTCCAAAATTCGGCGCTGGAACTCAAAATGATCGAGTTGTCACCAGGCTTTCCAAGGCCGACCACATAGACCTTGTATGATCGAACTAGTCTCTGAGTATCGACCGTTCCATCTCCATTCGTATCGATCGACATGTATCGTGGAAGAATGATGCTTGCATAGCCATCGCTTGTCGAGTCGCAGTCTACCACCGTCCAGTTAAGCGTGCTTGATGTTGCATACTCGATAGTTATCGGCTCTGTATTGTATAATGACACGAAGATTGAGTGTCTTCCTTCGCCGATGCTGTCATTTTTGAACTTGTCTCCGTCAGGAACTCCGTGAATATTGAGGTTGAGGTGGGGGCCATCGAAGTCTACTCCAGGCTGCAACCGTCTTGCTTCCACTGCAGGAACAGCCATCGGATTGATCGCCAAGAAAGTAGAAATCATGAGCATTGTCAGAGCGATCGTTCCAAAGGCCAAATGTTTCGCGTTCATTAGGTATCACCTTCTCCTTTTAGATTCGGTTTCGGCTACTTTCATAGCCTAGGCACCCATAGCCCTCGGAAGCTCCCACAGACGACATGGAGGCTTTGGCATATAAGCGTACCGTCAATGAAACATGACTGTTTACATAAAACTGTCTGCTTCATGGCTGATGAACTCCCATCATACGGACACTTTCATGTGCCCTGATTCTTTCTCAATGCCGAAAATGCTTCGATTGTGTAAGGAAAACTAGGGCGTTCTTTGATCGATTGCTTCTGCGCAACTTGATGCTGCCAGTTCTCTCCAAACTTGGAGATGGCTCTAGGAAACTCAAGCACTCCGTCTTGACAAGCAGAAAACGAGCAAGCTCCTGCGTCTTCTTCAGAATAATCGTATCCCACTGCCACGTCTTACCCTTGTACTTCACACCAGCATTGAACCTGTCTTTGAAATTCAGGAATCGCTTTTTCGCCTCAACATCGAGATGGTACCTGTAGTCGTCGCCCATGAAATAGAAATCTTTCAAATCCAACACTCCAGACTCAAACGCCGCGATCACCGTAACGTCACACAACCGTCTAAACGGCTCCTGCAAATCATACACCAATGACTGTGACGTCTGACTACGAGCTGGCTCATGCGAGAAACCATAGGCAGGCTCCAAACCAACCGTATTAATCACCTTCCAACTCGACATATACACATTTGAGAGCGACGCAGTTTCTCGAGGGAGACTCAACGATTCGTAGGTTTCATGAGACACATGTTAGGCATCTACTCAACGAGTTCTCCGGTTCCCGATGGGATCATTCTCTGAATCTCTTCCAGACCAACAGTCTTCATTGCCTTTGCTGCCTCAGCCGAGACCTTCCTCGAAAGTAGATAGAGTATCTTCTTAGAAAGCGCGGCTTGGCGTATCTTTCCCGGAGCCAGTTCAACTAAGCACTGCGTCTTCTTCTCCACGGCTGTTTTTGGGCCGCTTATGAACTTCAATTCACTTTCGCTTTCCACAACCCCAACAGCAACCCGCAAAGGTACCCCCTTCACGTAGTTACGCTGTCCATACACCATGAACATGCCCTTGCTCAGATACTGACCTGAGGGGGGCTTCTTACTGATCTGATCAGGCTTAACCCAGTACACATCCGCTGAACTGAATCCACCCGACCAAGCCTTGCTATACGCTGCCGCAGCCTGAGCCGCTTCCGAGAGCGTTTCATTGCCAGGAACCTTCCCTCCAGTCTTGACTACTACAAAAGGGGCTCCTTGAACCTCCGCGTGAAACACCACGTCATCCTTCTCCATATGTCGATTGATTAGAGTTTCATTTGTGGAGGCATCGCGACCAGCCAATACAAGGAATCCTTCGGAAGACTCGAACCAATGAAACTTCTCGTACCATTCTCTTTCTCTCTTCTTCACAAGTGGAATGGCTTTGCGAGTCTCTTCCTCAGTCTTGATTCTGAACGTCTCCAGTTCAGCTTTCGTTTTCGATATTGATTTCACAACGTTCTCAAGTTTCTGTTTCAGCGTCTTCGCCTTCTCAAAATACTTGGACGCACTTCGATGCGGACTTTCCTCAAATCCAACTGAGAATTCTTCGCCTTCAATCTCAACGGTAAATGTTCGGTTTTTTGGATTTAGACCTTTGAAGTGGACCTCTCGGCTGACTTCTTTCTTAGCAGATTCATTCATTGACCTCGAAATTTCTGAGAAATTCTCGTCGCGAGATCTTGCAGATTGGATTAGTTTCACCAAGGCGCCGATTTCCTGAATATGTCTCTTCATGTCTTCACCGATCTTTGTGAAGCGACCGATCTCCTGCTGAAGGGTCTCCTCTTCCTTCATCTGCATGTCGAGAATTCTCGATAGTTTTCCTTTTTCCTGTTCTCTTTTCTTTTCCTCCTCAGACTGTTCTAGTCCATGAGCTAGTTTCGAGAAATACTCATCAGCCGCCTGATTGAACGTCGAATAACCTGTTGCCTGAATGCCTTCATAGATTCTTAGTGGAAAGGGTTGAACTGTAAGAAATGAGCCTGCTTGGTCAACAAGTATTTGAGGAGCTGTGTGGTGCTGCAAATCTGAGACTAGACTCCTGATCGCTTCACAGATCGAATCGAGTTGCTCGTCTGTGAGTCGGTTTGTCAGTGTGGTTCCGTCTACCTTCGCTCTGTGGAGAATCTCCTGTGCGTACAGTCCGCCTATCGCAAGTAGCTTAGTAAGTTTCTTTACCACAGGCATAGGCTCGGAATCTTTCAATGAGTCAAGGTCGCTTCTGTTGACTTCTAAGGGGTTGAGGCCGCTCGAAGGTGCGTGAACGAATTCTCCTCCGCGCACTATGTCTCGATCTCTCATTCTCGCGAACCTGAGAGCCAACACTATCTTTTGATCTTCCCCCACGAGAATGAGATTGCCTCGACTGAATATTTCCACCACAAGCTGGAACTTGCTGCCAGAAGATTCTATCTGAATTACGACAATCCGTTCAAAACCATATTGCGTTATGTCAATTGTTCTTCCATCACGAAGGTGCTTTCTGAGGGCCATGCAGAACTGCGTGGGAGACTCTGGGATAGATAGTGAATAATTTGTTAGATGGAGTCTTTTTCCAACTTCTATGATTAGAGACTGGTTCCCAGGTCTGAACTTGAATAGAAACGTCTGCTCATCAAGTTGGTAAATGTTGTCAACAAACTTACCAACAATTAAACCCCTTAGCTCTGTCACAATGGCGGATATGTCAAAACTTGACATAACCTTCTTTCGCTCAAAGTCTGGCAAGATGACTCCTCTGGGATCAGGTCAGTATCCTCTATACATTTGATAACGCTAAATAGATGCTTTCTTGAAGCTTCCAGTTAAGATGTCTGCAGAAGGGGCTACAATGAGGCATGCGCCGAGAATCGTCAAGGTAGAGAAGAATAAGCGAGAGACCGACGAGATCTTCTCTCTGACCGTCAGAGACAAAGCATGTGCGGATGCGAAGCCTGGACAGTTCGCGATGATATGGATTCCCGGCGTGGACGAGATTCCTATGAGCATCTTCCCAATCGACAACGAAACCGCGATGTTCGTTGTCAAGAATGTTGGAGAAGCCACTCAAGCCCTTGTGCAGAAAAAGATCGGGGACAAGATAGGGGTCCGCGGACCCTACGGCACCTTCTTCAAACCCCGAAGAAAAGGACCTGCGCTCTTGGTCGGCGGTGGGACAGGCATTGTACCGCTAGCCTTCTTGATGAGAAACCTCTCCAAAACTAGGACGACAACGACACTCGTGATCGGCGCCAGAACAAAATCTCAACTCTTCTTCCTT
>CAYXJU010000140.1:0-4525 GCA_964464765.1 uncultured Candidatus Bathyarchaeia archaeon | reverse complement strand
TTGTCAGCTTTATAGTTTCTGTCGTCTCCTGTTTGTCCGAACTCATCCGCCAGATGTAGTATTTGAATCGTTGACTAGGAAGAAGGTTTAATTCGTTTTGATAGAAAACTCATTCAAGCAGGTTCTCTTTTGAATAGGGACAAAGTTTGGTTCGATAAGAGAAAATCCGGAATCGAAGCTATTGGCGACGTTCCTTGGGGAACTCACTTCTGTCAATTCTATAGGACAAAAGAAGATCTGACCGACATTCTAGTACCATACTTCAAGGCTGGACTGGAGAACAATGAGTTCTGTATGTGGGTAACATCCACACCTCTGAAGGTCAAGGATGCCAGGGCGGCTTTAGGGGAAGTTGTGAAGGATCTAGATGAACGGGTTTCGAAGGGTCAGATCGAGATACTCGATTACAGTGAATGGTACACAAGATCAGGAGAGTTCCATTCAGATGAAGTCTTGAAGGGTTGGGTTGAAAAAGAGCGTGAGGCCCTATGGAATGGTTTTGACGGACTCCGCTTAACTGGAAATACTTTCTGGATGGAAAGGAATGGTTGGACAGGGTTCACTGAATACGAGGCAGAAGTCAACAGTGTTATCGGCCAACACAAGATGATAGCCTTATGTTCCTATTCGCTTGACAGGTGTAATGCATCCGAAGTTCTTGATGTGGTAGACAATCATCAATTTGCACTTGCAAGAAGAGAAGGAAGATGGGACATCCTTCAAAGTTTAGAACGTAAGAAAGCAGAGGAAACACTCCAAACAAACCGTCAACTCTTAGAAACTGTAATAGACACCATGCCGGCTGCCTTAAACATAATTCGTGGAAACGATCTGAGAATACAGTTGGCGAATCCAGCTTACCGAGCCATTGCGCCAGGCAAGGAGATGGTGGGAAAGACCCTTGACGAAATATGGCCTGAAACAGGACAAGATTTTGGAAAGCTGTGTCAGAAAGTCTTGGCTACCGGCGAACCGTATCAAGTCCAAGACGAATTGAACAAGATACGTCGACAGCCTGATGGTCCTCTCGAACCAGCCTACTTCTCCTGGTCGCTTCATCGCGTGCCGTTACCAGGGGGAGAAGGATGGGGAATCTTGAACATAGCTTGGGAGACCACCGAACGCAAGCGACTAGAAGATAAAACCAAGG
The DNA here is from genome assembly GCA_964464765.1 of uncultured Candidatus Bathyarchaeia archaeon. Classification (GTDB taxonomy): domain Archaea; phylum Thermoproteota; class Bathyarchaeia; order 40CM-2-53-6; family CAVXDP01; genus CAVXDP01. The sequence goes on along the minus strand of CAYXJU010000140.1, from coordinate 3,375 downwards.
AATTACTCGATCAAATTCAGCGGGAGAGAGACAGATTATCAGCATTGATAAACAGTATTCCTGATGAGATCTGGTTTGCTGACAAACAAGGAAAATTCACTCTGGCCAATCCGGCTGCTGTAAAGGAGTTCGTGAACAAGAACGGATTCCTGGAGAAGGATATTGAGAAACTGGCCAGAAGTCTTACAATTCTGCGTCCTGATGGCAGCCCTCGTCCCGTTGAGGAAAGCCCTCCCCTTCGCGCTTTGAAAGGTGAAGTCGTAAGAAACCTAGAAGAGATAATTAGAACCCCTGCAAAGGGTGAGTTGAGATATCGTCAGGTAAGTTCAACCCCAGTTAAAGACAGTAACGGCGAAATTATCGGTTCAGTCTCAGTGGTTCGCGACATTACAGAACATAAGAAAGTGGATGAGGCGTTTAAAGAAAGCGAGAAGAAATATCAAGACTTGGTAGAAACTACCAGCGATTTCATCTGGGAGATGGACTCTCAGGGAAGATACACTTACTGCAGCACTCAAATGCAGAGACTTTGGGGAGTCAAGCCGGAAGAAATGATTGGAAAGACACCTTTCGATATGATGCCTCCAGTGGATAGAGAAAAGGGATTGGAATTTTTCAGGAGACTGGAAAATTCTCCAGCTCCATTTAGTGGACTGGTGACAACTGCATATAATGGGCAGGGTCGTTTGATTCTTGTGGAAACGAACGGGATTCCATTCTTTGACAAGAATGGCAGATTGCTTGGTTTCCGTGGAATTTCCCGAGATGTTACGGAACGGAAGAAAATGGAAGAAGCAAAACGTGCTGAAGAGACTCTGCATTCGGTGTCTCAATATACTAGAAGCCTTATCGAAGCATCTCTCGACCCGATTGTCACAATCAGCCCTGAAGGCAAGATTACAGACGTTAACGAAGCTACAGTCAAAGCCACGGGCACAAACCGTGAAAAACTTATTGGCACAGACTTTTCCGACTATTTCACAGAGCCTGAAAAGGCAAGAGAAGGCTACCAGCAAGTGTTCGCTAAGGGTTCCGTGATTGACTATCCTTTGACTATCCGCGGCAAGGATCGTCGTTTGATAGACGTTCTCTATAATGCTACGGTTTACAGGGACACCAGCGGAAACGTGCTTGGAGTGTTTGCAGCAGCAAGAGATGTGACTGACCTGAAGAAGCATAAGGAGCACTTGGAGGAACTGGTTATGGAACGGACTGTGGCGTTACACGAGAGTGAGCAGAGATACTCTATTCTGTTCGACAAGGCTCCCTTCGCCAAAGCGCTGACGAAAATGCCCGAAAGAACCATCGTAAGCGTCAACGACGCGTTCTTAATGCTATTTGGATACACGCAGGAAGACGTGGTTGGAAAGACCAGTGTGGATCTGGGAATACCAGATCCAGGTTCTCAAGAGCAGGTTGCTGCAGAGCTGCGTAAGCATGATTCGGTAAGCGACTTTGAATGCGCCTACCAAACAAGATCTGGAGACAAGCGCATCCTCTCATTAAATCTAGACTCAATAGTAATCGGCGGAAAAGACCATCTTCTCACGACAATTCAAGATATCACGGAACGCAGACGGATGGAGCAATTACGGGATCAGTTCATCTCCGCAGTTACACATGAGTTGCGTACGCCTCTCGTTTCCATTAAAGGCTATACAGACTACATGTTAAGCAAGAGCCAAGAAGCATTGCCTCAGAAAATAGAGAAAAACCTCTCGGTGATCAAAGAGTCAAGTGACAGACTAATGAGGATCACTGATGATCTCCTCGACTATCGCCGCCTTACAATGGGAAGGTTCGACTTAGACTCAAAACCAATGGATCTCAAGAAAGTTATCGAAACTTCCACTAGACATGTTCAACCATTCCTAGAAAAGAAGAGGCAGAAGCTCCAAATCCAAGTCCCAGAGTATCAATTACCGATTCAAGCCGACGAATCAAGACTAATGCAAGTAATCATGAACCTCTTAGAGAACGCGTCGAAATTCAGTCCCGTAAACGGAGTTATTAATCTCCACGTAGAAAGAGAACTAGGTTTTTTCAGAACATCCGTTGCAGAGAATGGCATCGGCATAAAGAAAGAAGATTTGACTCGCGTTTTCGAGCCTTTCGCAGCTATTCAGAAATCGTCTTGGATCAAGGGTACAGGCTTAGGTCTCAGCGTAACGAAAGGGTTGGTTGAAGCGCATGGAGGCAAGATATGGGCTGAATCAGAAGGCGAGGGAAAGGGTTCAACCTTTATCTTCACAATTCCGGAAAGAAGGATGGAGTAGATGCTTGGAGGGGGAGTAACGGGCAGAATCTTAGTTGTAGACGATGAAGCCACTATCCGTGATCTAGCTCAGATGATATTGGAAGATGCAGGGTACCAAGTTCTAACCGCTGACGATGGAAGCGATGCTGTTCGAATCGTGAATGATAAAATGCCAGATCTCGTGCTTCTCGACACTATAATGCCTGGAATGAATGGATTGGACGTTTGCAAGCTATTGAAATCGCAGGAGAAGACGAAGAATATTCCAGTTGTCATGTTCACCGTTCTTGGACGAGAGATTGACAAAAAGGTGGCTTTCGAGCATGGATGCGACGACTATTTTCTAAAACCTTTTGCCCCTGACGAATTGGTGACAATCGTTAAGAAACATCTGAAATCTTGATGGAAGACGCCTGTTACAGGGTTAGTCAGTAACAGTTGTGAATGACTAGCCTTTAACTGATTCATTATCGATACCCTTCGAGTGAATAGGTATCGTGCGAACAAGGTGACTCGACTAATTCATTGGAGGCTTCATCATGACCAAAATTCTTGTTGTTGATGATGAGTCGAGCATTAGAGATTTGACTTCAATGATCTTGGAAGATCATGGTTACATGGTGATTACTGCTGAAAATGGGACAGAGGCTATAGAGAAATTTCGGCGAGAAAAACCCAACCTAATTTTCTTGGATATTCGTATGCCTGGCATCAGCGGATTCGAGACATGCAAAGAACTGAAGAGGCTGAATCCAACGGCAAAAGTGGTCATATTCACGGTCTCCGAGAGTGAGGATGATCGTAAGCGTGCTAGGGAAATGAAATGCGACGGATATTTCCTTAAACCTTTCACTGCTGAAGACCTTATTTGGGAAGTTGAGAAACAGCTTGGAAAGGCAGAGAGTCCGTAGGCATGGTATTCTCTCTTATCTCTGCCTAGATTCGATCTTTCGCATGTGAGAACCATATCTTCGAGGATTGTCTTAATGAAAAACTGTGCGGTGTGAACTTAGGAACCGATGGGAGAAGTCTCGCTTAGACTTTTCAGTTTGTAAGGGAAAAGATGTATTTTTCGAATACACCTACCATAGTTTAGGGCACTGGTGGCAGTTGGAGAG
>CAYXJU010000139.1:0-4563 GCA_964464765.1 uncultured Candidatus Bathyarchaeia archaeon | reverse complement strand
CCTCCAGGTCGAGACTCTTGAACTCTTTAGCGTAGTTGAAACCCTCGCTCATCGGATTGGACTTGGAGGAATGCTTATGCAGGATATCAAGCTTCAACTGGTTCGGCCACCAGTCTCGGTTCGTCGTGCCACTTTTCTTATCCATAAACCTCACCCTAAATAAGACTGAACCTCTTGTCGAAATAAGTATTATTGGATCGTTCTGGAAAGTGTTCTTGATTCTCTTAGGATGTTAGCAGTTTCAGTTCTGATATGTGTTCTTGCTCGTCCATTATGACGTGTCTTATTGTGTGCTCGAGTTGGTAATACTCGTATCGAAGTTCGTTTGCCATGTCTTTTGCTTTCTGCATGATCGTGAGGTAAACGTCTACAGCATGTTTTTCATCTTTCAAGTTTACCTCAAGAATCTCTTTGGTATCAGTTGCTGAATGTGCCTCTGCCATACGCATCGTTGGCACGCCATCGAGATAGCTTCCAATCAATTGTCTAAACATGTCTTCATGTTTCTTTTCGTCGTCAGCGATCTCCTTCAGTCTCGCTATGATAGGTTCCGCGTTGATTCCACTTACTTGCTCAGCATGAGCGAGATATTGTATCCTTGCCGCATGTTCCAACTCCAAAGCCTGATTCAACAATTTCAAAAGTTCTTCTTTTGCCATTTCATACACCTAATACTCAGTAGTAGTTGATAATAGCTATCATATAAGTGTTTATATCCTTGCGACCCAGTAACATTATTGATTGGTGCCATCATGAGCCTCAACCCCTTCATAGAAGTCTTACACAGAAAGAATCTGAAAGCCACAGTGCAAAGAATCGAGATACTAAAGATATTGACTCAAAGCCAAAACCACCCAACAGCGGAAGAAGTCTACAGCCAAGCAAAATCAAAATTTCCAACCATTAGCCCTGCAACCGTATACAAGACAATTCAAGCACTCAAGGAAGCAGGAAAGGTTCAGGAACTAGCCTTCTATGAGAAGAAGACGAGATTCGATGCGAACATCCAGCCTCATATCAATGCATTATGCCTGAAGTGTGGAAAGATACAAGACGTAATTGATCCGAAAGTAGAAGAATTCATCAAACATTTCTCACACAAATTGACTTACAAGATAGAAGGCCAACGAATCGATTTCTACGGCATCTGTACCGAATGTCAGCATCGGACGAGGGATAGAAACGTTACATAATGTGGAAGCTAGTTTGGTGCGCACACACACAAAATTATTTTGGCCTAAACTAGTCGTCCAATTTCTGGCGGCCGCACCAAGAAATACACGCACAACAAAATAATGGCCTCCACATTGGAGGAAGAATCCTCCAAACCACTTCAAAGCTCATCTAGCTTGGCACTTTCAAGAGACCAACCCATATCGAAGTAGAGTTGCTTCTCCTTTCAGACTTGAAAAGCTGCATCTGTCGGGTTGTGATTGCTGATATCCTACCTAGCTTGTATCGCAAATCACTAAGATAAGATCAACCTAGATAAGTTAGAGCAACTCGCCAGAGATGATAGGATTGAATCCCGCTTTGAAAAGCATGTGGAAACAGATGCGTACCCTCGGTCTAGGTGCTCTTTCTCATGCCAACCAACACGCAACCTTCGTAGGTATTCCGAATGAGCAGTGGCCCCAACTGTCGGTAATCCAAGCAGCCCACGCCGCAGAGCTTCTAATCAAGGCTCGAATCGCACAAGAACACCCACTGCTTGTTTTCGAGCAGCTTCCCTCACTAAACAGGACTCCTCGAGGAGACCTCGATTTTCAGGATCTTTTCGAACGTGGAAGGACCGTTCAATGGGCGGACCTGCCAGAGAGACTGTGGGCAGTGACTGGCATATCTCTACCAGATAGACACAGCTTTGACCAGTTTGGGAGACTACGGAATGGGATTCAGCACTTCGCCCCGATTCCAGGACGTAACCTCAATGAGGAGACACTCAGGTTCATCTATAATGTCATAGATCCATTCATCCACGAATGCTGGGGCCTTTTTGCTATCGATTTCTACGAAGATCCCGAGATCCAATACACTCTCGACCAACTTGCCCAACACGAAATCCTGTTTCTCGTCTCTCCTTACGCAGCTGAGAAGTCAGAAGAAATGAAGGTAGAGTGGTCGAAGCTATCTGATTATTACAGAAACGAAATGAATGAGAGAATACAGCGGGCACTATCTAAATCGAAAAAAGAGTCAAATTGATAGACTAGTCAATTTGCCAGTCGATTCTATGTACCGGTAAATTGGGCTGAAATTCCACTCCCAGCTTTGACACACACGACAAGAGAGCTCTATTCTTATTCACTTCATATCTTCCTCCCACAGTCAGTAAAGCCATATGGGCGTCTTTGATCTTGAGTCTGTTTTCACGAACATTGCGAGCGTAGCGAGCAGGTTGTAGAAGGAAGAGGGGTTTTAGGGGATTCTTCCCCTAATGTGAAAGCCATTATTTTGTTGTGTGTGTGGCTAGTTTGGTGCGGCCGCTCAAATCCAGATTGTCCATAGTCGCTTTGGTCTTGTCTAGCATCCTCAACAGATCTCAAGAACACTACCAGATGATGTGCGAGTCCATTACGCAGGGAACATTTTAAAAGTGATATATATGCGGCGTTATGACTAGTTTTGATTTGGTGTACTAGTTGAGCATTGAGAATTATGTCCAACCTGCGGCAAGAGTCAGCTCTTTCGTGAATGTCAACACGGTAATCTATGGTGCAGGAGCATCAAACAGTGTCGGTTCAGAAGCAAAGAGACTGAGCAAGGAGAATGATCGCGTATTACTGGTCACCGACAAAGGAGTCATGAAATCAGGAGTGCCAGACAAGATCAAGGGAGTAATTGAAAAAGAAAAGCTGCAAGTCGATCTCTACGATGATTTGTCAGCAGAACCAACATTGGATAGTTCAAGAAAACTTATCACTAAATCAAGAGAGGGCAATTATTCGTTGGTGATAGGAGTTGGAGGGGGGGCCGTATTGGACAGCGCGAAAACCGCCGCTGTCATGGCGAAGAACCCAGGGGACATTGGCGACTATCTTCTCTTTGGTGAAGATCGTTTCAAAGAGGCGTCTTTGCCGAAGATTCTAGTTCCGACAACTTCTGGAACTGGCAGCGAGGTTTCAATGTTTGCGATAATTATTGATAAGACCGGCACTAAGAATTGGATTTATGGTCCAAAAATACTGGCAGATTCTGCGATAGTTGACCCCTTGAATGTGATTACATGCCCTCCCAGACAGACCGCTGCAAGCGGAATGGACGCAATAGCGCATTCAATGGAAGGTTTTCTTACTCTGGGATACTCACCCTTCTCGGATGGTATATGTCTACAATCAATAAGACTGATTGCCCAGAACCTGCGGACTGCATACTACTGGGGAGATAATTTGGAGGCAAGATACAACATGTCGATCGGAGCATTGTATGGAGGATATGCAATGGCAACAACAGTCACTGGGGCAAACATCGGTCACTGCATGGCTGAAGCTATTGGCCCTATGTACAAGGTTCCTCATGGCGTCGCGTGTGCTCTCGTTACTCCTTACGTGATGGATTACAATATGCCTGCTTGTATAGAGAGACTTGGATTGGTTGCAGAAACCATGGGATTGGATGTGCACGGCATACCAAAACGTGACGCTGCTATCATGGCGGTTCAAGCCACAAGAGACTTGGTCAAGGACTTAGAGTTGCCAGTTACGCTTAAGGAAGTTGGCTTTCCGAAAAGCGATATTCCAAAAATCGCAAAATACCTTTTCGAGGAAAGACAATCATACTACCTTCTACAAAAGTACAACCCCAGAAGGCTAACGATGGAAAATGTAACAGAGCTACTTGAGAAGATGTATGAAGGACGTATAACTGGAGAATAGGATGAAGGCGTCTCCTATCTGATGTTCAAAGTCATATTTTCTTTGGGCAGCAACCTTCTGGATTCTGACCTCGGAATTCACAGGAAAAGGAATATAGTGGTATCAAGAAACTTTTGCAGGTGAGTGCATGCAGAAGTTAGGAGTCGAAGTTTTGGCATCGTCGCCAAAGCATGCGAAGATAGTTAGGACGACAAAAGAGACCGTCATCGATGTCGAAGTGGATTTCGACAAAAAGGATGCTAAGATCTCCACTAGCTGCGGTTTTCTGGATCACATGATAGAATCACTTGCCTGGTGGGCATGCATAAGCCTGAGTGTAAACGTTCAATCAACGAGAAGGCTAACGCACACAATATCTGAAGACGCGGGAATCACAATCGGCCAGGCTCTAAGAGCGATTTTTGAGAAGAGAACGAATGAAATTGGCGTCAATGGATTCGGCTCAGGCTCAGCAGCGCTTGATGAGGCACTCTCAACATCAACCATCGTTGTGGAAGGAAGAAGAAACGCCTTCATCAGACTCTCCTGTGAAGGCGCAAAAACAAAAGCCGTGGAAGATGTATTTTCCACAGATCTCGTGGCTTTCATGGAAGGCTTAAGCCAAGGATTAGGCGCCACGTTACATGCAGATCTAGTGCATGGCATGGACCCACATCACGTGTGGGAGACGGCCTTTAGAGCTGTGGGA
>CAYXJU010000138.1:0-4632 GCA_964464765.1 uncultured Candidatus Bathyarchaeia archaeon | reverse complement strand
TCCAGAACCATTAGGCCCAACTAAAGCTATGAAGTCTCCCTCGAAGATCTTGAGATCTATCCCATTGAGGGCCTCGACACCATTCGGGTAGCTGAAGTGCACTCCATCAAGTGCGACAAGCTCAACTCTATCTATGGATACTATTGCTGATTCTTCTGGAGGCTTTCTGATTCTCAGGTTGCCCTTGACAATAGCTTCCCTTAGAGTGTTCTCCGCCTCTTCTTCCGTAAGTGAAGGCTTAAGACCGAGTGAACATGTGATTTGGCTCGGTTGTGGCGGAAACACATCCAGTTGTTGAATGGCTGATATGTTACAGAAGATCTCCTGAGGTGTCCCCGCAAAAGCCACCTTTCCGTTACTGAAGGCAACTATTCTATCAGTCAATCTTGACAAGAATTCAGTTTCATGTTCAACAATTACTACTGTTACCCCGAGCTCCTCTCTTAGTTTTCTGATCGAATCGAATACTTCGAGCTTCCCAACAGGATCTACGTCTGATGTGGGTTCATCTAAGACCAAGATCTTTGGGTGTGTAGCAATTGCTGACGCTATCGCCACAAGTTGCTTCTCTCCGCCACTCAGTTGAAGAGGGTTTCTTAAGAGAAAGTCTGTGGATAGACCAACAGCATTCAAGGCCCATTCGATTCTATCAGCAATCTTCTCTCTGGAATCTATGATGTTTTCAAGCGCCAGAAGGATCTCATCTTCCACTGTACTCATGACATATTGGACTTCGGGATCCTCAAAGACCAGGCTCAGCTTTCTCGATATCTTGGTTAGGTCATTATGTACAGTATCTAGACCGTCGACTGTGACTTTGCCTCTGAAAGCCCCCTGCAATCTTTGAGGAATTACTCCAATTAGGCTTAGGCAGAATGTGGTTTTGCCCGCTCCGCTAGGACCTATTATTCCTACTACTTCACCGGAGGAGACGGACAAGTCTAAGCCCCTGAGCACCCAATCTTCTCTTCCCTCGTATTTCCACCATAGGTCTTCGACTTTCAAGATTTCTGACATTTAGGGTTCCATCAGAAGGACTTTTCCAGATATATTACCAATACTGCGACAATGCAGAGAATGGTCACAAAGTAGTCTGCTGTCTTGAATCTCATCTGGTGAAAAATCATTGGGGGCTTGCTCGTTGGGCTCAAGCCCCTACTCTCAAGCGCGAGGGAGATATCATAGCTTCTTCGCAACATCAGGGAGAAGATTGGTATTAGCGAGTAGAAGTATAAGTGTAGCTTCTTCAAAAGCGAAGTTTTTGCGAAGTCGACACCTCTCACAGCCATAGCATCTCTAACCGTAAAGAAATCATCGGCGAATAGAGAGATTCCTCTGAAAAAAAGTGCGGCCACAACAGTTGCACCATATGGGAGACCTACACTTCTCATCCCCCAGATGACCTCTCTATCGTCTATTGTTCCGAGAAGAAAGATTGCAGAAAACACCATGATGACTATTCTGGAACAATAAATGAAGAGATAAGTCAAGGTTCCATCAGAGATCAGTATCTTCCACGTGAATATCCCTTTTGCAGTTTCAATGCTCATGATTACGTATTCGAGATATGTCGTCTTCCCTGGGATTTGTGTCAAAAAAATGAATGAGAAGCCTATGAAGATCGTCACACTCACTATGACAACTAGGAACTTTGACAGTGATCGGATTGGGACTCCGCCAAGGCATGTTAGAACGACGCTTAGAAGAAGTAGAGCGACTGCCAAGATGATGTCGCTTGGGCCTCTTATGAATACTATCGCTAACCCGATCGAAAAGGCGATTACAAATCTGGTTACTACATGAAGTTTATGTAGGGCAGTTCGGCGTGCTGAAATTCCCATCAGATTCTGAAGAACACTTGACGGCATCCCGATTCATCAGTGGCCAAGTGCTAAAACAAAAAAAGGAGATTACCTAGACTCAGGTCCACCAACGTCTAACGTATATTTGTGAGCGTTTGATCATTGGCGTCAATGCAGTCAGTAATGCTGTTGCAATGATAGCTAGGACTATGATGTCGCCAATTGCCCATCCTGTAAAGACCACCGGGAACAGACCTGCCGGAAGTGGAGATAGCCCTGGGATCAGGGTTAAGGCCCAGGCACCCCATACACCGCTGACGACCGAGGCCAATATCACTCCCGAAAAGATGTATGTGCTCCAAGTTCTTTTCTCACCGACGAAAGCACCAACAAGAATTCCAATAATGGAAAGTGCCAAGCCGGAATAGAGTGCATATTTGTACACTGAGACAAAAGGCTCGCCATAGGTTGCGCCGAGGTAGATCTGCACGATCAAGCCTATGATCAAGAGTGCCACACCCACGGCCACTAAAGGCTTGAAGGCTTTAGCTGCAGTTGGCCGCTTGATTGCGAAGTTAGGGTCCACCTTGAGCATTCTGAAGAACAGCAGCGGCATTAGACCTTCTAGAAAGTCTGCCACAGACCAAACGGATGACAGGAGGGGTGAGTATCCGCTTGGCCAGAGTCCTAGGAAGAAACAACTGACATAGCCAGCGAGGCAGCCCCACATGCCCATCCAAATAGCCAAGGGTACGTATATTGCGGCTGAGACATAAAGCGCTGACACGCCCGGAGCACCCAGCACTGGAAATATTAGTGCAGAGACGACTCCCAAGACGTACGAGATAGCCGTTGCAAGAGCAAACGAGACCAGATGCATCCAGGTAATCGGCCTGGATGGAACAGACATCGAAGTTTTGGGACCCGACATTATGCTTGCCCCATAGTACCTTCTCATCAGCCCAGATTTAGGACTTTGCCTAACCTGCGAAGATACGAGAGAACTTCAACCTGATAAGATGTACTGTCATAGGCAGGGCGATGTGCCTCCGAATGTAACCATGTCAGAATCATATCGTCAAGTGGTGCTCATGTCGAGCTATTTTGCCAAAACAGGTCCAAATCCATGAAGAGTATTAGCCAAAGTGGATTCTGTACCCAATTCCAGTACCGAAGACGTTGCGGATCTTGCCCGGTTCATTAACTACAGCCATGTCGAGCTGATCTTGGGCTTATTTTCAGCGCTCATTCCGCTCTCTTTCAGCTTGAAATCTGCTTGGTTGACAGTTTTAAACGACAGTTTAAAGCTATCCCGGTCCACCAACAATTGATTGATTGTCAAACCTCTCATTGAGTGCGCGTGCTAATGAGAGGCCTAAGACTCTCGACTGGCTAACGTGCTAGGCGGACTGATGCTTGGCATGTACGCCTTAATCAGCTCAGGGCTGAACATGATCTATGGCGTCATGAAGACAATAAACTTCGCCCAAGTCGAATTCGTGATGCTGGGCATGTACATGACGTACTGGTTGAACCTTGCATAGAAGCTTGATCCCTTTCTAACATTATTCATTACGGCCCCTGCGGGTTTCGTCCTCGGAGCTGCAGTTCAGAGGCTCATAATAGACAGAACATTCGGTCACTTGATCCTTGTTCAAACGGTAGCAACGTTTAGTCTGCTTCTAATACTCCAAGATTCTGCGTTAATCCTCTGACATCTTCATCGTTATTGTCTTCGACACCATCATTGCCAGTTTTTCATAGTGACCTGCCTAGGCTGTCTTTTCGCAAGTTTCTGTCCGAACATATCCGATATCAGAACCAATAGTCTTTGACGAGAACTCCTCTTCTCTGAAGGAGTGGCGTGACCAATCTGAGCAATAACGGAGCTACTGCAATCGTCACCATTAGATTGCCAATAAGCCAGCCAACGAATATGCTAGGAACATTACTCCATGGTACGATTCCGCCCAGAGCGAGAGTGCTTGCGCCCCATGCAGCTCCGACAACATTGTTCATTATCCAGCCGAAAACGAGAAAGATTCCAATGTCCCTTCCCGTCCTAAGAGCAACATCCACATTCGATATTTTGAAAGCTAGCAAGGGTATCAAGACTTGCCAGAGATCCGCCAACGACCAATAGATGTTGACCCCAGTCGGCATACCCGCAAGCATCCCCGCACCTACAAAGCATCCAATGTACGCCGCAATTGCTCCCCATCCCCCAAACCACAACGCAAAGAGAATCATGAAAGGAACCGAGAAGTATAACCCCGAAACTCCAAGCGCGATCGAACTAGAAATTACTGCAAACCGAGCCAAAAGCAAGTCTATCACAGTAACTACAACTAAGATTGCAAGATATGTACACAGTAGATTTTGTCTTTCACCACTTCCCATGCCACTATATGCCTCCATGTACCGACCGAGATGTACCAGACTCGACACATATTACTTGTTACATGGATAGAAAAGAGGAACGGTAGAAATTACATCTTGGGAACAGTAACCCCCCGGCTACCACATTCTAGATTCCCGAATCCTAGAAATTCGCTTTGGACACGGCTGTGGAAGTGCGAATCCCGCCCGGTCCATTCGATTCCTTATCCGAACCCCTTTTCTTACTGGGACTCCTTCAAGGAGCCTGGACTCGGCCCTATCTGAAAGGGGCGCCGTCACGGGCTTCTAGAACAGCTTGAACCAGATCCGTAGCATATGCCTCGGTCGCCGCGCGCCTTGAAGTCTGGGCGTAATGTACCGAAGCAGAAGCGGAATGATCACGATTGTTGCGAGCAGATTGCCGATAAGCCGTCCGATGAATATGTTCGGA
>CAYXJU010000137.1:0-4651 GCA_964464765.1 uncultured Candidatus Bathyarchaeia archaeon | reverse complement strand
CGCCAATAGGTTGTGTATATGGGACAAGTGCAGCGGGATCTCTGTCGGCAGCCTTTGCACTCTGCAAAGCCCTAGACATCGACATGACCTATGATCAGGTTGGTCAGATAGCTCACGTCGCAGAGGTCAAGTGTAGAACGGGGCTGGGGACTGTGGGACCACTGTTGACCGGTGGACATGTCATTACTGTGAAGGCTGGGGCGCCGGGGCTCAACATGATCGACAGGATTCCTGTTGATCCAAGTTGCCGGATTGTCACTGGATGGTTCGGAGATATCTCGACACGAGCAGTTCTCTCAAATGAGTCGTACAGACTGAGGATAAAGAGATACGGAAGACATGCAATGAATGACATCTTGAAGAATCCCAGTCCAGAGAACTTCATGATCGTATGCAGAAAGTTCGCTGATAACATTGGGTTTGTGACGGAACGACTACGGAGATTAATGTCGGCGATGGAGAGAAGTGGTGCGATAGGTGCAACACAGAACATGCTTGGAGAGGCTGCGCATGCGCTTGTGGAAGAAGAAGACGAAAGAAGAGTGTATGAGGCAGCTAGTAGGCTTCTGCCTCGAAGACACATCTTCTCGACAACTGTCGAGTCTCGCGGAATCAAATTTCTAGAGTGCTGAGGTTCATTGTCAGAGTCGTTAAGAGCCTGTCTTGCCTACGGCGATCGCTTGTTCTATGAGCCTAACAGCGTATGCCCATTCATTGTCGTACCAAGCCAAGACTTTGACTAAATCTCCGTCTACCACCTTTGTGAATGATAGGTCGACTATGGTTGAGAAACGTGTTCCCACGATGTCCGATGAAACAATTGGTTCTTCTGTTACTCCCAATATGGTCTTCCAAGCCGGGCTCTTTGCAGCATCTTTGAACGCATCATTCACTTCTTGAACCGTCACTCTGCGCTTTGTGACGAATGTAAAGTCTGAGACTGACCCTGTTATTACTGGAACTCTAATAGCTATGCCATCGAACAGTCCTTTCAATTCTGGAATTGTCTCGGTTGCGGCTATGGCTGCACCCGTGGTGGTTGGAATGATGTTCTGTGCTGCTCCTCTTGCGCGGCGCAGGTCCTTGTGTGAATTGTCAACGAGGCGTTGATCATCTGTGTAGGCATGAACAGTGGTCAGTACAGCTTTGAGCACGCCAAATTTCTTGTGCATAATTGCGGCAACAGGAGCAACTGAATTCGTGGTGCATGAGGCGTTGGAGATTATGTCTCCTTCTCCGTTGTAGGTATTGACCCCCAGCACGTAGGTTCTAACGCCGCCACCTTTTGCTGGAGCTGATAACAGAACTTTTTTGGCTCCGGCCTGTATGTGAGGTCGCGCTTTCTGCTCAGAATTGAATAGTCCTGTTGACTCTATCACCACGTCGACTCCAAACTTTTTCCAAGGTAGCTTTGCAGGGTCGCGTTGCGCTAGAACCGGGTATTTCTTTTTATCAACTGCGAAGTATCCGATCAAGGGGTTTTGATCAGTCACATCAGCCGGCTTCTGAACTTCTTCAATATCCACATTCTTCTCGAATCTTCTGTAGACGGTGTCGTATTTCAGAAGATGTGCCCACCCCTTGACATCCATTGATCCCGAAGTGTTTATGGCGAGTATCTCGATATCTTTCGGGTAGTCTGTAAGCGCTATTCGAAAAGCGATACGGCCAATGCGTCCAAAACCATTGATCGCTGCCCTTACCACCATTACAATTCACTTCTGCTACACGTGTCATAACATAGATCTAAATCAAGTTTTTCCACTGGAATTTTCGGAAATCGTTATTCAAATATTCTCGCGTAGAGTATCGCATGCTCTCAAGTGAAGCCTTTTGTATACGGGCTATTTGACTGTGAATGATGATGATGCTATCGCGACAGTACTTGCTGACCTGACTATGATGTCGACTTTTCCAGATCCCGGAGATGCTCCATAAGGTATCTTTGCGGTGTAAGAGAATACTCCATTCACATTACTGATGCCCGAGGCAGACATCTGACGATCGTCAGAAAACGTGAGAAGAATCTTCACTGCGGCACCCGCGACGGTGCCCTGCATATTTTCTATTTTGACAGTAATAGTCATGGTTCCGCCGCGTCTAGAAACGTTCGGAGTGAGTGTAAGAACCACATTTAGAGATCCGCTTTCATCTCTCAATAGTAGCGTTGGGGATGCTTCCACAAATGAGCCAAGTGACATGATCAGGGTAAGGGCTATTGTTGTAAGAAGAAAGAGGTGTTTTGGAGACTGTCCTCGGTGCAATGGTTGCATCAGGTTAATGTTCTTGTGAGAGTATATAGATGTTTCGAATTAGGGGCAAACGTGTCCCAAGATTTGTAATGATTTCGGTCAAATTGAAGGATACTCTTGATGCAAGAATGTGTGTCCCCGAGAACAGTTCATAAGTCGTGCAGACAGAATCATTGAATGGTCGGAACATTGAGGTATATTGATTTTGTTGATCTGAACTACAAGCCTAACAACGATGATGTGATCTGCGACTTTCATGTAGAACCTTTGGACATACGTCTCAACGAGGCTGCGGGTGGGGTTGCGGCTGAAAGCTCGATCGGCACATGGACCGAATTGACGACTATGAGGCACTACGTTGAGAAGTTGCATGCCACGGCGTTCCGAATAGAGGGTAACGAAGTGAAGATCGCTTACCCAATTCAGCTTTTCGAACCTGGCAACATGGCGAATATCTTGAGCAGCATTGCAGGAAACGTGTTCGGTCTGAGGGCGTTGAAGAACCTCAGATTGAATGACATTCAGTTACCACGTAGACTCGTAAAGAGTTTTCCTGGACCCAAGTACGGAATTAGTGGAGTGCGACGATTACTCAAGGTCAAGGATAGACCTCTTGTGGGGACGATAATAAAACCGAAGCTCGGTCTAAAGACAAAGGATCATGCGAAGGTCGCCTACGAAGCTTGGGCTGGTGGATGCGATATCGTGAAAGATGATGAGAACCTAAGCAGCCAAACATTCAACCCCTTCAAGCGACGGCTAGTAGAGACGTTAGCGTGTAGAGACAAAGCGGAGAAGGAAACTGGAGAAAAGAAAGTCTACATGGTAAACGTGACCGCTGAAACCGATGAAATGATCAGAAGAGCAAAGTTCGTCGAACAACATGGCGGCGAATACGCCATGGTCGACATTCTGACATGCGGATTCTCTGCGCTTCAGACGTTGCGCAACCGCGACCTCGATCTGATACTGCACGCTCACAGAGCAGGGCATGCTGCATTCACTAAGAGCTCTCATCATGGGATCAACATGCGAGTCATTGCGAAGGTTGCGAGAGTCATCGGAGTCGATCAGTTACATGTGGGAACAGTCGTTGGAAAAATGTCCGAGACAAGAGAAGAAGTTATTGAAAACTGCGGAGTTCTGAAAAACGAACTGTACGGTTTGAAGGCAGTTCTTCCCGTAGCTTCTGGAGGCCTCCATCCGAGACTTGTTCCTTCCTTGGCGAAGATTTTCGGCAGAGATTTCGTGATTCAAGCTGGAGGAGGAATACATGGCCACGAAGACGGCACATTCTCAGGTGCCAAGGCTATGCGGCAAGCGGTGGACGCCGTCATGAAAGGAGTTTCTCTCCAGAAATATGCTGAATCACATGAAGAACTGAAGAAATCGCTTGAGACTTGGCGTCGCTGAGATTCGTAAAAGAACCCCCAAAAAAGAACGTTATTTGAAAGGAGCGGACGCCAGTCTTTGACGCCCGCTCCCCCGTTCGGTCCTCTATGAGGGACTGGGTACGCTACAGAATTGTGTACTTTCGCATTTAAAATTTTCATCTATAGCTCTGACAGCTTAGCAAGACCGAAATTAGACCTGAATTTGTTAACGCCTTTTTGAGTGTAAGGCCTTGTTTCATGTGGAGTAGCGGTTTATTCTGTCAACAAACTCTTTTATGAAATCGCACTCTATTGTTGGGGTTGGTAGCTGCTGGGTGTGTCGAGCGTCACACGAAAGTGTGAGTCGATGCGTAACGGTCATAACCGTCCGGTGTCGTCCTGAGGGACTGGGTACGAAACCTTAGGATGAGACCCACCTGGTATGTCGCTACGAGTCGGCGAAGGCTAACCCGCCACCAACGGTTGGATAGACAGGTGGAAAGGTGGCTGGAACCCTCCAGCTAGAGCTCAGAAGCAGCTACCACTTTTTCCTCAATCAAATCTTCCTTGAATACTCGCTCCGCTCAAACATTTGAGAGTTTGTTGAGACTGATATGCAGATTTTATCTGAATGGGTGAATGGCAGTTTCCTTTTGCGCGACTATCTCGTCCACAGTAGGCCTCTTTTGTAAGGCTCTCTTGATCGCTAGCTTTGTAGCCTCATAGTTGTAGTTGTAGATTTTGTCTTTGTCTTCAGCATTCCAATGAATAAAGACCGATACGATGATAAGGAGATTGTCAGCACTGTCTTTTTGTATGACGCCTTCGGCTACGCTGTCGACAACTGCTTTGGCGACAGCGGCCTGAGCTGGACCGAAGATTAGCGTTGCTTGTTTTGCGTCCTTTATCGTAACCTTGTTCACCATTAGCGTGTATGGTTTTGCTGGCACATTGGGTGCTAAGACTGCCAAGAGTGGTGTATGTCCTTGTCTCGGGCTTGCGAGTGACGTAGTGAAGGCTTGTTCT
>CAYXJU010000136.1:4386-4667 GCA_964464765.1 uncultured Candidatus Bathyarchaeia archaeon | reverse complement strand
CCAATGTAGAGCACCACTGTATCACGCAAAAAAGACCCTTCCAGGACCAGGAGGAGGCGTCCACCCTGGAATGCTTCCAAGACTCTTTGAGGAATTTGGTCACGATGTGCTTGTCGCTGCCGGAGGGGCTGTACATGGTCACCCGATGGGAAGCACAGCCGGAGCTAAGGCATTACTGCAGGCCATAGAGGCCTTCATGGAAGGCATAGATCTAGTGGAGCATGCCAAAGACCACGGAGAATTGGAGGTGGCAATTGAGAAGTGGGGGATCGGAGGGCCCC